>DASQMW010000056.1:0-22737 GCA_035645295.1 Archangium sp.
CTCCTCGGCCCCCAGCTGCAACGCCAGCAATCGGGCCAGTACGTCGCAGGCCTGCCGGGTCGCCGGCGACAGGCACCGCGGCGCCGAGTGGTGACAGGCGATGAGCCCCCACAACGTGCCGTCCTTCACCAGCGAGAGGGAGAAGGAGGCGGCCACCCCCATGTTGGCGAGGTACTCCAGGTGCACGGGGGACACGCTGCGCAGGGCCGCGCCGGACAGGTCCAGCGGACGGCCCACGCCGGGGAGCACCTCGGGCACCAGCCGCACCGGCTGGGCGCGTGCGTCGGCGATGAGGCGCAGGGTGTTGCGCGTGTAGAGGGCACGGGCCTGGGCGGGGATGTCGCTCGCGGGGAAGTGCCGGCCCAGGAAGCCGTCCACCCCCTGGGCGAGGCTCTCCGCCACCACCTCCCCGTGCCAGTCCGCGTCGAAGCGGTACACCATCACCCGGTCGAAGCCGATGAGCGTGCGCACCGCGTCCGCCGCCGCCTGGAGCAACCCCCGCGGGCCCCGGGCCCGGGTCAGCGGCGAGAGCAGCAGGTTCACCGCCGTCATCGAGTCCGCCTCGGGCGTCCCCTGCTCCCCCTCGGGCTCCAACTCCAGCACGGCCAGCTCGCCGCTTCGATGCACCAGCCCGTTGAAGAACCGCCCCGAGGCCTCGAGGCGCACGAGGTTTCCGGTGGCGCCCTGCGCCAGGACCTGGGTGACGAGCGCCAGCGAGGCCGGAGGGAGCACCTCGGCGAGCGGCCGGCCCACGAGCGCTCGCGGCGGCTGACCCAGCAACGACTCGGTGTTGGCGCTCACCACCGCCAGGCGGAACTCCGGCTCGGTGAAGGCCAGCAGCACCCCGTGCGGCTGGATGCCCCCCAACAGGTGGATGGGCTCACGCTCACACTGGGAGAGTTCCGCTTCGGAGACAGGCGCGGGCGGGGAGACGGTTCTCATCCCCTGGGAATTCGCATGGGGGACCCCATACCCCCGTGCGAATTTTACAGCTCCGTCACCTTTTCAACGTCACGACAACGTTACGGTATCAGCCATGCGGATAGGCCCGAGCAGGGACAGCCGCACCAGGTACGCGCCAAGGGTCTCGGGCCCGCCTACCCGGTCCTTTGACACCTTCCCCGGGCCGGTTCAGCGCGGGGTGAGCTTGAGCAGCTTGCCGTTGGTCTCGTCGGTGAGCAGGTAGAGCGCTCCCTCAGGGCCCTGCACCACCTCGCGGATGCGCGCGCGCAAGTCCGTGAGCAGCCGCTCCTCGCCCACCACGCGGTCATTCCTCATCATCAGCCGCACCAGCGCCTGGCTGGACAGGCCTCCAATGAAGACGTTGTCGCGCCACTCGGGGAAGAGCTCCCCGGTGTAGATGGTCATCCCCGAGGGCGAGATCACCGGATCCCAGTAGTACACGGGCTGCTCCATGCCCGGGCCCTGCGGGCTCTCGTGGATGCGCGCGCCCGAGTACTCCTCGCCATAGCCGATGGTGGGCCAGCCATAGTCCTTGCCCGCCTCGGGGCGGTTGAGCTCGTCTCCCCCGCGCGGCCCCATCTCCACCGTCCACAGCCGCTGCTGGCGGTCGAGCGCCCCCGACAGGATGTTGCGGTGCCCCACCGACCAGATCTCCGGCCTGGCTCCCTCGGTGTTCACGAACGGGTTGTCCAGGGGCACCGAGCCGTCGGGGTTGATGCGGACGATCTTGCCGAAGTGGCTCCGCACATCGCGCGCCTGCACGCGGCCCTCGAGGATGGAGCGCTCGCCGAGCGTGACGAACAGCTTGCCATCGGGGGTGAACACCAGCCGTCCTCCCGCGTGCAGGGTCGACTCGAGCGTGGGCATCATGCGGAAGATGACCTGCACGCCCTCCACGCGAGGCTGCGCACCCTCCACGAGCTTCGCGCGTGCCACCGCCAGACCATTGCCGCCCGCGCGCGGCTCGTAATAGGTCCAGTAGATGAGGCCGCTCTGGGCGTAGTCGGGGCCCACCTCCACATCGAGCAGACCGCCCTGTCCACGGCCGTCCACGGGCGGCAGACCCGCGACGGCGGGAGACTTCGCGCCCTGGGGCGTGACGATGTAGAGCGAGCCGGTGGGCTTCTCCGTCACCAGCATGCGCTGGTCGGGGAGGAAGGCGATGGCCCAGGGATACCTGAAGCCCGAGGCAATCTCAGTGACCTGCAAGGCCGTCTTCGTCTGGATGGCCGGAACGCGCGTCTGACCGGGGAAGGCCGGTTGGAACTCGGGCACGTTGGGAGGGCCCGTCGGGACGGGGGGGCCGCTGGGAAGGAGTTCCTCGGGCGGCTGCTCCGTGGCCGGCGGGCCGCCTGGGGGGTTGGAAGTCTTGCCGCTACATCCCGACAGGAGGGCGGCGAGGAGGATGGTCATCGACAAGATTCGCATGGGACTCTCTCCAAAACAGGGGCGGGAAGGAGTGCCTCCTTGGCGGTCCAATAAACAAGGAGGGAGAGGCACGCCATCAAACGCTCGGGCGGGTGTCGCAAGGAGCACTCCTTCCCCGCGTCGCTCGGAGGACGGTCACCCCCCCTCGAAGTCTCCCTTGCCGCGTCGGCCGTACGTGCCCCCAGGAGCGAGCACTTCGCGACGTCGGCCTCGTCTTCTCAGCTGGCCCGCCTGCGCAGTTCGCTCCACGCCTCGTTGAGCCGGCGCGTCTCTTCCGTTGCCAGCGCCTGGAGCTTCGGACCCAACTGCGCCACCTTGTCCGGATGGTACTGGGTGATGAGGGCGAGGTAGACCCGCTTCACCTCGGAGAGGGGCGTGCCCGGAGCCACGCCGAGCACCTCCCACGGGCTGCTGGGGGGAGGAACGTCCCGGGCCGCGGGGGGCTCGTCTTCCGAGACGGGAGAAGCCCCGAGCTCCTCTCCACATGTCGAGCACAACAGCAGCTCACATACGCCGGGGCCACCGGCCTTCGGCAACGTGTAGTCGCCGAAGCATTCGCCACACACCATCCGCCCGCAGTGCTCGCAGCGCGCGGCGCACTCCGCCTCCTCGAGCGGTGCGCCGCACTCGAAGCAATCCGCGGGCAGCGGTGCCTCTTCGCCACACGACACGCAGAAGGCCCAGGCGGGCTCGAGCTTCGCCTCGCACTCCACGCATGCGGGCGCGTCCGTCTCCTGAGAGGGTTGCCAGCGCTGCGCCGTCGCACACCAGGGGCAGTACGGCATGAGCCAGGCCACCTGCCCCTGGCACTTCCGGGAGCGGCAGTCGAAGGCGAGTGCGTAGCCCTCGGCGGTGTCCCCCGGTTCGTTGTCCTCACCGAAGGATTCGCCGCAGGCCCAGCAGCAGTTGAAGGCAAGATGGGAGGGCGCTCCGCACGCGTCGCACGCGGGGTTGTCGTGCTCGGCCTCCCAGACCAGCTCGGCGCCGCAGGTGGGGCAGCACCGCATCCACCGCACCGCGTGGGGATGCGCGCAGGCCGCCTGCTTCGCCCGTCTGCGCCGCCCCGGTGGCTCGGGGAAGGACGGCTGCTCACCGCGCGCCGTGGAAGCCTCCCACAGACAACTGGCGCAGGCCTTCCCCCGGGACATACGCGGGGTGGGGCCGCCGTTGGGGGGCGAGCCCGGGTGCAGGCAAGCCTGGCACACGGCCTCACCACACACATCGCAGTCCCCCGCGAGGCGGCGGCCACCGAAGCCCAGGAGGGCAGGCGTCAGGACCTCCTGGCAGCACGGGCACGCGGGCATGAGGGGCACAGGATAGCAGCGCCCAAGGGCCAGGCGATTTCTCGCTCACCGCATCCGGGTGAGGCACAGCAGGTGTCAACGGCCAGGGCAATGGTCTCCAACGCTCCACGTCAAGCAACCTGAACGACCGGCGTGCCGGCCTGCTCAGCTGTCCGACAGCCGCACCGTGAAGGTCGTGCCGGACTCCGCCGTGCTGCTCACGGAGACGCTCCCACCGTGGGCTTCGGCCAGGCCCTTGACGAGCGTGAGCCCCAGGCCCCAGCCCTTCTGCCCGCCGGCCTGCGCCGACTGCGCCCGGCGGAAGGGCTCGAACAGGTCCCGCAGCTCCTCGCTCGGGATGGGGGGTCCTTCGTTGTGGACCTGGAGCTCGGCGCCCTGGCCGGCCCGGGTCAACGTGACGGTGACGCACTTGCCGGCGGCGCCGTACTTGACCGCGTTGATGCACAGATTCTCCAGGATGCGCCGGACCGCGTTACAGCTCCAGGAGCCCTTGATGTGCCGGTCGCCCTTCAGCACGAAGCGCTCTCCGTGCACGGTCATCAGTTCCTCGAGCGTGTCGCGGGCCGTCTCGGCCAGATCGCAGGACGCGCGCTCGATGGGCAGCGTCTCGCCCGCCCGGATGCGGTTGGCGTCGAGCAGATCGCGAATCATCCGGTCGGCGCGATCGAGGCTCTCGCCGATCCGGACCGCGGACTTCAGGACGGCGTCCGGGTCGCTCGCCTTCCGCGCCAGAAGCTGCGCGCCCATCTTCGCGGCCGTCAGCGGCGTGCGCAGGTCGTGCGTGAGGGTGGCGACGAAGCGCTCGCGCAGGTCGCGCTCGCTCTCGAGCCTCGAGAGCGCCGATTCGAGTTCGTGCCGCGCGCGGACCTGCGCCGTGACGTCCACGCCCCAGGTCATGATTCCGTCGACCACGCCCCGTTCGTCCCGCCGCGCGACGTACGTCGCGTCGAAGTAGCGCGTCTCTTCGCCGATCTCGAGCGGCAGTTCGTGGATGGTCTCCGGCTCGCCCGTCTCGAAGACCCGCAGGAAGATCGCCAGGAGGCCGGAGGGCTCGGCGTCCGGGATGACTTCGCGCAGGGCCTTGCCGACGACCGTCGCGCCGATGATGCGGTCGTTGGTGGGGTTGCTGTACTCATAGACGAGCTCGCGGCCCTTGAAGATCGCGACGAACCCGGAGGACTGCTCGAAGAGGCGGCTGAAGTTCGCGCGTTCGGCCTCGAGCCTGGCCTCGGCGAACGCGCGCTCCGTGATGTCGCCGATGACGCCCGAGAAGCTCGCTGGCGCTCCGTCCGCGCCGCGCTTGACCACGCCCTCGGAGAAGACCCAGCGCAGCTCTCCGCCGGGCCGGACGATCCGGTACTCGTCGAAGTAGGGTGAGCCCGAGGCGAGGGCCTCCTGGCGGACCCGTGCGACCCGCTCCCGGTCCTCGGGGTGCACGAACCGGCCGGCCGTCTCGAGCACCTCCCCGTTGGTCTCCGGCAGCCCGAGGATCGTGGCGAGCGTCCGCGACGCCGCCGCGCGGCCCGTCCGGAGATCGACGTACCAGGTCGCCATCCGGGCGCTCTCCAGGGCGAGCTCGAGCTGCGCCTTGGCCTCGCGGTAGCGCGCCTCGCTCTCCGCGATCCGGGCGCGGGCCTCGACCAGGGAGGTGACCTCCGAGGCGCAGATCATGAGCGAGTCGACGGATCCGGCGGCGCTCCGGATCGGCTGGATCACGACGTTCCAGTAGCGGGTGGAGGGCGTGCCGTTGCGGCCGTCGTCGATCGTCGCCGGAAACTCCGCGGCTCGAAATGGCTGGCCGTCGGCGTAGGTGGCCTTCAAGAGCGCCAGGTGCTCGGGCGGGAGCCCCGGAATGGCCTCGTCGTAGCGCAGCCCGTGCAGCGGGCGATCCGAGCCGTGGATGGACCGGTAGAGGTCGTTCGCGAACTCGAAGATCAGCTCCGGCCCGCGCAGCACGGCGAGCGCGACCGGCGCGTTCATCAGCGTCGAATAGAGCCGCTCGCGCTCCCTCTCGACCGCATGCCTCGCGTGGACGAGCTCCGTGATGTCCTGCGCGACGGCGAGGCTCCCCGTGACCTTTCCTTCCGCGTCGTGGAAGGGATAGAACCACTCCTGTAGCCAGAACGTGCGAGCCTGGCCGTCCTCGCCGCGCACCGTATAGCTCGTCGGGTCACCGATGTAGGGCACGCCCGTGCGATAGACGCGGTCGAGGAGCGCTGGCGAGTTGCCCGCCTCCTCGGGAGTGTGCGCCTCGCGGATCCGCTTGCCCTGAACGCGCCTGCCGAGCATCCGATCGTGGGCCGGGTTCACGAGCGCGTACAGGTGCTCCTCGCCGCGAAAGAGCGCCATCGAGAAGGGCGAGAGCTGGATGATCCCCTCGAGCTCCCGCCGGGAGGTCCGCAGCGCCCTTTCGGTCTCCCGTTGGTCGGTGACGTCCATGCACGTGCCGAGCGTCCGCGCCACCTCGCCCCGGTCGCCGGTCACCACGCGGCCGGTGATCGCGACCCAGTGCACGGAGCCGTCGCACCAGCGCACGCGGAACTCGGTGCGATAGCCCTGCTTCCTGGCGGCGATCGTCTCCGTCAAGAACGCCTCGAGCCCGGCGCGATCGTCCGCATGAACCCGCTCCAGGAGCTCCGCGAAGTCGAGCTGGAGACGGCTGGACGGAACCCCGAAGATCTCGGCGGCCTCACGCGTCCAATGAACCCGCGCGGACCCGAGGTCGTGGTCGAAGATCCCGACGCGAGCCGCATGGAGCGCCATCTCGAGCCGTTCCTGGGTCTCCTTCAGCGCGCTGGACATCCGGACGCGCTCGGTGACGTCCTTCGTCACCCCGGCCATCCGCTGCGGCGTGCCCGCCGGGTCGTAGCTCGCCTGGCCTTGGGACTCGACCCAGACGACGGAGCCGTCGGGCCGCAGGACACGAAACGCCTCCCAAGACAGCTCGCGCCTGTCGAGCGCGGCCTGGAGCCACTGCTCCACACGCTGCCGATCTTCCGGATGGATGCGCTCCCAGAACCCCTCGATCGTCCCAGGAAACGTGCCCGGTTCGTATCCCCAGAGCTCTTCGAGCCGGTCCGACCAGTCCAGCGCTCCGCCGCGCACATCCCAGTCCCAGGCACCGAGACTGGCCGACCGGAGCGCGAGCGAGAGCCGCTCCTCGCTCTGCCGGAGAGCGAGCGAGACGCGGTCCTCCCGCTGGTGCGCCAGCTCCGTGTACCGGCGCGCGGCCGCCGCCTTGCTGCTCTGGAGCAGCTCGAGGACGACGTCGCGCTCGCGCGGCGCCAGGGCTCCTCCTTCGTCGAGCGCCTCGAAGAGCACCTGGCCCAAAATCCTGTATTCGGCGAGGAGCTGGTCGAGGTCGTAGCCGGCGATGGCCGAGCGCTGGAGCGCGTGGCCCTCGGCCACCTCCCTGACCTCCGAGCGGCTGGGAGCGTCGCGGCCGAGCGAGGCGATCAGCTCGTCGAGGAACGGCAGCAGCGAATCGAGCAGGACGTAGTGGCTCGTGCCCTGGGCCGCGGGCAGCTCGGCTCGGACACGGCGCTCCCACTCGGCGACGATCCGGGCCTTGTGGCGATGGATCCGCACGGCAGCGCTGGCCTCGGAGCGTCCGTCATCGGGGATCCGCGCCATCAACGAACGTCCTGCAAGGTCGGATCCTTGGCGAGTGAGGGATCCGTGGTGCACGAGCATCAATCGCAGCAGGCCACTCGCTCGCCGCCGCGGGTGTCGTTCCAAACGATTCTTCCGTTCCAAACTTGGGCATTGGAAAAGAGGACGGCCAACCTCGGTCGCCTGGTCGCCTGCCAGCTGCGACGCGCAGCAGCCGAGCTGATCAAGCGAGCCGGGGTTTTCTTTGGGTGCCATGCCCACCCATGGGCGGCCCCTCTCCCTCACGGATGCGGAGGCAGGCGGATGGTGAAGGTCGAGCCCTGCCCGGGGCTGCTCTCCACCTGGATGGATCCCCCATGTAGCTCAACGAGCTGCCGCACGATGTGAGCCCCAGGCCGAGTCCACCGTAATGCCGTGACGACACCGCCCGCTCGAACCTTCCGAAGATGAAAGGCAGACGCTCGGAGGAGATGCCGATCCCCCGATCGCTCAGGGTGAGCACGGCCCAGCCATTCTCGAGGGCCACGCTCACCGCGATGGGCGCCGACGCACCGTACTTGATGGCGTTGTCGAGCAGGTTCGTCACCACCTGCTCGAGCCGGAGGCGATCCCAACGGCCGACCACGGAAGTCCCGGCTCGCAGAGTGAGGGGCGTGTGCGTGCGCGCCAGAGCGCCCCCGAACTGCTCCACCACGTCGCGGACCACCTCCGAGAAGTCCACCTCCTCCCGATCGAGCTGGACCATCTCCGACGATGAATGCTCCACCCCCGGAACATGGGAACTCCTCGAGGGGTCTCCACCCGACTGCGTGGCAAGCCCCAGGATGTCCTCTTCATCCTCGGAGCAACGCAGGGTCTGCTCGATGGGACGCCCCGAGCCCTCGCGAAGTGAAATTCGAGTTCAATCGGTCCCGTCAGAGCTCCCGCGTCATGAAGACGCTGAAGGGGTCGTCGGTGTAACCGTCGAACGGGCCGCAGCGGACGAAGCCCGCGCTCTCGTAGAGCCGGAGCGCGGGGAGGAAGGCCGCGGACGAGCCCGTCTCCAACCACAGGCTTCGTAGGTCCCTCTTCCTGGCCTCCGCGATGAGGTGTTCGAGCATGGCCTTCCCAACCCCACGGCCGAGGAAGGCGTCAGCCACGCGCATCGACTTGAGCTCGCCGCGCTGGGCGTCGAGGCGCTTGAGTGCTCCGCAGCCGGCGATCTCCTCCCCGAGCCAGACGGACCAGAACGTCACGTGGGGTTGCCGCAGCTTGTCGATGTCGAAGGCATGCACGCTTTCCGCGGGAGAGTTCGCGTGCATGCCGGCGAGGTGCCTCGCGATCAGGGCGCGGGTCGGTTCACCGGAGAGGTCGTCGAGGTGGAACCTCAAGGGCAGGCTCATGGGCAGGTCCAGAAGGGGCAACGGCTTCTATTCTGTACCGCGAGCCAGTCCTCGAACAGGACCCTCTGAGCAAGCCTCCTGCTCGGCGCGCACGATGCTCGAACGCGGGCCGCCTCGATTATACTCTTCCGCATGGCACACAGTCCCTTTAGCGAGGTCTTCACCTCCGGAGCCCGGTTCGCGCGGGAGCAGGGCGCACCCGTCGAGGCCGAGATGAGTGTTCATCTCGTGGGCGAGTTGAAGGTGCCCACGGGCCGCCTGTGTGCGTCGGATCCCTTCACGACGTTCTTTGACGAGAAGCACGAGGGCTTCGCGCGCCAGACCCCCACGGGAGTGTTCCCGGTCGAGGTCGCCGTGGCCCGCTTCGCCCATGGCGACCAGCGCGTGGCTTGCGCGCGGGTGCGGTTCGGGCCCCCGGGCGTGCGCGGGGTGCGATGGGAACCCGCGCTCTTCGAGGGACAGGCGCCCCCGAAAGACGACGACCTGCCCGCCTACGGCGTGGACTCGGGCACGGGGTGCTTCTTCGACGAGGCCGCGTGCGCCACCATCGACGAGGCCACCACCGACGCCTGGCTCGCGGCCACGAACAGCAACTACGTGAGCACCTGGACCTGGCACGTCGCCGAGGTGGGCGCGGCCAACGTCGTCATGTTCTCCTCGGGTGGGGGCGATGGGCTCTACAGTTCCTATTGGGGGTTCGATGCCGGCGGCCAGCTCGTGGAGCTCGTGACGGATTTCGATATCCTCTACACCAGCACCGTCGAGCACGTGGAGCTGCCTCTGCCACTCGCACGCGGCCCCGTGGAGCACCCCTTCCTCCAGAAGCATGGCCTGAAGCTGATCTTCAAGAAGCCGCTGTGGTGCGCCCCCATGTTGTTGCTGGGCAGCCCGGGGTTCCCGCACTTCTCTCTGTCAGATGGGACTCCCGTGACGAAGAAGAACATGCAAGGGCTGTACGACTACTACACCTGGGGCAAGACGTCCCCGGGTACCCGGCTCGTGGTCTCCCTGACGACGAGCTTCGGCTCCCTCAAGCCCCTCTGAGACCTCGCCTCCTACAAGTCGTCTGACACCTTCCTGGCTCCGCCGGCTTCCCCAATCCCGTGGGGAGGCCGGAGTCCTGTTGCTCGCTCTGTCTGTTTTTCATGGTGCTTTCCCGTGGCCACCTTCGAGCAACCTGGCCCGCGTGAGCTACTTCGCGCTGGAGCCGTGGTACGTCTTGCGCAGCTTCAGGGCGGGCACCTCGACCCTGCCACTCTCGTCTTTTCCGGTGGCCCAGAGCGAGTTCCTCCATGCCTCGCCGCCGTGGCCATCCGTCAGCCCGTTGAAGACGGAGCCGGCGATCAGATACCGGAAGACCTGGGGGGCGTTCTCGGAGGTCAGCGTTCCGTGCTGCTGCATGCGGCCCCAGACCAGGCAGTACTGCCGCAGGGCCGCCCAGGCGCCGTTGCCATACCGGGGACTGGCCAGCATCCAGACCTCGATCTGGGGACACGTCTCGGAGTCCATCTCCTCGCCGCACTTGTAATTCATCGCGGCGCAGACCGCGTCCGCCCACGACTCGTTCAACGTCATGTCGAACTGTCCGAAGGGCCCTGGCAGTGAGGACGGGCGGAAGCGCCGCATCTGCAGGGCGTCGTCCTTGGTGAGCGTTGGCGCCATGAAGGCCTTGGGCTCGGGGAGGGAGAGGCTGCCCACGTCGAGCGGCCCCACGCCCGCGTCCAGCACGTAGCCACCCCACGTGTACATGAGGAAGAGGGACCAGGCATCCTTGACGAAGGCCCGGTACGACGTGGGCGTCCCCCGCCCGAGTCCCCACGCGAGGATGTCTGTCATGGCCTGGACGGCCCAGTCGTCCGACTTCTTGTACCAGTAGTACCACCGGTACGCGGTGCTGGCCGCGCCCGTCAGGAACGACTGCATTCCCCGGACGGTGACGTTCTTGCACCCGGAGAAGTCCCGCTGGTACGCCGCGACGTGCTCGTCGAGGCACCAGAAGTAGAGGTTGACGGACTTCCCTTGCACCCGGGTGCTCGTGCGCTTGGGGTCGGCGATGTCCCTGTTGCGATCAGCCGGAGGTGCGCCGATCCAGGTGTAATGGACGTCCATGCGCGGGGGCTCCTGGTGAGAGGGGAGCCACACTCTATACCAGTTCGTCGACGCCGCGCCGTGACGAGCAGGGCTCACGGAAGTTCGGGGCAGGTCCTCCCTTCCGGTAGTCTCGGATCGGCCTCGTCGCGCCCCACGCGAGGCCGGTCCAGAATTCCGCGCTCGCTGATGATCGCAGGAGCTGGCGCCTCACCCGGGTGGAGTTGCCGAAGTCCTCATGAGGCCTGGTTCGACGTAACCAGATGAAGGATGACGCGCGGTAGGTTCGTGCTTGCCGCGGAGAGGGGCCTCTCCTCATGCGCGACACGGTACCCTGCGGGCAGTTCCTCTCTCCCTGCGAGGAGCCTCTTCGGTGAACCTGTTCCTCCTCCTGACCCTGCTCACCGCCGCCCCTGTCGAGGCGACTGGCACGCCCTGCGAGCCCGTGGAGGGTGCGCCCGGCGACGACCGCGTTCCCTCCCAGCCCGCGCTCGTCCGCTGGGCCCGGAGTCATCTCGGCCCGGAGGCCGCCCGCCTCGTCGGCACGCTCGATTGGGAGCAGCTCTCGTGGTCCGGCTCGGAGGGGCGCTATCTCGCGCCGCCGCCCTCCTCTTCCGGCTGGCAGGAGATCCTCCTCGCGCTGTTGTCTCGGGGTGACGCGCCTCCGCGCCAGCGCCAGGCCGCCGTGAAACTCCTCGCCACCGTGGGGCAGCACTTCGATAGGAGCGTCCAGAGCGCCCTGCGCGCCCTGCTGCTCACGAGGCGTCTCGCTCCCAAGGAGGCCGCGGCGCTGGACCTGGTGGCCCGGGCTCCCTCGGAGGGAAACGAGGCCCCCGCCCTCTTCACGGTGGAAGGTGACGCGCCTCCACGCCTCTGGGTGGATGGGCAGGAGGTGTCCGGCTGGGCGCCGCGAGCGAAGGGTTTCGAGGCCGGCACCGCGCTGCACGGGTTCCTCCTCGTGCGGGCGGAGTGGCCCCATGGGGAGGCCCAGGACTTCTGGGCCGCGCTGGGCCCGGGCGTCCGCCTCCATCTGCGGACGGACCAGGGCCCTCGCCAGGAGTCCGCGCCCCAGGGAGAGCGCTGCGTCGCGCTGGAAGGGACTGATGCCCGCTGGTCCTGCGAGACGGAGTCCCTGCCCCGCCAGGGCCCACTGCAGTGCCCGTCACAGGCGTCCCTGCAGAGCGCCATCGCCCTCTCGTCCGAGCGGAAGGACGGAGCGGAGGCCACCCTCGTCTTCGTCCCCTCGCTGCCGGGCCGCTACACCTTCCGCTGGCATGGCCCCCACATCGACGGACGCTGGTCGCCCGGGTGCGACGGGCCCTGACCGCACCGAGGACAGTTCCATCGTTGGATGCCAGGAAGGGTGTCCAGGAAGGGTGTCTGACGACTCGTAGGAGACGAGGCCAGGAAGGGTGTCTCAGGAAGGGTGTCAGACGATTCGTAGGAGACGAGGTGTCGGAGTCGGGTAGACCGGGGTAGTTGCCCACCCCGGCCCCCCACAGATCCGGACATGCAGAATTCCCGCATCCGGCTCCTCGGCGCATGGTTTCGCCACGAGCGCTATCCGAGGACGTTGCGTTGAGACGGTTGTGGGCTCGATGTCCCCGCCATCTTTCCCTCCCCCGGTTCCATGTTCCGGTGCCCCCTTCCCTCCACGGGGTCCGCTCGCTGCGTTCCCCCGCTTCCTCGGTACTACGAGGCACTCCGACTCCCTGACGACCTTCCCGCCTGGCTTCGTTGCCTTCGCCAGCGCAGTACCACCGCCACCCGTCTTTCGCTCCCGAGGAGGTCGGGCGCCCATCCTCCTCGGACCAGGGTTGTTCACCGGCTTCCCCGACCGGCCACTTGTCGTGGAGTCGTCAGAGCCTCCCAGGTTCCTGGAGGACCCTCCTGTGGACGTGCCCTGCTCTCTGACCCCGGCGAGACCCCAAGAACCTGGCCTGTTGCGGCCCTGGGCTGCTGCCTTCCGCTACTCGTACGGCGTCGGCTCTCGCGACGATTCAATTCTTTCGGGGCTCAATCACACGGCCCACCCACTCGCTGTCTACGCTTCGCAGCCCGGGTTGCCCCGGCACCACGCAAGACTCGCTTCCGGCTGGTGGCCTCCTTTGCCGGGCGGGGTTTGAACCCGCAGGGTCCCCTCGTGAGGTTTCCGCTCTCTACATCGCTTCCTCCTCACCCAGGCTTTGCCTGGCGCACACGAGTCCTTTGACACCTTGCCCGAATCAGTCCTTCAACCGGATCCAGACTGGCGCGTGGTCGCTGGGCTTCTCGCGGCCGCGGTGCTCGGCATCCACTTCGGCCGCAGCCAGGCGCGGCACCAGGGAGGGCGTGAGCAACAGGAAGTCCATGCGGAAGCCTGCATTGCGGCGGAACGCTGCTTCGTTCACCCAGAAGGTGTACACGCGCTTCTTCGGGTGCAGCTGCCGCGTGGCATCGATCCAACCCTGCGAAAGCAGGCGCGCGTACTTTTCGCGCGTGCCGGGCTGCAGCACCGCGTCGAAGCGCCACGTCCCCGCGTTGTAGATGTCGTTGTTGGTCGGCACCACGTTGAAGTCGCCCGCGAGGATCACCGGGATGCCCGAGTCCATCAGCGTCTGCACGTGTGCGATCAGGCGCTCCATCCAGCGCTGCTTGTAATCGAAGTTGGGGCTCGGCACCGGGTTGCCATTCGGCAGGTACACCGACGCAATGCGCAGACCGTGGAGGTTGGCCTCGAGGTAGCGCGCTGCCACGTCTTCGGGGTCACCGGGCAAGCCGCGCCGTACTTCGACGGGCGTTTCGTTGCGCGCGAGGATCGCCACGCCATGGTGCGAACGCTGCCCGTGCCAGATGGCGCGGTAGCCTGCATCCTCGATCGCCTTGGCAGGGAAGGTCGCATCCCCCGTCTTGATCTCCTGCAGGCAGGCGACGTCGGGCTGCGTCTCCGCCAGCCACTCCAGCAGGCGTGGCAGGCGACCCTTGACTCCATTGACGTTGAAGGTGGCGATCTTCAAGAAGGGCTTTCGACGCAAGGCAGCGCGCATCATTCCATGCCGGGAAAGGTGGGCCGCGGCGGAGGAGGCGACCAGAGACCGGGGTACAGTGTTTTCCGTCCGGGAAGGCGCCTGCTCGCTCGCCAACAGGACCTGGCAATCAGACCCGCACCAGAGTGCCGGGAGACCCTGGGGGCTCGTTTCAGAAGGTGCGCTTCAACTGCTGACAACCCTGGGCGTTGGCTCGTCGCCGGTGCGTCTCGACCTCCTTGGGGTAGAGTTCACGCACGTACTGCTCGCCAGGAAGGGGGGCAGACGATTCATAGGAGACGAGGTGTCGGAACAAGTCCTTTGACACCTTCTCCCGGACACCTTCTCCCGCGTCCGGACACTCCGTCCGGGGCTTCATAAGAACCTCAACCACGACTCAAAGCCGTGAAAGACCCAGGTGGACCAGGGCTGCACGAGCCTCATCCTCGAAATCATTGAAAGCGGATAGGGCCCGCAGTTGAGAGAAGTCCTCGATGTGCTCCACGATGCGCAACTTGAGCATGGGGAGATCACGCTGGAACTGCTTGAGTCTGCGACCAGTGGCTTCCGAAGCGGTCTCCAATGCGGAGTAAAGGACGGCTTTCGGATCCGGGATCGCCTCCATTCGCGTGATAGATGGAAGCTTCAACCGGGTCTTGCCGTTGGGGTTGCCCGCAGCTTGGCGGATAGCGAGTTCATCGAAGAGCAGCCATGCCTCCGTCATCCGGATCGGAATAATGCAGACAATGGACTCGATACCCACTTGCTTCGCGGCGTTGCGGATCTCGATGCGCCGATGCTCGGGATCCTCACGCTCCGCGTCCCGGTGGGCGAAGAGGATATCGCAGGGGAAGTCCTCCGAGGCCCGGTGCAACTTGTCGACCAACCCCCTGGGTGGATCGGGATCGTTCCGATAGTCCGCAAACTGCGGGTTGATGAGCAAGGTTCCTTGATGAGAGGACGCGTTGCCCAGGACCCAGTTGATGATGCGCTCCAGGCATTTGTCACTTGGCCCATCCGCGACCAACGTATAGGTCAGCTCCTTCATGGCTCTTGCTGCTCACCAATGAAAAAGAAAGATTCCTGAGCCTGTTTGTCTTTCAAGTAAGCACGAAGCTTGCCGGCAGGAAGCTTGCGTTCAGGTTCCATGAGGAGCAGACGCCAGGAGTGGTCAGGTATCCGCGCGACGGTCACCTTTCCTCGAGCGTTACCACGGATGGCCTCAACAGACTCCAGGAAGACCAGATCGTTAGCCTTGATGCTCTCGAAGACGACGGGGGAGTGTGTATTGACAATCACTTGGCGCAAGGGATTGTCTGGTCCAACGGCTCCAGCTGGGTCTACGGCAATGTCCTTGAGCAACTGAACCATGGCTCTGATCCGCTCCGGGTGAATGCCGTTCTCCGGCTCCTCAAGGCAGATCACCCCCCGCGCCTCCGGATCCAGTGACAAAGTCGCCAGGACGAGAAAGCGGAGCGTTCCATCTGACAGCGAGCGCGCTGGATGGAAGACATTGTCGCGACCTCGCAGCTCGACGGTGACGGTCTCCGTCTTTGGGTCGTCTCGAACCCGAAGTTCCCGGACGTCCTCTAGCAGTGCGGCCAGCCTGTTGGCGAGCTGGGCATGCACCTGCCCTGGATGGGGTTCGGCACGAGAGAGGCGCTGAAGGGTCGCTGGCAGGTTGGCGCCCCGCTGGTCGATGAACCGGGGGTCCCCATAAACGGAGGGAACCCGCATGGCGGAAGGCTCCAGCAGCAGTGTCTTCCAAGATTCCATCTCCCGGTGAGCCGCCAGGACGGTGGGGAAGTCGCTGGAAGCGCTACCACCCACGACAGTTCTCGAGGATTTCGGGGCTGGGATCTTCCGCCCCCCATGTTTCTCCTGGTGAACCGTGATCTGCTTCGTTCCGGAGTCCGTGTCGATAAAGGGCCCGCCCCGCCGGACACCTTGAAGCGCTGAATGACGGAACTCCTTGGTGGAAGGAAATCCGAGCGACTTGCTGGCTTCCGAGACTTTGAGGGGCTTGAGCGACTCGTCCAGCAATTCAAGCCGTCCCTCATCGTCATCCGCTAGCTTGAACGCCAGGGAGTATTCCAAGGTCGAGATGGCCGCCGTGGTCGAGACGCCGAGTTCATCCTCAACGCTACGGGAGACGATCATCTCCGCGGTAAAGCGCATCTCCGGGGCACGGTAGTCCTCGAATGCGGTGAAGAGCGAGCGTGGATCTGGAGAGCGTCCCTTGGTCTCCCTCAACTGCTTCACAGCTTCCATGATGGGGTGCCGCGTGAGCAGGTGCAGGAAGCGAATGGCATCGAAGAGATTCGACTTGCCCACCGCGTTCATCCCCGCGATGCAGGTGAAGGGGCCGAAGCGGATGTCCACGTCCAGCAGGCTCTTGAAACCCTCGACCTTCAACCGGGTCAGCATCGGATCCTCTGATTTGCTCCTGTCCTGGCCATCAGGCCTTGGCGGAGTGAACTTGGCAAGTTCCGGTTGAGCATAGGACGGATGGGGGCGTCGTTGAGAGTGGCGTGCGGGTGCAGAGAGGAGGGAAGGCCGCTGACGGGTGCTACCCGGGCTGTGCGCCGGGCCGGTGTAGCGGCCCCGTACAGCCCCGGGAGGCACTCGCCTGCCCAGACCGTTCTCCCCAGAGGGGCGCGGCAAGGGCGGGCATCTGTTGCCGTACGTTCACCGAATCGTCGCGAGGACGACGTATGTGAACCCCGCCACCCTACTGCGGACGTGGTATGGCCGGGGTGGGCCATGAAGACCTGTCTGGTCATCCCCGCGCCGCCGTGCTAGGAACCCGGCCTCGGGAGGATTCCATGAAAAAGGAAGACAGTTCCTGGAACGGAAGTTCGGTGGGGCCGTATCACGTCACCCTGCGCTATCGCTCCATCGGCGGAGGACTGGGGCGCCTGTACGAGGCGCGCAACAACGAGACGGGCAACCCCGCCCTGGTGCTCATGCCCGGCCCAAAAGGAGATCTGCGCGCGGAAGAGGACTGGCAGGTGCGCGCCACCGCCAACGTCTCACCGCCCTACCTCGCGCTGGAGGTGGAGCACGCGCCCGCGAACGGACAACCCCGGCAGCTCACGTGGATGCTCGAGCGGTGGGCCGCGGCCCTCGTGCGCATCGACACCCGGCCGGAGGCGCGAGCCCACCTGACTGGAGGCGCGAAGGAGTCTCGTCCGCGTCCGGCGGGCCGGCTCGGTTCGCCCGGTGGTGCCCTGGGACTGGCCGCGCTGCTCGCGCTCGTGGTGGTCCTCTGGCCACGGGCGGCCACCGTGCCCCCCTCTCAGGAGGTGCATGCCAAGAAGGAGAGCCTGGAGCTCATTCAGTCAATTGATGAGACGCTGACAGGCATTCAGGGCATCCCCATGCCCGACAAGCCCACGGAGGGCCAGAAGAGGCCTCCGTGCGATGCAATGCGTGGCGAAGTAGAACTCCGCGGGGCGTGCTGGATCGAGCTGGCCAAGCACCCGCCGTGTCCTAAAGGCATCGCCGAGTACCAGGGTAAGTGCTACATCGGCGTGGGCGCCGTGCCCAGAGCCCCCACGTCCATTCGCCCCTGATGTTCCCTCATCCCTCGGGAGAGGCTCAGGGTGAGGGTGCCCGAGCCCGTTCTTCAATCCGTGGTCCGCAGTGGGGGCAACGGGTTCAATCCGGGTTCACCCGACACCCTCACCCCGTCCCTCTCCCGGAGGGCGAGGGGAAATGGCCGCGCTTGTCAGCGCATGTTCACAGGGGCAGGCCTTCGCGGACTTTCCTGAACGGGATTGAAGCGTCAGGCCGACTGCTCCACCTGGGACTCGCGCACGCCCAGCCCTCGCGGCAGGCGCACGGTGAAGGTGGAGCCCCTGCCCTCCTCGCTCTCCACCGTGAGCGTTCCGCCGTGCAGTTCCACCAGCCGGTGCGCGCTCGCCAGTCCCACTCCGCTGCCGGAAATCACCGGGGCCACGTTCCGGCCCCGGCGGAAGCGCTCGAAGATGTGCGGCAGGTCTTCCGCCGGAATCCCCATCCCCTGGTCCTGCACCCGCAGCCGCACCCAGCCCTCGGGCCCCGGTGACTCCTCGCTCAGCCACACGTCGATGGAGCCGCCCCTCGGGCTGTACTTCACCGCGTTGCCCAGCAGGTTGTCCAACACCCGCTCCAGGCTCGCCTCGTCCCACTTGCCCAGGAAGTCCGTGCCCTCCACGTGCAGGTACACCGGGTGCGTGGCCATCAACGGCCCCAGCTCGCGCACCTTCGCCCGCACCAGCGCGAACAGGTCCATCGGCTCGCGCTTCAGCGGCTTCTCCCCTCCCCTCGTCACCTCCAGGAAGTGGTCGATGAGATCGCCCATGCGCTGGGCTCCCCGCAGTATCTGCTCCAGCCGCGTCTTCACCCCAGCCGTCTGCGCCTCCGCTGGCAACTGGCGGCGCAGCAGTTGCGTACTCAGGAGGATGCTCTGCAGGGGCCCTTTGAGGTCATGCGTGGCGATGGCGAAGAACTCGTCACGCACCGCGAGGGCCTCGCGCGCCGCCCGCTCGGCCCGCTCCGCCTGGCGGCGGCGATCCTCCAGCTCGTACGTCATGTGCACCGTCTCCACCGCGTTGCGCAGACTGTGGCGCAGCCGGTCCGGCGAGAAGCTCTCCTTGAGGAGGTAGTCGTGGGCCCCGGCCTTCATCGCCTCCACCGCCACGGCCTCGCTGCCGCTGCCGGTGTACACCACCACCGCCGGCGTGCGCTCCTTGCACCGCTCGCGCACCTCGCGCAACAGCGTCACCCCATCCATGCCCGGCAGGTGGAAGTCCAGCACGAGCGCGTCGGGCACCGGGGGGGTGCGCAGGCGCTCCAGGGCCTCCTCGGCGGAGCTGGCCACCTCCACCTCCCACTGCGTTTCCGTGTCCTTCTCGAGCGACCGCCGCAGCGCACGCTGATCCGCGAGGCTGTCGTCGACGAGGAGCACGCGCAGGCTCATCCCGAGGGCTCCTCCAGCCCGGGAAGCAGCGCGGCGTTGAACCCGAAGCACTCCAGCGCGCGCGCGGCCTCCTGGAGCCCGTTGGAGAAGAGCCTGTCCTCCACCCGCAGCAGGGGCCGTTCCATCAACGGGGCCTCTCTCCCAGCGTGAAGAAGAAGGTGGAGCCCTGGCCGGGCTCGGACTCCACCCACAGCTCGCCCCCGTGCAGCCGGACGAGCCTGCGTGCGATGGCCAGCCCGGCTCCGCTGCCGCCCCCATACGCATGGGCGGGGTGCAGCCGACGGAACATCTCGAAGATGTCCTCGTGGAAACGCCCGGCGATGCCGATGCCGTTGTCCCGCACATAGAAGACGTACTCATCCGGCCGCCGCCGTGCCGGGTGGGACAGGGGCTCGCCCGGGCCGTGGAAGCCCAGCTCCACCCAGCGCGGCCCGCTCGGCGGGTGGTACTTGGCGGCATTGGTGAGGAGGTTGGCCCAGACCTGCTGGAGGCGGACCCCGTCGCACTCCACCCGGGGCAGACGCCGGGGGATGCGCACCTCCAGCTGGTTCTCCTGGAGCCGGGCGGACACGGTGAGCAGCACCTCGTCCACCAGCTCCTGCATGTCCACGCTGCCCCAGGCCAGCGCCACCCGCCCCACGCGGCTGAATTCGAAGAGGGCGTCCATCTGCCCCTGGGTGCGTCCGGCCAGCCAGCGCACCTCCTCGAGCTGCTTGCGCCCGTCCTCGCCGAGCTGCTCGCCGTGGTCCTCGAGGAGGAAGCTCACATACTGCTGGATGCCGCGCAGCGGCTCCTTGAGGTCATGCGCCACGGTGCCGCTGAAGGCATCCAGCTCCGCGTTGGAGCGGGCGAGGGCGGCGGCATGGCGCAGCAACACGCCCACCAGGGCCGAGCGGAAGCCCACGGCGGCGGCCACATCCACCTGCGTCCAGGGAGTCCCCGCCCCGCGCACCGTCTCCTTCCAGGCGTCGAAGGAGGCCCGCGGGTGGAGGCGGCTGGCACCGGGCCCGGGCACCACCGGCTTCTGGGGATTGCCGGCCCAGGTGACGGTGCGCGCCACCTCCGGGCGGAACCAGAGGAGGAAGCGGGGGGCGGCCTCGTCCAGGCGCACCGCGAGCAGTCCGCTGGCCACGTCCGTGTACTCGGCCGCCGGCGGGTAGAGCTGGCCGAGCCGCTCCGTCTGGAAGGTGCCCTCGAAGTGCTGCCCGGCGAGCCAGGTGACCAGCTCGTCCACGTCCTCGGAGGAGGGCGTGTGGCCCACGAGCACGGGAGCCTGGCCGAGCAACAGGGCCACCCCGCCCGCGCCGGTGAGTCCGAGGAGGAGCTCCGCCTGGGCGGCGAGGGCCACGGGCAGCGTCCCGGCCTGCTCGGAGAGCCGCTCCAACAGTTGGGTCTGGAGGTGGGCGCGGCGGGCGAGCTCGGCGGACCCCCTGGCGCGCTCCTCGGAGGCGAGCTGCAGCGACACCAGCCGGGCCAGCACGTCACAGGCGCGGCGCGTGGCGGCCGGGACGACGAGGGGCGTGCGGTGGTGGCACGCGATGAGGCCCCACAGGCGCCCCTCGCGCAGCAGCGAGATGGACATGGAGGCCCCCACCCCCATGTTGGCGAGGTACTCCAGGTGCACCGGGGACACGCTGCGCAGGGCCGCGCCGGACAGGTCCACCGGGCGCCCCAGCGAGGGCAGGACGGCGGGCCGCAGCGGCACGGGCGCGGCGCGCGCGTCGGCGATGAGCCGCAGCGTGTGGCGCGTGTAGAGGGCGCGGGCCTGGGCGGGGATGTCGCTCGCGGGGAAGTGCATGGCCTGGAAGCTGTCCATGGCCTCGTCGCGGCTCTCCGCCACCACCTCGCCGTGCCAGTCCGCGTCGAAGCGGTACACCATTACCCGGTCGAAGCGGGTGAGCGCCCGCACCGCCTCCGCCGCCGCCTGGAGCAGCCCCAGCGGACCGTGGGCGCGGGCCAGCTGCGAGAGGAGCAGGTCCACCATGCCCAGTACTTCCTCCTCGCGGGTGCCCTCCCCGGTGGGCTCCAGCTCCAGCACCACCAGCCCGTCGCTCCGGTGCAGGACCCCCGTGAAGAAGCGGCCTGCGGCCTCCAGGCGCAAGGTGCCGGTGGCAGGCTGGGACAGGGCCTGGGTGAGCAGGACGAGCGAGGAGGAGTGGAGGATTTCCCCCAACGGCCGGTCCAGGAGCGCCTCCGGCGGGCGCCCCAGCAGGGCCTCGGTGTTGGCGCTCACCACCCGCAGGGTGAGGTCCGGCTCCGAGAAGGCCAGCAGCACGCCGTGCGGCTGGATGCCCCCCAACAGGTGGATGGGCTCGCGCTCGCACTGCGAAAGGTCCGCGTCAGAGACAGGGGGGCGCATCGGCATGGGCCTCGCGGAGCCAGGCCTCGAAGGCCTCGAAAGTGTCCTGGGCCCCCCGTACCACCCGGGGAACGGCTGCCGGCTCCGGACAGGCGCGCAGCAGGGCCTCGCCAAAGGCCTTCCACATGGGCCCCACGGAGTCGCCATAGGCCCGGAAGAAGGCGAAGCCCCCCGCGGAGGTGCCCTCGAAGTGGCGCGTGAGGTGACGCAAGATGAGCTGCCCACCGAGCGTCGCGCCCTCGAGGACGTACAGGGCTCCGAGCGCCTCGGGCACGTCGGACAGCGAGGGCAGGCCCGGGTGCCTCGGCAGGCGGGCCAGCGAGGCGCCGTCATGGCCGAGTGCCTGGAGGTCCTTCTCCAGCAGGGGCACCTTCCATCGCTCGGCGAGACGCAGCTCGGGGACGCGGCCCTCCAGGCAGGCCGCGAGGGCGCCTTCCAGCGGAGCGTAGAGGCCGTAGAGGGCTTCCAGGTGACGCTGGTAGCCCAACAGGGTCAGGTCCGGGGACAGCAGGCGCACCACGCGCTCGGCGCGCTCATGGTGGGGCCGGGTCTCCGCCTTCAAGGTCTGCAACAAAGTACGGGGCTCTGGGGGGGGGAACAAGGCTTCTCCGAGCATGGCCATCGTCCCCGGGAGGGGGAACGTGGATTTGCGTCCAAGTGTCAAACTTCCGCCAGCCCTGTGTGCAGGGGAGCAAGAGAAACGCCTCCTTGCCCGCTTGCTGGTCCAACCAGCGGATGGATGGGAGGGGCTCGGGACGGAAGCGGAGCCCCCGGGGGACGCTTCACCTAACGGGGAGCGCACGGGCCCGCCTTCGCGCCGTCTCCGGCACGGATGGAGCCCGAGCGCCCATCCGAAGCTGGACCCGGCGTGAATTCTCCCTACGATGCGCGCCGCAGTCACTCACGGCGTAGCACAGCGAGGGGAAACACCGGGTGAGGCACGGCATCGAGCTGGAGAACGTCACACGGGTGGTGGAGGGGGAGACGCACCTCGCGGACATCCACCTGAAGCTCGAACCCGGCTCCTTCCACATCCTGCTGGGCCGCACCCGCGCGGGAAAGACGTCGCTGCTGCGCCTCATGGCCGGGCTGGACAAGCCCACCACGGGGACGCTCCGGGCGGACGGCGCCGACGTGACCCGCGTGGACGTGCGCCACCGCAACGTGGCCATGGTGTACCAGCAGTTCGTCAACTACCCCTCGCTCACCGTCTACGAGAACATCGCCTCGCCGCTGCGGCTGGCCGGGAAGCTGCGGGGGCAGGAGCTCGACCGGCGCGTGCGGGAGACGGCCGCCGCGCTCCGCCTGGAGCCCTACCTGGAGCGGCTCCCCGCGGAGCTGAGCGGCGGACAGCAACAGCGCACGGCCATGGCGCGTGCGCTGGCCAAGGACGCCTCGCTGCTGCTGCTGGACGAGCCCCTGGCCAACCTCGACTACAAGCTGCGCGAGGAACTGCGCACCGAAATCCGCCAGCTCTTCCGCAACCGCCCCGCCGTCGTGGTGTACGCCACCACCGAGCCCACCGAGGCGCTGCTGCTCGGCGGGTGGACCTCGGTGCTCCACGAGGGCCGCCTGCTGCAGACGGGCCGGACCCTGGAGGTGTACCAGTCCCCCGCCACCGAGCGCGTGGGGC
>DASQMW010000057.1:0-3024 GCA_035645295.1 Archangium sp.
TCGGGAAAGCCGCCCTCGGGCGGATGGATGATGAGCAGGCCGCTCACGCCCAGCTCGGGACCCACCGCGGGCTGCCACCGGCCCAGGCGCGTGAAGAGCAGGGCGCGGGCGTAGAGCTCCACCGGGAGGTTGCCGCGGCCAGCGGGAGCCCAGCGCAGACCGCCGCCGAGCCGCCAGGAGCCAAGCTCGTACGCATAGGAGGCGTCGAGCCCGAGCCGGGGCACGGTGACGTTGTAGACACCACCGTTGGTGAGGGTGACGGCGGTGACGCCGAGGGACACATCCTGTCCGGCGGCCGCGGCACCCGGGAGGAGCGCGGCGGCGAGGAGCAACCAGGGGCGCATGGGCGAGGGACGCTACCCCGCACGCGCCGGGGAAGGCTACGCCCCGATCATCGCTACCCGGTGATGAGGAGCATCAACGCGCGTTCCATGAGGCGATGGGAGTCCATAGGGGGGTCTGTCACCAAGCCCCGGGCGAGCGGCCCGCCATCCGGCTGAACACGGCCATCCGGAGAGCAGCCAGCCGGGCGCCAACTCCCTCTCCCTCTGGGAGAGGGCGCCGACCGAGCACCCTTGCCCTACCGGCCCCTGGCCCGTCCCCATGCCGCACCCCACCTTTGCGGCGAACCAAGCCGAAGGGGAGCGGGGAATGCGCGTCCATCATCTGAATTGCATCACCATGTGCCCACCGGGCGGGCGGCTGATGGATGGGCGCCGGCGGCCCAAGGGCGTACCGGCGGCGCTGGTGTGCCACACCCTGCTGGTGGAGACGGAGCAGGGACTGGTGCTGGTGGACACGGGCTTCGGGCTGGAGGACGTGCGCAACCCGAGGCCGCGGCTGAGCCCCTTCTTCCTGACGATGAACCGCCCCGTCTTCAACGAGGAGATGACGGCGATCCGGCAGATCGAGCGCCTGGGCTTCAAGGCCGGGGACGTGCGGCACATCGTGCTGACGCACCTGGACTTCGATCATGCCGGAGGGCTGGACGACTTCCCGGCGGCGCGGGTGCACGTGATGGCGGCCGAGGCGGAAGCGGCGGTGGCACAGGCGACGTGGCTGGACCGGCGGCGCTTCCGTCCGAGGCAGTGGAGCACGCAGCCGCACTGGGTGACGTACCCCACGCCGCGCGGGGGCGAGCGTTGGTACGGCTTCGAGTGCGTGCGCGAGCTGGCGGGGCTGCCGCCGGAAATCCTGCTGGTGCCGCTGGTGGGGCACACGCTGGGGCACACGGGCGTGGCGGTGCAGCTCTCCGACCGGTGGCTGCTGCACGCGGGCGACGCGTACTTCTTCCACGAGGAGATGGACCCGCACCAGCCGCGGTGCACGCCGGGCCTGTTGGCCTACCAGGAGTTGATGCAGAAGGACGGGCGGCTGCGAAAGCTCAACCAGGAGCGGCTGCGCGAGCTGGTGCGCCTGCACAGGCAGGACGTGCGTGTCTTCTGCGCGCACGACGCGGTGGAGTTCGAGCGCCTGGAGGAGGAGTCACGCGCCTACGGCTCCACGCTGCTCGGCCAGGCCGCGGTGGAGGAGCCGAAGGCCCAGCTCCCCGAGCCGCCGCTGCCGAGCATCCCCACGGTATGAGCCCGGTGGCACACAAGCAGGTGAGACCTGGAGCCCGGAGGCTCCGGGGCTGTTAAGGTGTGCCCGTGATTCGCAAGGTGCACTTCAAGAACTTCCGCTCCCTGCGGGACGTGGAGCTGACGCTCGAGCCGCTGACGGTGCTCGTGGGCCCCAACTCGTCCGGGAAGACCACGGTGCTGGAGGGGCTGCAATCCTATGATTGCGTGCAACTCTCGCCCTCCGACTTCTGGCAGCAGAACACCTCTCTCAAGGTCGCCATTGACTGGACTTACGAAAAGGGGGCCGCCACGAACCTCCGCTCCGGACAGGGAGCCGGCGCCATCAGAGGACCTCATGAGAGGCCTTTCCTTTTCGGCCATCCAGGCATGGCACGCACTCACCCTTATCAATCACTTGCCTTCGACCTGAGAGCGCTCCGCCAGGAAAACATCTTGGCCCTCGAGCAGAGACTCACGCGAACCGGAGACAACCTCACCAACGTCTTCGCGTCCCTTACTCGCCAGCAACAAGCCGCCGTCGCCAAGGAGTTGTGCCGGCTCGTCCCAATGTTCAGCGATGTGGACCTCCAACCCACTGAAAAGGGACAGCATCGGCTTCGTTTCCAGGATCGCTGGAACCCGGACTTCTGGCTCGCACCCACTCAGGTCTCCGACGGCACGATGCTGCTGCTGGCCTTCCTCGTGCTCCAACAGCAGACCCCTCCGGTGAGCCTCATCACCATCGAAGAGCCCGAGCGGGCGCTGCATCCCTATCTGCTCGATGAGCTCATCCAGATGCTGCGCAAGATGACCACCGGTGAGATCGGTAAGAAACCCGTCCAGGTCGTCCTCGCCACCCACTCCGCCGAGCTGCTCGACTACGTCCGCCCCGAGGAGGTGCGCTTCCTTACCCGCTCGCGGGAAGACGGCTCCGTCCAGGTGAATCAGGCCACCACCGATACGACCAACTGGCGGCGCGTCTACGAGGAGTACAACCAGTCCCTCGGGAACATCTGGCTCTCGGGTGGTATGGGCGGCGTCCCCGGGGCCTGAGCATGTTCCGTGTCGTCGTCTACGCCGAAGGCCCCGGCGAACTCTCCGGTCCGGACACGAGCCGCCAGCGCGCTCCAGGCACTGCCCTCACCGAGGATGAACTGGGCCCGGCCCACCTGCTCGTGCGCCGCTGCCTCGAACATTCCCGCGCGCTCGATCCTCACTCCATCCAGTTCGAGG
This sequence comes from Archangium sp., assembly GCA_035645295.1. Taxonomy (GTDB): domain Bacteria; phylum Myxococcota; class Myxococcia; order Myxococcales; family Myxococcaceae; genus Archangium. Next base: position 2,796 of record DASQMW010000057.1, read on the forward strand.
AGCCCTTGCGCTCTCGCGGCAAGCTCGCACGCGGGAGCATGCTCCACAGCCGCACCCCCCTCCGTCCCCTCCTCTTCTGGGCGGACGAGGAGCTGCGGCCCGATCTCGCCATCGTGCTCGTGGATGCGGACGGCCAGGAGGAGCGGCAGGCGGAGCTCGACTCGGCGCTCGAGAACCTCACGGTCGAAGCCGTCGCCGCCGTGGCCATTCAAGAATTCGAGGCATGGCT
>DASQMW010000058.1:0-26402 GCA_035645295.1 Archangium sp.
CTCAATCCGCAACTGCATCATCACCTCCAGCCACAGAGCGGGTGAGCACGTCCTCCACGCTCGGCGCGTCCGGCAGCGTCGAGACGTAGGGCGTGTTCTGACGCGGCGGCGGGTTGGCCGCGTCCTCCTTCTTCAGCTCGAAATACTTCCTGATGACCGCCATCGCGGTGGGCGCGGCGTCCGCGCCACCGTGGCCACCGTGCTCGTTGATGACGACCACGGCGATCTCGGGATTGTCCGCGGGCGCGAACCCGGCGAACCACGCGTGGTCGCGCTGGAAGAAGTCCATCTGGTGCGTCTTGAGGCGCACCGCGCCCAGCGTGGCCACCTGTGCGGTGCCCGTCTTCCCCGCCACCGAGATGTCCTTCAGCCCCGACTGCACCATCGCCCTGTAGGCGGTACCGCCCGGCACCATCGCCGTGGCGAACAGCCCCTCCACCACCGCCTTGCGGTGCGCCTCCGGAATCTCCACCTTGTTCACCACCTGCGGATCGAACTGCTGGATGACCTCGCCATCCAGGCCCTCGATGCGCTCGACGAGCTGCGGCTTGTACAGCGTGCCTCCATTGGCGATGGCCGCGTACACCATGGCCATCTGCAGCGGCGTCACGTTGTCGTCGCCCTGGCCGATGGCGCTGTTGAGCGCCATGCCCTTGGTGTAGCCACCCGGGGACGCCTTGTTGTGGTAGTCGGTGCTGGGCATGATGCCCGGCACCTCGGCGAGCACGCCGATGCCCGTGGGAGCCCCCAGGCCGAGCGCCTTGCCCATCTCGGAGATCGGATCCAACCCGAGCGTGTCCGCCACCTTGTAGAACCAGGTGTCACACGAGTACTGCAGCGCCGTCTTGCCGTTCACCGGCCCATGGCCGCTGTCCTTGTGGCAGCGCCACACGCGCGAGCCCAGCCGGTAACCGCCCGGGCACGTCACCACCGATTCCGGCCGGAAGAGGCCCGACTTGTAGGCCGCCAGCGCGGTAATCACCTTGAAGGTGGAGCCCGGGCTGAAGTGGTCCGCGGAGATGCGGTTGATCATCGGCTGGAGCGGATCCTTCGCCAGCGAGGCCATCTGCGCCGGGGTGATGCGGCCGGTGAGCAGGTTGGGATCGAACCCCGGGCGCGACACCACCGCGCGGATGAGGCCCGTCTTCACGTCCACCGCCACCACTGAACCGGCCGCGCCCGGGAAGGCGCGCTCGGCCTCTTCCTGCAGGCGCATGTCGATGGAGAGCACCAGGTTGTTACCCGGCCTCGACGGCACCACCGCGTCCGCTCCCAGCTTGTCGTTGAACTCCTCGAGCACCCGGCCGCGTGCGTTGACGACTTCCTTGCGCACGCCGTCCGTCCCTCGCAGCGTCGACTCGAAGTAGCGCTCCAGGCCACGCCGGCCGATGTAGTCACCCAGCGCGTAGCGGGCACCTTCCGACTTGAGGCGCTCCAGCTCCTCCGTGGTGATCTCGTTCATGTACCCGAGCACGTGCGACAGCACGCTCGAGGTGCGGTAGTTGCGGTGCGGCACGGGCACCACGTCCACACCGTCCAGGATGTCGCGCCGGGCGTTGATGCGGTCGTACTCGTCGCGCGTGAGATCGATGCGCACCGGCAACGGATGGAAGGGCGCCGTGCGGCGCGCCGCCTTCACCTGATCCTCCACCTTCTTGCGCGTGGGCTCGTCCCAGCCGAGCAGCTCGCCCAGGTGCGGCAGCACCTGCTCGGCGCAATTGGCGCAGAAGGCCGGGGTGACGAAGGCGTCGAAGGACGGACGGCTGTCCACCAGGATGGTGCCGCGCCGGTCCTTGATGAGACCGCGGTCCGCGCGCAGGCGCACCTCCTTCACGAAGTTCGCCACGCTCTTGGCGGCGTACTCCTCGCCCTGGGTGATCTGCAGGCGGTAGAGCTGGACGGCGAGCGCCACCATGCCGGCGACCATCGCCAGCCCCACCCACACGAAGCGGCGCTTGAGATCGCGCCCAGGAGTCGTCTCGGACAGCGTCGGAGGCGTCAACGCAGCAACCCCGCGGAAGAAGTACGATCCTGCGACGCCTCGAAGCGCCGCAGCAGAGGATAGAGGAACACCGCGGCCACGCCCGTGAGCGTCACCTGCAGCGGAAGACCCGGCAGCAACGCCGAGGCCGAGCCACCTTCCTTCGTGGTCATCCACGTGAAGAAGCTGGTGAGCAGCCCATGGCCCACGTCCGCCCCCATGGCGAAGAGGACGAAGGCCGCGCGGCCACGCACTTCCACCAGGCTCACCACCAGCTTGCCCACCAGGAAGGTGAGGACGGCCAGGAAGGTGAAGAGGCCCGTGGGCTGGCCGCTCATCAAATCGAGCAGATAGCCCACCGAGAAGGAGGAGATGGACCCCTCCAGCGTCGTGGCGCGCACGGCCAGGAAGGCCACGAGCACCACCGTCACGTCGATACGGCTGATGGCGAGGCCCAACTGCTGCACCACCACCGACTCCAGGGTGAGCAGCAGCAACGCCAGCCCGAGGGTGACCAGGAACTTCATCTAACGCTCACCTCCGGAACCACCCGCCGACCCCTGAACCAGGGCTCCGAACGGGCTGCCCATTACGAGCACTTCCTCCAGCCGCGTGGTGTCCACCGCGGGCACCACATCGCCACCCAGGAACATGCCGTGCTCCGTCTTCTCCAGGCGCGTCACCTTCCCCACCACCAGCCCCGGCGGGTACACCCCGTCCGTGCCGGAGGTGATGATCAGGTCGCCCTCCTGGACGTCCTCGGTGCGCAGCATGTTCTCCAGCCGCAGCGGACCCTTGCCCGCCCCGGCCGCCGTGCCGCGCGCCCGAGAGCGCTGAACCCGCACGCCCACCCGGCTCTGGAGGTCCGTCACCAGGGCCACATCCGCCCACCCCCCCGTGGAGCGCACCACCTGGCCGATGATGCCGTCCGGCGTCACCACGGACATGCCGCGGAACACCCCGTCCGACTCACCCCGGTTGATGCGGACCGACAGCAGCTTGGCCACCGGGTTCACCCCGATGACCCGCGCCGGAATCTCCGGCCCCGGTGCCGCCTCGGCGTAGCCGAGCAGGCCTCGCAGCCGCTCGTTCTCCACCCGCGTCTCGCCGAGGGCCTGCACGGTCGCCCGCAGCTGCAAATTCTCCGCGCGCAACTCCTCGTTGGCCTGCCGCACCTCGCGCAGGTCGATGTAGCCGTACACCACGGCCTTGACCCCATCGATGAGGCCAATCAGTCCGCGTTGCAGGGGGGCGGACAAGCCAATGACCGCCCGGTCCACGAAATTGGGGTCCCGCCCGCGCCGGCCCGTCGTCAGGAAAGCCCCGAACGGGTAGAGCAGCAGCACACCCACGATAAGAAGCGTTCGGTAGCGCTTGAGAAGCGACAGCACTTCGTGAAGGTCCGTGTAGGAGAGAGGGAGCGGCAGGAACGACAGGGGGGCTCGCTAACTACTCTGAATCGCTTGCATTTTCCGGGGTGTTGCTCTAGGCAGTCAAGGTCTTCACGGAGGGTGGCGTTCCATCGTCCACCATCCGACCGGGCACCCAACACACGCGCGCCGAGAATCCTTCCACGGGGGGGAAACACCCGGCGCCGCAAGGCAAAAGGCATCATGAAGGACGCTCTCGAGCCGCGGAAGGTCTTCGTCTACCTCTTCATCATCGCGATCGCGGTGGTGTTCACCCTCCAGTTCGGACCTGGTAGCTCCGGGTTCGGCGCCGCCCCGACGGGGGCCGCTCCCTCGACCGCCGCGGTGGTCAACGGCAAGGAAATTCCGCTGATGGAGTTCCGCCGGGAATACGTGAACCAGCTGCAGTACCTGCGCTCGCAGGGCCAGCCGGTCTCCGAGGCGATCGCTCGCCAGTTCGGCCTCCCCCAGTCGGTGCTGGAGCGGATGGTCAACACGGAGCTGCTGGCCCAGGCGGCCGAGCAGCACGGGTTGAAGGCTTCGGATGAGGAGATCCTGAAGATCCTCCAGAACCGGGCCGACTTCCAGAAGGACGGCCAGTTCGACCTGGCCACGTACCAGCAGATCCTCCGCGACTACTACCGGCAGACACCGGCGGAGTTCGAGGAGGACATCCGCCGCCAGCTGACCGCGCAGAAGATGCTCGGCGTGGTGCAGAACGGCGCGGTGGTGTCGGACGACGAGGTCCGCACCCGCTTCGAGAAGGAGGGGAACACGGCGCGCATCGTGTTCGCCCGCTTCCTGCCGAACATGTACGCCGCCAAGGTGCCGGCCCCGAGCGCCGCGGACCTGGCCTCCTTCCGGCAGGCCCATGAGAAGGAAATCAAGGACTACTACGAGGCCAACCGCTTCGTGTACCAGCAGCCCGAGCGCATCCGCGCGCGGCAGATCCTGGTGAAGGTGGCCCCGGACGCGGCGCCGGAGGCGAAGGCCAAGGCGATGGAGCGCGCCCAGGCGCTGGCCAAGGAGCTCGAGGGCGGCAAGGACTTCGCCGAGGTGGCGCGGGCCAGCAGCGAGGACGCGGCCACGAAGCCGGGCGGCGGAGACCTGGGCTGGGTGGAGCGCGGCAACTGGGAGCCGGCGCTGGCCAACGCGGCCTTCGCGCTCGAGGCGGGCAAGGTGACGCAGCCCATCGAGACGAAGTTCGGCGTCCACCTGGTGAAGGTGGAGGAGAAGAAGCCGGCGCAGGACAAGACGCTGGAGCAGGTGCAGGACGAGATCGCCACCACGCTCTACAAGCAGGACAAGGCCAAGGAGCTGGCGCGCACCGAGGCCGAGAAGGCGCTGGCCACGGTGAAGGGCGGCAAGAGCATCACCGCGCTGTACCCGCCGGAGAAGGAGCAGCCGGCGCTGCTGCGCTTCGAGACGGAGACGCGTCCGGAGGCGGTGCAGACGGACACCTTTAACGCGGCGAGCGTCAACGTGCCCCACCTGGGCCCGGCGCCGGACCTGCTCACGGCGGTGTTCGCCAGCAAGGGTCCGCAGGTGCTCGACAAGGCGTTCCCCGTGGGCGAGGGCTTCATCATCGCCCAGGTCACCGAGCGCCAGCTGGCGGATGACACCAGCTTCGCCCAGAAGAAGGACGAGCTGCGCAAGCAGGCCGTGCAGGCCAAGCAGTACGAGGTGGCCGACTCCTTCGTGAAGTCGCTGCGCAAGAGCGGCAAGGTGGAGACCAACACCACGGCGCTCGACCAGGTCACCGGCGGGTAGCCATCACGAGAGGCCCGGGCCTCTCGTCCAGGGGGCGTCTCCCTTCGGGGGGCGCCCCCTTCGTGTTTTCCGGGCCGGGAAGCGCGTCACTCGCTGGCGGGCCCGGGTCGAGGACGTTCGATGAGACCCGCCCGGTCGAGCAACTCGCGCACTCGGACGGTGAGGGCCACGTGCTCGGGGTTGCTCGCCGTCATGGGCTCGGGGGAGAGCACGAGCAGCCAGCCCAGCGTCCCCACCGGCTCGATGCGCACGGGCGCGGGAAGCGGAGGCAGCCTGCCCAGACGGCGCGACAGGTACGTCAGCCAGCCCATCCGCACCTCGAATCCGTCCTTCTCCACGAGGTCCACCATCTGCGAGGAGCCGGCCATGGCGAAGTCGGGGTCCCACGCCGTGGCCATGCACGTGAGCACCTCGGCCAGTACGGGCACGCGCAGCAGCCGCTCCCGCACCGCGCCCTGCCTGGGCGGGTAGAGCAGACACAGATTGGGCCCTCCCCACGGCGAGTATTTGCCACAGGAGAAGTGGAGTTTCGTGGCCTCCTTCTTGGCATTCCACACCATCTGGCGGAAGCCCAGATCCTCGATGACCTCCCTGCCAACGTCAGTGCGATTCCTGCCCTTGAGCAGGAAGGTCTCCAACTCCTTCATCTCCGGGCGGACGGGCCAGCCCGGCAGCTCACGGGGGAAGCCACGGCCCGCCCCGTACCACTGGGTGAACGTCGGGTCACACCGCGCCAGCATGTGGAAGAAGAGCTCCGCGCGCCGCGCACACTCCAGCGCCGTCTCCTGGCGCGGCCCCCAGTACGCCCCCAGGTAGTACTTGTCCTGCATGCGTGCCTTTCTACTGCACGAGCGGCGTGTGGTGGACGGTGATGTTCTTCCAGTTGTTTTCCTTGAAGAGCTCGCGAAGGGACGCCGCCACCTTGGCATCGGCGACATGCCAGCTCACCGGTAGCCCCACCTGTTGGGCCATCTTCGACTGTCTCTCGGCCTGCTCCATCAGCTGCGTGAACCCGCCAGACGCCTCAAACCAGGGCTTGGGCGTGCCGTCGGCCTCGAAGAAGGAGCAGTAGCCGGGGCCCTTGGCCTCCAGCAGTTCCCCCAGCTTGATGCCGTCGAACTCCAGCTTGCCCACCAGGTACACCCACCACGCGGGCCTCCCCGTCACCTGCTCCTGGTAGTCCAGGGAGCGCTTGGATTCGGTGGTGGGCTTCTTGTACGTCCACCTGCCGGGTCCCCGCGCCGGAGCCGTCTGGGCGGACTGCCCCGCCTTGCCGCTCGCGCTTCCCGTGTTGCCCCGACCGCTGCCCGCCATGTGCAGGATGGAGAGGGCGCTCAGGTCCAAGCCCACCGCAGCCGTCGTCCCCGCAGCCACTACGACTCCGCCCAGCACCAGCTCGCCCTCGGCCGTGACGGACAGCACCGGCAGCTCCGCTCCCAGCCCGCCCATGCGTCCCACCGCGGCCCTCGCCCCTCCCAGCAGCAGCAGAAGGTGCGTGGACAGGCGCGCAGCCTCGCGTATCTGGTCCTCGCGCGACATGGCGCCGTAGCGCGCGAAGTACTCGGGCGAGGAGGCAATCAGGTGCGCCAGCGTGGTGGGCAGCTGCCCCAGGTCCTCCAGCGCGCGGATGGGGTGGAGGATGGAGTGCGCCAGCGCCAGCGCCATCTCCCCCAGGGCCACCTGGGATCCGTCGATCGCTGCGTTGAGCGCGTCCCGGCCCAAGCCCAGCTCCGCCAGGGGCGGGCCCTCCGCGCGCCGCAGCGCCTCGGTGGCCGGGTAGAAGATGCCCCCGTGCGAGACGTAGAAGCCGCCCACCACCAGGCGGCCCACCCGCCACTCGCCTTCCACCAGCTCCAGTGGCCCCAAGCGCTGAAGCGGCGTCCCGTCGAGCGCCGTCACCAGGTAGCCGTCCGGGCGCACCAGCACCAGCAGCCCGAAGCGCTCGGCGCGCCACTTCAAGTCGGCATAGTCCACGCGCTCGCCGCCCTCGAGCACCTCGCGCAGCAGCCAGCACAGTGCCCGGCGCGGGGCGAAGCTCCGCTGCGTCACGGGCGTCTTCGCCAACCGGCCCAGCAACTGGCGCGCCTGCTCCAGGTAGAGGGCCGCGCCCGCCGGATGCCGGGCCGCCTCTCCGAGGCCGCTGGCCTCCTGCACCCCCTGGAAGAAGTCCCGCGTCTGCTCGGGGAAGCCCCCCGCCGCGCCCTCCGTTTCTCCAGGAAAAGGAGGGGCCACGCGCGACCCGGTTCCGGAAGCGTCACTGAGCGGGGGGGTCCGCGAGTGGAGCCCGAAGCCGCTCGTCAGGCTCACGCGCGGATGGCCCGTGGCGCACCCTCCAAGAAGCACCGCCATGGCCAGCACCAGAAGCAGCCGCGCGCCCGAAGGGAGCGCACCAACGAAACAAGTGGACACGATGCACCGCCCTCCCCCGCAGGGGCTGGAAACAGACCCACGGGACTTCAGGGACACAGGGCGGGGACGGTCAATCCGGCTCGGCTATTTCCTGCGGGGCATCATGGCCGCGCCGCCGGGCAGGTCCGCGTGCGGCACCGCGAGGCACACGTCATCCCGGCCCCGCGCCTTGGCCGCGTACATGGCGAAGTCCGCCGCCCGCACCAGGTCCACCGACGACAGCGCGTGCTCCGGGTAGGTGGCCACCCCCAGGCTCGCCGTCACCTGCAGGTCCAGCCCCGCCTCCTCCTGGAAGCGCCGGTTGCGGAAGGTGTCGCGGATGCGCGTGGCGCTCGTCATCGCCCCGTCCGTGCCCGTCTCCACCAGCAGCAGGGCGAACTCGTCCCCGCCGTAGCGGAAGACGTAGTCGAGCTGCCGGCAGCAGGAGACGAGCAGCTCGCCCACCTCCTTGAGCACCGCGCTGCCCACCAGGTGGCCATGCGCGTCGTTGATGGCCTTGAAGCGGTCCAGGTCCAGGAAGATGAGCGACACCGGGTGGTGGAAGCGCTGCGAGCGCCGCACCTCGTGCTCCAGCTGCGCCCGCAGGTGCCGGGCGTTGTAGACGCCCGTGTGCTCGTCCGTGATGGTGAGCTCCTGCACCCGCCGGAAGTTGCGCGCGTTCTCGATGGCGATGGCCGCGAAGTCCGAGATGGCCGTCAGCGCCATCAGGTCATCCTGCGTGAAGGGCCGGTCCGTGGCCCCATTCACCAGCTCGATGACGCCCAGCACCCGCCCCCGGGCAATCAGCGGCACCGCCACGATGGAGCGGGTGCGGAACGCCGAGGCCTCATCGAAGCGGGAGGCGAACAGCGGGTCGCGCGTCACGTCCTCCACCAGCCGGGCCGTTCCCGTGGAGAAGACCGCGCCGGCAATACCCTCGCCCGGGGTCAGTTGCAGCCCCTTGAGGACCTCGGCCCCCTCCCCCACGGCGATCTCGAAGTAGAGCTTGCCCGTGCGCTCGTCCTGCAGCAGCAGCGACCAGTTGCGGGGCCGGAGCAGGCTGCGCACCTTCTCCATCATCAGGTTCAGCACCTCGCGCAACTCGAGCGTCGAGGTCAGAGCCTTCGCGATGTCGTTGTAGGCGGCCAACTGCTCCACCGTGCGCGTCATGGCCGCGAGCAGGTCCGCGGGATTCATCCAGGGTCCACTCCAGGGCGCAGTTCTGCTAGAGGCGAGCCGTAACATGCACACCTCAGTGGGTCAAACCCGGCTCGTTCTCGCGTCCGCTTCGCCGCGGCGGCGCGAGTTGCTCGGCCAGCTCGGACTGGCTTTCGACGTGTCCGCAGCGGACATCGACGAAACCCCCCACCAGGGCGAGGCCGCCCCAGCCTACGTGCTGAGGCTGGCCCGGGAAAAGGCCCGAACGGTGGCCGCCCGCACTCCCGGGGCCTGGGTGTTGGCCGCCGACACCACCGTCGTCCTCGGCGAGGAGCTGCTCGGCAAGCCCCGCGACGAGGCCGAGGTCCGCGAGATGATGGGCCGACTGTCGGGTAGGACACACGAGGTGCAGACGGGCGTGGCCCTCGCCGGCCCTGGGGCCGAGCACCCTGGCGACTTCTCCAGGGTGGTCCGCACCCGCGTCACCTTCCGCCCCCTGAGCGCGGGGGAGATCGCCTGGTACGCCAGCACCGGCGAGTCCCTGGACAAGGCGGGGGGTTACGCCATCCAGGGCAAGGGCGGCTTCCTCGTGGCGGGCATCGAGGGCAGCCCCACCAACGTCATCGGCCTGCCCCTGGGCGAGACGCTGGAGCTGCTCGCCCGGGCCGGCGTCCCCCTTCCCTGGAGCAAGCCATGAGCGGTGTCGCCGAGCGGTTGGCGGACATCCGGTCCCGGGTGGCCGCGGCGTGTGCCCGCGCGGGCCGGGAGCCCGGCTCCGTCATCCTGGTGGCCGTCTCCAAGCTGAAGCCGGCGGCCCTCATCCGCGAGGCGTACGCGGCAGGGCAGCGGGACTTCGGGGAGAACTACGCGCAGGAGCTGCGGGACAAGGCCACGGAGCTGGCGGACCTGGAGGGCCTGCGCTGGCACGCCATCGGGCCCCTGCAGACGAACAAGGTGAAATACGTGGCCAAGGCCGCGCTCTCCTTCCACGCGCTGGACAGGTTGGAGGTGGCGCAGGAGCTGTCGCGCCGCCGGCAGGACGCGCCCATTCCCTGCTACGTGGAGGTGAACGTGGGCGGCGAGGCCAGCAAGAGCGGGCTGGCCCCCGAGGCGCTCGGGCCCTTCCTGGAGTCCGTGCGCGCGCTGCCGGGGCTGCGCGTGGAGGGCCTCATGTCGCTGCCCCCGCCCACCGAGGACGAGCAGGTGGCGCGTGGCTACTTCCGCACCCTGCGGGAGCTGGCCCGCCAGCACGCACTGACGGGCCTGTCCATGGGCACCACCCACGACTTCGAGCTGGCCATCGAGGAAGGGGCCACCCTGGTGCGCGTGGGCACCGCCATCTTCGGCGAGCGCTCCTGAGCGCGGGGCCCCGGCCCGGGGCTCAAATCTCCTTGAACTTGAAGCGGCCGTTGTCCTGGGCCTTCACGGAGAACTCGCAGCCGCAGTAGTTGCAGAGCAACTCCTGGCCGTCCGCGAGCGCCTCCTCGAGCGGGTTGTTCGCGTTGCACTCGGGGCAGTCGAAGTCCTTACGGCCGTTTTTCGGGCCCGAGTCCTTCTCGTCGTCGTCCTCGTAGTAGTCCAGCGGCATCGCGTCCCTCCTGGGCCGGGCACGGGCTCCACGCCGGCCGGGCGCCCCCCAGGCTAGCAGCCTCGCGGGGGGAAGGGCTCCCCTACTCCACCGGGCCTACACGGGACGCCCACCCGCTCCTGGCCGCATGCCCGCCAGCCGGGTTCCGCCCGCTTCCCACCCGGGCGCGCACGACAGGGGGAATTGTGCTGTTGAATGGTGCCCACGGCCATCCGTCCATGAGGATGCAACCGGGGAATCGCGGGCTGGCGGTGCAGTTGGCACCCCAGGATGCGGCTGCCTACCTTGCCAGGAGCCATTGATGCGCATGCAGTCCAAGGGAATGTTCACCGGGATGCTGTTGAGCCTCCTGCTGTCAGGGGCTGCCCTCGCCCAGGGAGGGACTTCGTCCGCCTTTGGCCCCGGTGAGCAGGCGCGCTACCGCATCCAGTACCTCGGGGTGACGGCGGGCACGGCCCAGGTGACGGTGGGCGCTCCCATGAAGCAGTGGGGCAAGGACGTGTGGCCCATCGTGTCGCTGGCGAAGTCGGATGCCATCGCCGGCGTGTGGCCCGTGAAGGACAAGTACGTCTCCTATTGGGACTTCGGCTCGCAGCGGGTGCTGGGCTCGGACATGCACGAGGACCAGAACAACAAGCGCCGCCGCGTGCGCGTGAAGCTGGGCGAGGACGGCAAATCCGCCCATGTGGTGAAGCAGAAGGAGGGCGAGCAGCCCCGCGAGTACACCCATGAGCTGGCCGAGGGCACCCTCGACGTGGCCGGGGCGACCTTCGCGCTGCGCAACCGCGTGCTGGAGGTGGGCCAGGAGTACGCCTACCCCGTCTTCACCGGCTCGAAGACCTTCATGATGAGGGCGAAGGTGGAGGCCCGCGAGACGCTGGACACGAAGCTGGGCAAGCAGGACGTGTACCGCATGCGCGTGTCCACGGATTTCTCCGGCAAGCTGGCCTCCAAGCGCGACATGGTGGCCTGGTTCACCGCGGACGCGCGCCACCTGCCGGTGCGCATCGAGGCGGAGCTCGCCCTGGGCTCGCTCGTCGCGGAGTTGATGGAGTACCAGCAGGGCAAGGTCATCGCGCAGGCCACGGCGACGGCCCGGAACGGAACCTAGAGCGGCCCGAGGCCGCGGAGGGGGGCGACATGGGGGCGGGTTGGGCGATGGGGTGGTTGCTCGCGGAGCTGATGGCCGCGGCACCCGAGCCCCGGGTGGTATCCGCGCTGGAAAAGGTGCGGCCCGGAGTCGAGCTGAAGGGTGAGAAGGAGGCCCGGTTGAGCCTCGCGCGCGGTGAGTGCGAGGCCGCCCAGGTGGTGCTTCCCCCGGGCAGCACGCGCGTGCGGGTGAAGCCGCTGGCGCTGCGCGGGCCCGAGGGCAAGACGCTGGAGGCCTCGGTGTGGCGCGAGGCCTTCCTGGACGTGAAGACGCCCTCCAACTCCCAGGGCGGCACGGGGTTGTGGCCGGATCCGCTCGTGCCGGTGGAGTCCTCGCCGGGACCGGAGGGAGCGCCCCACGTGCTCTACGTGGAGCTGTGCGCGCCGGAGGCCCAGGAGCCGGGCACGTACCAGGGCTCGCTGCTCGTGGAAGCGGGAGGCAAGGCGCTGGCGCCCGTGCCCTTCTCCGCGGAGGTGCAGCCCTTCGTCCTGCCCGCCACCTCCTCGCTGCCCAACAGCTTCGGCATCTCCCTCTACAGCATCTCCAAGGCGCACGGGCTCGAGCCCGAGTCCCCGGAAGCCCGCGAGCTGCTGCGCGACTACGTGGGCGCGCTGCTGGCCCACCGTGTCAGCGCCCACGGCATGAGCATGAGCCCGCCGCCGGTGCGCTTCGAGGGCGGCAAGGCGGTGGTGGACTTCAGCGCGTACGACGCGGAGCTGGGCCCCTTCCTGGAGGGCTCGGCGCTGGGCTCGGGGGCCCGCTTCACCACCGTGGACGTGCGCGACAGCAAGTCGGCCCGCACCGACGCGGAGAAGTCCGCGTACTACCGCGCCTTCGCCGAGCACTTCCGCCAGAAGGGCTGGAAGGCCCGCCTCTTCTTCTACGCCAAGGACGAGCCCAAGCCCGAGGACGTGGCGCTCGTGCGCTCCCAGGCCCTGCGGGTGCGCGCGGCCAAGCAGGACGTCCCGGTGCTCGTCACCGCGCCGCTGGATGACGCGCTGCGTGGCTCGGCGGACATCCTCGCGCCCACCCTCAACTGCTTCTTCCCGCGTCCCGGACCCCAGACGTGCCGCAACGTCGTCCCCTTGCAGAAGCTGCGTGGCAAGGTGGATCCCCACGTGAAGGTGTGGTGGTACCAGAGCTGCAACTCGCACGGCTGCAACGGCGGCCCCGCCGAGGATGCCGCCACGGAGAAGGTCTACAGCGGTTGGGCCTCCTACATGGTGGACCACCCCACCCCGCTCAACCGGGCCATGGGCCCGCTGGCCTTCGTCTCCGGGGTGGATGGCGAGCTCTATTTCGACACCGTCTTCGCCTACAACACGAAGGATCCCTGGAAGGACGTCTTCGAGTTCGGCGGCAACGGCGACGGCACCTTCTTCTACCCGGGCACTCCGGCGCGGCCGGGCTTCTCCCGCCACCAGCCCGTGGTGTCCTTGCGCCTCAAACACCTCCGCGATGGGCTCGAGGACTACGAGTACCTGCGGCTGCTGGAATCGCTTGGTGAGCAGACCTTCGCCCGGGAGGCCGCGCGGCGGCTCACCCGCTCGGGCTATGAAGTGGAGACGGATGCCCGGCAGTGGGAGCAGGTACGCCGGGAGATGACCCTCCGTCTGAGGAAGCGATGGGAAGCGTCCGAATACGCGAAGCGTTCGGGCGTCCGTCCCAAGTGAATTGGAGACCTCTCACCTGGAATCTAAGGATGACCGCCATGCGCACCGCCCTCGCAGCCCTCCTGTTCAGCTTCACCTCCGCTGCCTGGGCGCAGCTGCCCGACGCGGAGGGGCCCGAGGACAACAAGGCCCCCGCTCCGGCCCAGGCTCCGGCCGCCAAGACGCCCGTGCCCGCCTGCCCCCAGCGCCTGCCCACCCTGCGCACTCCGCTGGCCTTCGCTCCGGGCGAGGAGCTCGAGTTCGACCTCGATGCCATGGGCGCCACCGCCGGCAAGATGACCATGGCGGTGCAGAAGAAGCAGGACGGCTCGCTCCCGGTGCAAATCAAGGTGCAGACCAACTCCTTCTTCTCCAAGGTGCGCCGCGTCAACGCCACCGCGATGAGCTACATGCACCCGAAGACGCTGCGGCCCTCGCGCTACACCGAGGAGGCCACCGAGAACGAGCAGCACCGCACGGTGGACGTGGCCTTCAACGCCAAGGACCGCAGCGTCCGCATCAACTACGTCGTGAAGGGCAAGCCGGGCAGCAGCAACTACTCCTACGACCACGAGGGCATGGACGTGGCCGGCGCCATCTACATGCTGCGCCAGCTTCCCCTGAAGGAGGGCCTGCCCGTGTGCTTCGACGTCTACGGCGTGCGCCGCATGTGGCGCATGACGGGCACCGTGGTGAAGCGCGAGCACGTGTCGCTGCCGCTCGGCGAGTTCGACGCCTGGCACCTGGAGGGCACCGCCGTGCGCCTGGACAATCCCAAGATGAAGCGCGAGGTGCACGTGTGGATTACGGACGATGAGCGCCGGCTGCCGCTCGCGGCGGTGGGCACCATCGACCTGGGCGCCGTGCGCGCCACCCTCACCTCGTATTCCCGCCCTGGCGAGAAGGCGAAGCAGGCCCAGGGCAAGGAACAGCTCAAGTGGTAGTCGTCTGACGCATCAACCCCGCCGCCTGCGACAGCCGGCGGCGCACCCGCGTCACCACGTCCATCAGCAGCTCCAGCCGCTGAAGCACGAGCTGCTCGTCCCCCGCCTGCAGCATCCCCAGCGGGGAGAGCGCGTCCGGATGGAGGGCCTCGAGCACATCGGCGAAGTGCGCCTCCACATCGCCCAGCGCGTCGAGCCCCTCGCGCAGGTCATCCTCCAGGAAGTCCAGGAGCACGGTGGAATCGGCACGCACTGGCAGCACGTGGCCGAGGTGCTCCATCGACTGGCGGAGCGGATCGGCCCCCGAGCGGCGCAGCGTCGCGGGAGCGGCAACGAGGGCGGCAGCGGGTGTTGTCATGTGCGACAAGCTACAGGCCAGTAGCAGGGGGTCAATTTTTCGCTCGGCCCCGGCCCTGCCGCGGGAAATGCACCCACAGCGGCATTTCGCAACGAGGGGCCGTGCGCTTTGCCAGCCTCGGAGGCTTTGACGCACCATCCCATCCAGGGAAGCGGGAGCGGCACGGGCCTTGCTCATGGGGTGGAGCGACTGGCGCCGTGCAACCCCCGAGGAATCCCCATGACTCCCCTGCTCCGCGAACCAGCCATGAGCTTCCCATGGTCTCCTTGAAGGAGATGGGCCAGGCCGTCACGCCCTCCGCCGCGAACGAGAACGCGGTGCCTCCGTTGGACGCGGAGATGGAGTTCCTGCGCCTGTTGTGGGCCGTGGACCAGGGCCTGCGGTCCACCTCCAAGTTCATGGAGACCACCATGGGGCTGACGGGTCCCCAGCGGCTGGTGGTACGGCTCGTGGGCCGGTACCCCGGCATCACCGCGGGAGGGCTCGCGGAGATCCTCCACGTGCACCCCAGCACGCTCACCGGCGTCATGAAGCGCCTGCAGAAGCGGGGCCTCGTCGAGCGCAAGTCGGATCCCCTCGACGCGCGCAAGGCGCTGCTCTTCCTCACCTCGGCGGGCCGTGCGGTGGACGTCCCCTCCGAGGGCACGGTGGAGGCCGCCGTACAGCGGGCGATCTCCCGCGTGCCCAAGGCTCGGCTGGAGGGGGCCCGGGAGATGCTCCTCGTGCTGGCCGAGGAGCTGGGCGTCGGCAACACCCCACTCTCGTTCGACGGTCAGGGCGAGGGCGCGGCTCCTCCCGGCGCCGACACGGCCGGAGTGGTCGCGGCGGGACTCCCGCCCGCGTTGGGGTTGGCGGGCACCAGGCCCGGCACCGAGCCCGCTCCCTGAGTCGTCGTCGGCGCGGTAGCGCCGGGCGGCGTGGCGGAGACGGGCTGCGAGTTGAGCGGCGGTGGCGCGGCGATGAGCGGCACTGCGGGCTGCGCGTTGAGCGGCTGCGGGGAGGCGACGAGCGGCACCGGCGGCTGCGCATTGAGCGGCCGGGGCGTGGCGACGAGCGGCACCGCGGGCGACTGCACCTGCCCCGGGCTCGGCGTTTGAATCACCCCGGACGTCACCCGGGGCCCACCGAAGGCGAACTCCGGCCCGGCCACTCCGGGCACCAGCGGCACCACGGTGAACGAGCCCCGGGTGGACAGGAAGGTGGAATCCGGCGTCGTCAGGGGCGTGAAACCGTTCAGCGTGGGCCGCGGCAGCTGGTCGCCACCCAATCGCGCGGGGTTGTTCTGGAAGGCCTCCGGGACGATGGGGGTCCGTTGGCCAGGAAACTGCGAGTCGAGCTGACCGGGCGCCCCGGGCTCATTCGCGTTGAGCGCGACCCGCCCCGGGAGTTCCGGAGTCAGGAAGGCATCCGGAACGATGGGCGTGGTCGAGAACCCGGGCGACGTCACATCCGGCTGATTGGGATCCTGTGTGGCGGGCGACACCCGACCCGCGCCCAGGAAGGGATCGATGACGCCCCCCTGCTGGGCCGCGGGCCCCGGCAGGGTGGTGTCGGCCACCGGCGCCAACTGCTGGGTCCTCGACGGATCCGACAGGCCATCCACCGCACCGAACTGGGTCTGCCCGGCTCCGAATTGGCCCTGCCCCGTGCCGAACTGGCCCTGCCCCGTGCCGAACTGGCTCTGCCCCGTGCCGAACTGGCCCTGTCCGGCACCGAACTGGCCCTGTCCGGCACCGAACTGGCTCTGCCCCGCGCCGAACTGGGTCTGTCCCGAACCGAACTGGGCCTGCTGTCCCGTGCCCACCACACCGGAGCCCCCCACGCCCTGCTGCTGTGACAGCGCGCTGTTGGGAACGGAGCCCAGCGAAGCGCCACCCGGCACCGGCGAGCTCGGAGGCGCCACCCCGGCGAGGTTCCCCGCCGTGGGCACCGCCGCGACCGCGGGCACGTCCGTGCCATTCACGGTGATGGCCACGTTGTCGAAATCGAACTGGATGAAGCCGCGGGGCTCGGCCTCGCGGGGCAGGTTCCACGCGAGCACGGTCAGCTCGGTGTCTCCCGGGCGCGCCACCGGCAGGGTGCGGAACGTCTCATCATCCGCGTGAGCCCCCCGCTCCAGCGCGGCGGCATGAATGAGGGCCGCATCCGTGAGCAGCTCCCCGTTGCGCCAGACACGGCCCACGCCCCACACCGCCGCCGCCGCGTGCACCCGCGACGTGTTGGAGAAGCCGAGCACCGCGCCGCCGTGCATGTCCTGGTCGAGCACCACCCCGCCCCCGATGGGTTGGGCCGGAGCTCCCGGCAAGGACCCCCTCACGGGCCGTCCGGCCAGCGCCTGGGCCGGAGGGAAGCCCGCCTGGTCCAGCTCCACCCGGTACGTATCTCCCGCGATGTCGAAGGTGGCCACCAGGCTGCCGGCATCCCCGTAGGTCGCCCGGGGGTCCGCGATACGGTCCCGCACGGACAGCTCGGCCCAGCCGGTGCCCCGTTCGAAGAGGTCCGTGAAGGGGATGGTGCCCTGTGTGAAGAAACCGACGTTCCCCGTCGTCCGCGCGGACACTTCGGGACCGTCGAAACTGAAGCCCCCCGGGCCGACTGCGAGCAGCCCGGTGAGCACGAAGCTGGAAAAGAATCCCGCCATCGACGCTGCCTCCTCCAGGGAGGGTAGGCAGCGGAGGCGGTGGTTGGCTGCCCCAAGCGGCCGGGCGGACGAGCGTCCGCCCTACCCGCCTAGATAAGGCCCCGCGCGCGGCGGATCTGCTCCACCGTCTTGTTGTACTCGATGTCGAAAGCGCTGGTGCCCTCCTGCAGATGCTTCAACCGGGAGCGCGCCTCCTTGTCGATCTCGTCATCCACGTCCAGGTGCTTCTTCATCACCACGTGGATCTTCTGCCGAAGCACGTTGTCGGCGGCATACACCTCCTCGACATTTCGGCTGATGAGGAGGAACTCGATCATCTGATTGATGACGTACTCGATGCCCTCGTCCCCCATCTTGAAGCCGCGAACGTCGGCCATCTCACGCTTGACCTGGTTGAACTTGGAGTAGTCGTAGCCCCGTCGCTCCAGGGCCTCGCGCGTGGCTTGATTCACGCGCTCCTCGTTCGCCAGATACTCACGCATGATGGCGGACAGGTCCATCTCGGCATCAGCCACGCGCATCGGCTCTACCTCGATATCCCCGTCCTGCATCAGCCTCTGGACGACCTCCCGGGAGATGATCGGAATCACCTTCGGATAGAGCCTCATATCGGTCCCTCGCCCCTTGAAGACGTCTCGACTGGACGTGTCCGCTATAAATCAGCGTCAAGCCCAGCCGCAATGAAAAACCCCAGGAACATCGCGGATTCAGCGGGCTTTCCCGCATCCGCTTTCGACCGGAAATTAATCACGGCGAGCCGGGTGGCGACCCTTCTTCTGACTTTTCGTCCACCAGGGCACCCGCATCCGCCAGGGAGGCTTCGCGGATGGGATCCTCCGGGTCCTCTTCCGGGTGGCCATGAAGGGCGGCGTGAACCCGCTCGGCCAGCGTGGGCCCAAGCACCTCGGCGAGCTCCTCGATGGTGGCTTCACGCACCCGCTTGAGAGAGCCGAACTGGCGCAGCAGCTGCTTCTTGCGCGTATCCCCCACCCCCGGGATGTCCTCCAGGACGGAGTGGAAGTTTCCTTTCCGCATGGACTTCTGTTGGAAGGTAATCGCGAAGCGGTGGGCCTCGTCGCGCAAGCGGGCGAGCAGGTAGAGCTCCGCCGAGTTCTGCCGCAGGACGATGGGATCCTTGCGGTGGGGGATGAAGACGCGCTCGGGGCTGCGGTTGCTCTCCTCGTCGCGGTCATGCACCTCGAGGTCGCGGCTCTTGGCGAGCGAGATGATGTCCACGCCCTCCACGCCCAGGTCCTTGGCGGCGGCGAGCGCGCTGGCGAGCTGTCCCTTGCCACCGTCGATAACCAACAGATCAGGCAGGTCCCCCTCCTCCTGGCCGCGTTTGAGTCGGCGGGAGATGACCTCGTGCATGCTGGCGAAGTCGTCCTGCTTCTCCAGCGTCTTGATGCGGTAGCGGCGGTAGCGCGACTTGTCGATTTCCCCGTCGGTGGCGGCTACCTGGGAGGCGACGATGCTGGAGCCCTGGAAGTGCGAGATGTCGAAGCACTCCACGCGGCGCGGCAGGTTGCGCAGGTGGAGCCGCTCCTGGAGGCGGCGCAGCACCACCTCGGTCTCGTCCTTGGTGCGGCGGCGCTCGATGACGGCCTGCTCGGCGTTCTTCTGCGCCATGTCCACCAGGTCACGCTTCTCGCCGCGCTTGGGCACCATCACGCGCACCCGCTCGCCCTTGCGCTCGGTGAGCAGCGCCTCCAGGCCCTCGCGCTCCTCCATGTCCAGCGGGAGGAGCACCTCCTCCGGCACGAAGTGGCCCTGGTCGTAATAGAGGTTGACGAAGGAGGGCAGCAGCTCCTCGTCGGGGAACTCCTGGCTGCCGAGCGGAAAGGCCTGGCCGCCATTGAGCCGGCCCTGGCGCACATAGAGGACGTAGACGAGCAGCCGGTCCCCATCGCGGTGGGAGGCGAAGACGTCCTGGTCCTTGAAGTCGGAGGTGGCCACCTTCTGGCGCTCGAGGCTGCGCTCGATGGCGAGCAACTGGTCGCGGATGCGCGCGGCCTCCTCGAACTTGAGCTCGCCGGCGGCCTGCTTCATGCGCGCGCGCAGCCCATCCACCAGTTCCCCCGCCTTGCCCTCGAGGAAGAGGACCACCTCGTCCACGCTCTTGCGGTAGTCCTGCTCGGGGACGGGATAGACACAGGGCGCGGGGCAGCGGCCGATCTGATGCAGCAGACAGGGCCGCTTGCGGTTGGCGAGCACGTGGTCCGTGCAGGTGCGCAGGTGGAAGTAGCGGTTGATGATGCGCAGCGTCTCGCGGATGGCGCTGGCGCTGGAGTACGGGCCGAAGTAGCGCGCGCCGTCCTTCTGGTACCTGCGCACCACCTCCAGCCGGGGATAGGCCTGGGTCCGGTCGAGCCGCAGGGAGATGTACTGCTTGTCGTCCTTGAGGAGGACGTTGAAGCGCGGCTTGTGCTTCTTGATGAGCTCGTTCTCGAGGAGGAGGGCTTCCTTCTCGTTGTGGACGAGCACCGTCTCGATGTCGCCGAGGAACTGATCCAACAGCGAGACGAAGGCGCGGGTGTCCCCGGTGCGCGTGAAGTAGGAGCGCACGCGGTTGCGCAGGTTGACCGCCTTGCCCACGTAGATGATCTCACCGCGGCGGTCCTTCATCAGGTACACGCCGGGCTCGGTGGGCAGCGACTCCAGCTTGGCTTCGAGCTTCGCGTCCATACGGGGCTTTAGCGGCTCTTCCTCGGTCCGAGGCCCGTCTTGCCGTGAGGCGGGCCACCACCGCCCTTGCCTCCGCGCCTGCCCTTGGGACCGGGGGTACCGGGCTTCCTCTCGTCGGACGGCTTGGGCGGGGCCTTGAGCAGCGTGCGGCTGGGTGGCTTGAGTCCCAGCTCCATGTCCTTGAGCAGGACGATCCGGTCGCGGATCTCCGCGGCCTTCTCGAACTGCATCTCGTCGGCGTAGTGCTGCATGTCCTTGGTGAACTCGCCGATGAGGCGCTTGATCTCCTTGGGCTCCAGCACGTCGCTGGCCGAGTCGGCCGCCATGGGCAGCGCGGACGGGTCCGCGTCGTAGAGGTGCTCGGACAGGTCGAGGATGTTGCTCTTCACCGCCTTGGGCGTAATGCCGTGCTCGGCGTTGTAGGCCGTCTGTACCTCGCGGCGGCGGTTGGTCTCCTCGATGGCGAGCTTCATCGAGTCCGTCAGCGACTCGGCGTACATGATGACGCGGCCGTTGAGGTTACGGGCGGCGCGGCCAATGGTCTGGATGAGGGACACGTGGCTGCGGAGGAAGCCCTCCTTGTCCGCGTCGAAGATGGCCACCAGGGACACCTCGGGAATGTCGAGGCCCTCGCGCAGCAGGTTGATGCCCACCAGCACGTCGAACTCGCCCTTGCGCAGGTCGCGGATGATGGCCATGCGCTCGATGGCGCCGATGTCCGAGTGCAGGTAGCGCACCTTGACGCCCACCTCGGTGAGGTACTCGGTGAGATCCTCCGCCATGCGCTTGGTGAGGGTGGTGACGAGGACGCGCTCCTTCTTCGCCACGCGCTTGCGCACCTCCTCCAGCACATCGTCCACCTGATTGCGCGCCGGGCGGACCTCCACCTCGGGATCGATCAGGCCCGTGGGGCGGATGATCTGCTCCACCACCACGCCCTTGGACTTCTGCAGCTCGTACTCGGCGGGGGTGGCCGAGACGAAGACGGCCTGCTGCACCATGTCCTCGAACTCGGTGAACTTGAGCGGGCGGTTGTCCAGGGCGCTGGGCAGGCGGAAGCCGTGCCCCACCAGCGTCTCCTTGCGCGAACGGTCTCCCCGGTACATGGCGCCAATCTGCGGCACCGTCTGGTGGCTCTCGTCGATGAGCACCAGCATGTTGCGCGGGAAGTAGTCCAGCAGGCACGGCGGGGCCTCGCCCGGCATGCGGCCCGAGAAGTGCCGCGAGTAGTTCTCGATGCCGTTGCAGTAGCCCACCTGCTCGATCATCTCGAGGTCGTACATCGTGCGCTGCTCCAGCCGCTGGGCCTCGAGCAGCTTGCCCTCGCGCTTGAACTCCTGGAGGCGCTCGGACAGCTCGTCGCGGATGGTCTGCAACGCGCTCTTCCGGGTGTCCGACTGGGTGACGTAGTGGCTCGCGGGGAAGATGACGACCTTCTCCAGCACGCCCAGCGTCTCGCCGCGCAGCGGATCGAACTCGGTGATCTTCTCCACCTCGTCACCGAAGAAGCTCACGCGCACGGCGCGCTCCTCCTCGTAGGCGGGGAAGACTTCCACGGTGTCGCCACGGGCGCGGAAGGTCCCGCGGTGGAAGTCGAGATCGTTCCGCTCGTACTGGCTCTCCACCAGCTTGCGGATGAAGCTGTCGCGGCCCAGCTCGGCGCCCACGTTCACGGTGACGGCCATGTCCACGTACGAGCGAGCGGTACCGAGGCCGTAGATGCAGGAGACGCTCGCCACGATGAGCACGTCGTCGCGCGTGCGCAGCGAGTGCGTGGCCGAGTGGCGCATGCGCTCGATCTCATCGTTCACGGAGGAGTCCTTCTCGATGAAGGTGTCCGTGGTGGGGATGTACGCCTCGGGCTGGTAGTAGTCGAAGTACGAGACGAAGTACTCGACGGCGTTGTGCGGGAGGAGGGACTTGAACTCCCCGTAGAGCTGGGCGGCGAGCGTCTTGTTGTGCGCGATGAGCAGGGTGGGACGCTTCACGTTGGCGATGACGTTCGCCATGGTGAACGTCTTGCCCGAGCCCGTGACGCCCAGCAGCGTCTGGTAGCGATCCCCGCGCAGCAGGGCCTCGGTGAGCTCTCCGATGGCGCGCGGCTGGTCGCCCTGGGGCTTGTATTCGCTGACGAGTTGGAACTCAGGCATGGCGCAAAGGTTTAACACCCGGAGTGCGGGGATGCCGGATCCAATTCGTCCCTCCGCCCGAGGGAGGACGAAGCGGGAGCTACTTCGCCCCCTCGCTCTTCAGGGCGTCGAGCGCCCGGAGGCGGGGCGCCTCGAACTCATCGCCCTTGTTCCACCGGGGCAGCTCGCGCGTTCGGGCCACCTGGGCGCCGAGGAGGAAGAAGAGCCGCACGTCCTCCACCGCACCGGAGAAGTCCCAGTCCGGCCCCAGCTCGTCCGAGGGTTGGTGGTAGTGCAGGGACTCCCACTTCTCGCGGCGCTCCTTGCCCCACCCCGCGGGCCGGCCGATGAAGTCCATGCCGCTGCTGAAGTAGGCCGAGGGAATGCCCAGCTTCGCGAAGTTGAACTGGTCCGAGCGGTAGAAGAACCCCCGGTCCGGCAACTGGTCCGCCTTCACGATGCGCCCCTGCGCCCGGGCCAGCGCCGTCAGGGGCGCGTCCAGCGAGGACTTGCCCAGCCCGATGACCGTGATGTCCCGCGTGCGCCCGTGGATGTTGAGCCCGTCGATGTTGATGTTGGCCGCCACGCGTCCCGGGTGCACCGGCAGGTGCTCGGCGAGGTACTGCGAGCCCAGCAACCCCTGCTCCTCGGCCGCCACCGCCGCGAAGAGGATGGAGCGCGGCGGCGCCTTGGCCAGCGAGGTGAAAGCCTCGGCCGCCTCGAGCATCGCCGCCACGCCGGACGCGTTGTCCACCGCGCCGTTGTAGATGGCGTCCTCGCCCGGCTTCGCGTCCTCCTTCAGGCCCAGGTGATCATGGTGCGCCGTGTAGAGCACCACCTCCTTGGACAGCCTCGGGTCACTCCCGGGCAGCAGGCCCAGCACGTTCGCCGTGGGACGGCGGCGCACCCGGTTGGCGAAGCGCGTGGACACCTTCACCCCCAGCGGCACCGGCTGGAAGTCCCGCTTCTGGGCCGCCATGCGCAAGGTGTCGAGGTCCATGTCCGCCAGCCGCAACACCCGGCGCGTGGCCTCGTCCGTCGTCCAGGCCTTCATCTGGAGGCGCGGCTTCTGCTCCGAGGCCGGCAACTCGAACTGCTCGCCCGACCAGGACGTCTGCACCACCTGCCACGCATACCCCGCGCTCGGCGTGGTGTGGAGGATGATGGCCCCCGCCGCCCCCACCTTCGCGGCCTGCTCGTACTTGTAATCCCACCGGCCGTACCAGAGCCGCGCCTTGCCTCCGAAGAGCTTCGGGTCGTCCTCCGGATCGTTATTGAGGATGAGGAGCGTCTTGCCCTTCAGGTCCATCCCCTTGAAGTCGTCCCACTGGTACTCGGGCGCCTGGATGCCGTAGCCCACGAACACCAGCTCCGAATCCTGGAGCACCGCCTCCGCCGCCTGCACGCCCGAGTTCGCGATGAAGTCCTCGTGGAACCGGAGCTCCGCGCGGCCCGAGGCGCTGATGAAGGCCAGGGTCTCGGGGTGGCCCGTCATGCTCACCAGCTCGAAGGGCTGCAGGTAGCTGCCGTCCGGGCCCGCGGGTTTCAGGCCCAGGAGCTGGAATTGGGTCGCCAGGTAGTGCTGGGCCAGCGCGTCGCCCCGTGTGCCCGGACCCCGGCCCTCGAGCAGATCTGACGCCAGGAAGCCGATGTGGGCCCGGAGGTCCCCGGACTCGATGGTCTGGGCGGCGAACTTCTCCGCCGGGGTCGTGGGCTGGGTCTGGGCGGCGAGCGGCAGGGAGAACAGGGCGGCGAGGAGCACCAGCGTTCGCTTCATGGCTCGTGAGCCCCTACCATGACCGGACCGCTGGGGCAGGAGTCTTCTTCGCCTGGATGGTTGAACGGTGGACCCTCTCCCCCGCTATCGTCCCGGCCGGCCCGGCACCCAAGGACCCCCTGATGAGCAACCAATACGACATGCTCGCGAAGGTAACGGAAGCCACCGCGGAGGCGCCGCTCCGCAAGCACTTCGAGGAGTTCACCTTCTTCAAGGCCCTGGGAGACATCACGGGGCGCTCGGTGCTCGACGTGGCGTGTGGCACCGGGCTGTACAGCCGGCGCCTCAAGAAGCGGGGCGCGGGCCGCGTTGTCGGTGTGGACTCCTCGGAGGGGATGATCGCCTACGCCCGCCATCTGGAGCACCAGGCACCGCTCGGCATCGAGTACGTCGTCCAGGACGCGGCCTCGGCCGGAGCGCTCGGCGTCTTCGACGTGGTGACGGCCACGTACCTGCTGCACTACGCGTCCTCGATTCAGCAGATGCAGGGCATGTGCGCCACGCTGCGCCGCTCCCTGGCACCAGGGGGCCGGCTGGTGTCCATCTGCCTCAACCCGGACGCCCGGGTGACGGAGCCCGCCTACTACCGGCCCTACGGCTTCGAGCTCCGCTCGCGGGGTCAGGAGGGGGATGAGGCGCGGTTGGTCAGCGTGCTGCCCGAGATGCCCTTCTCGATTACCGCCTGGCACTGGTCGCGGCGCACCTACGAGGCCGCGCTCCAGTCGGCGGGATTCCGGAACATCGTGTGGTGCGCACCGGAGATCGCTCCCGAGGGCCTCGCGGCCTTCGGCGCGGCGTACTGGCAGGACTATCTGCGCGCTCCCCACGCCACCGTGTTCACCTGCACGGCCTGAGCGGGGGTTCAACCCGGGGTCCGGGCACCCTCACCCCGTCCCTCTCCCGGAGGGCGAGGGGATGTTGACGGAGTGGGGTGGGTCGTTCCTCTCGCGCTACGCCTGCGGAGCCACCTTCCACACGGTGCCCGCCGCCGTGTCGAGGATCTCCACGCCCATCGCCTTGAGCTCCTCACGCAGCCGGTCCCCCTCGGCGAAGTTCTTCGCCCTGCGGGCCTCGCCACGCGCCTGGATGAGCGACTCCACCTTCGCCACGTCGATGCCCCGCTCCTTCACCGCCCGATCGCGCCGCCTCAGCAGCCACTGCGCCGGCTCGTCCTCGAACAGGCCCAGCACCCCCGACACCTTGCGCACATCCTCGCGCAGCGCCTGCAGCGTCCGACCTACCTGCGCCTTGTCCTTCACCGGCGGCTTGTCCGTCAGCTCGTTCATCTGCCCGAACAGGCCCGACAACGCGCCCAGGGCCCCCGCCGTGTTGAAGTCGTCGTCCATCTGCGACTCGAACTCGGTGAGGAACTTGTGCGGCTCGCCGTACAGCGGGCCCTTGCCGAAGTCCTTCCCGCTCACGCGCTCGTCCACCTTGCGCAGCGTCTCGTAGAAGTACTCCATGCGGTGCTCCGCGTCCGCCAGCCCCTTGTCCGCGAAGTTCAGCGGGTGCCGGTAGTGCGTCGACACGAAGAAGAAGCGCAGCGCCTCCGGGTCCACCTTCCCCAGCGCGTCCCTCAGCCGCACCACGTTGCCCAGCGACTTGGACATCTTCGCCCCCTCGAGATCCAGGAAGCCGCAGTGCATCCAGTAGCGCGAGAACGTCTTCCCGCTCGCGCCCTCGCTCTGGGCAATCTCGTTCTCGTGGTGCGGGAAGATCAGATCCAACCCGCCTCCGTGGATGTCGAAGGTCTCCCCGAGGTACTTCGCGCTCATCGCCGAGCACTCGATGTGCCAGCCCGGCCGGCCCTTGCCCCACGGGCTGTCCCACGCGGGCTCCCCCGGCTTCGCCGCCTTCCACAGCGCGAAGTCCAGCGGCTCGTGCTTCTGCTCGCCCGGCTGCACCCGATCGCCCGCGCACAGGTCGTCCAGGTTGCGCTTGGACAGCTTCGCGTACTCCGGGTAGCGCCTCACCGCGAAGTACACGTCCCCCTGCGACTCGTACGCCAGCCCCTTGTCCACCAGCTTCCCGATGATGCCGATGATCTCCGCCAGGTGATCGCTCACCTTCGGCGAGACGTCCGGCTCCAGCAGGTGCAGCGCCCGCGCGTCTTCCCGGAAGGCCTCCACGAAGCGCGCCGCCAGGGCCACCGCCTCCTCGCCCGTCTCGTGCGCCGCCTTGATGATCTTGTCGTCCACGTCCGTGTAGTTGCGCACGTACTTCACCTCGAAGCCGCGGTAGCGCAGGTAGCGCACCACCACGTCGAACGAGGTGAACGTCCTCGCGTTGCCGATGTGGACGTAGCTGTAGACCGTCGGGCCACAGACGTAGACCCCCAGCTTGCCCGGCACCGCCGGCTCCAGGGGCTCCTTCTGCATCGTCATCGTGTTGAAAAGGCGAATCGATGCTGCGGCCACGGGTACGAACCTCCGCTCGAGGATCCGGGGTTGGAAAGCCGGACTCTAGGACTTCCCCACGTATCGGACCACAAATGCCTGACAGTGTGAGACAACTCTGATGGCCCGTGGGCACTCAGGCCGCCGAAAAAGGACTATCCTTCCGCTCCCCTGCCCGCCCCCATCTCCGTCGGCCGTCAAATCTGGGAGAATGCACGCCATGAGTCCTCCCAATCCCAAGCGCCCGCCCCGCTCGCCGCGCCCCCCGGGGGATTCGGCGTCGCGCCAGGACCCGGAGGTCGAGCTCCCCTTCGACGATGACGAGGTGGCCCCGCTCCAGGCGGACGACCCCCGCCCCCAGCGCGTCCCCCAGTTC
>DASQMW010000059.1:0-3019 GCA_035645295.1 Archangium sp.
CCCTTCGCAGGCCCCCCTGACTCAGGCCTGGCCGTGGCGGCGGCGACAAAGCCAGACACCCGAGGCCTGAGGTGCGGCGTGGCGGCGGCGCCGTGTCCTGGAACGACGGGGGGCTGTGGAACTGGAAATGCGTTGCGCCACGCGGCTCCGGGCGGCCCGAGCCGTTCCAGGGGCCACGCTCCCTCGGCCAGAAGCGGCCGAAGAGGCTCCCGCCGAGGGACGTCCTCTTCGGCCCGCCTCCCCAGCCCTCGCTCTAGAGCCTCACGGTCAGGCCCGTCAGCTGCCCCGGCGTGCTGCGCACATACACCGCCTCGTCGCCCAGCTGGCCGTAGGAGTTGTCGCCCCAGGCCCAGAGCGTGTCGTCACTCTTGAGCGCCAAGCTGCAGGTAGAGCCCGCTACCACGGACACGACGTCCGTCAGGCCCGGCACCGGCACCGGCGTGCGGCGGTCCGTCGTCGTCCCGTCGCCCAGCTGGCCGTAAGGGTTGTTGCCCCAGGCCCAGAGCGTGCCGTCACTGTTGAGCGCCAGGCTGTGGCTGTAGCTCGATGCAACCTGCGCCGTCCTCCGGATACCGCCCACAGGCCCGCACGTAAATGTCTTCAATCTGTCGACCTGAGAGGTCCGTTGGCTCCCCGAGATACCAACGCCCTTTCACGTACACATCGATCTTTAGAAGCCGTCTGGAAATAGTTTTTCCAGATGGCTCCCCAGTTCCGGGACGTCGCAACCGGGCTCGGCCATTCTCATGTTGCTCATTTGCCGTGAGTGCGTGCCCTCGACGAATCTCGCCAATACCGGCCCGGATGGTTGGCCAAGAGAAACCGGTTGCTCGTGCAACGGCGCTAATGCCGCCGCGCCCGAGGGCCAGTACTTCCGCAGGTGACCCACGTCGGAGGCTCTGCTCATTGAGCACCGGCCGAATCCCTTTATACTTCTCCGCGCTCAATCTTTCCGCATCCGCACCCATGTTCTGCGGCAGCCAATTTGGAAACTTTATTTCCGGACGGCGCCTTAGGTTTAGATTCCGTCTCCACTGCCAGGACCTCGTCGTGCCGGAGCCTGCATGCGGGTCGCCTCGCTCCACTTCGGGGTGCGAACGGAATCCGAGAACCCGAGGGGGTCCATGGCGAATGATGCGCCTCGGTGTGCAGCGGCTGTGGGGCAGCATCCACATCGAGCCCAGCGACTTCGTGGGCCGCCGGCTCGGCCGGCAGGTGGGACTGGAGGCCGTCGAGCGCACCCATGCTGCGAGACTCAGGGGAAGCGTCACCAGGGTCATCCCGGTAACTCTGGGTAGAGCCGAGAGATTGGTATCAGATGAGTTGTCCCTGCAACACCATGGCGTTGCCTGCGCCCTTGAAGGGGGGCGGTGTTCCGCACGGGTCCCTGCCTGGGAGGCAGGCGCCGGGTTGTCGGGTGAAGGACACCACCCTATCTCGACAGGGGGATGAAAGGAGTGGGACATGGCCGAAGTGGCGCGGTCCAAGGCGCATGGGGTGAGGGTACGGGTGAAGGGGGAAGAGGGGGCCGAGGTGCAGGAGGACAGACGAGAACCCGTCCCCCGGCGGGGCGGCGTCAGTGGGCTGACAGGCTTTGGCCTGGGCTTCGCGCTGGCGGCGGTGATGGGGGCGGCGGGCAGGCCCATGGCCAGGGCGTTCCGGCCCGTGCTGCGGACGGCCGTCAAGGGAGGCATCCGGACGGGCCGGTGGCTGTCCGAGGTGGCGGATCAGACGCGCGAGCACTTCGAGGACGTGGTGGCGGAGGCCCGCCACGAGATGGGGGAGGAGGGGGAGCCGCACGGCCACCACCACCACGGCCACGTGCATCCCACCCCCTCTCGTTCCACCCCACCTGCTCCCAAGACGGAGGGCTGACATGGCGGGGGTGGGAGCGCGACGCGTGGAGGTGCTGTCGGGCATTCCGGGGCGCACGCGCTACCGGGTGGCGCGGGTGAAGGGGCGGAGCCGGCTCGCGCGGGAGCTCGAGCAGGACGTGGCGCGGCTGCCCGGGGTGGAGCGGGCGCAGGTCAACCCGCTCACCGGCGGTGTCCTGTTGCTGTGGCGAGGCGAGACGCCTCCCACCGAGGCGCTGGCCCAGTTGGTGGAGGCCCTCCTGTCGCGCCCGGAGCCGTCCCCGGAAAAGCGGCAGCCACAGGGCACGCTCCACCTGCATGAGCTGTCGGGCAAGCACACCGACACCGAAGGGGTCCCGGGCCACCAACACCACCATGACAACCCCTACGAGCTCACCCAGGAGGAGAGTGACGTGGTGGAGCGGGGGCACCTGCTGCGGTTGATGCTCGGCGGGGCGGTGCTGACGCTGGTGCTGGCCAAGAAGCTGCTGGTGGGCCGGCGCAGCGCGCCCGTCTCGGGGCCCTTGAAGACGGTGGCGGGCCTGGTGACGCTCATCACCGGCTACCCCTTCTTCAAGGGGGGCGCGCGCAGCCTGGCGCAACCGAGCCACATCGACACGGACACCCTGGTGACGGTGGCCACCCTCGCCAGCCTCGTGCTGCGCGAGAACGTGCCGGCCCTGGTCGTCATCTGGCTGCTCAACCTGGGCGAGTACCTGCGCTTCTTCACGCTGCGGCGCTCGCGCCAGGCCATCGAGGAGCTACTGTCGCTGGGCGAGGACGAGGTCTTCGTGGTGGTGGACGGCACGGAGGTGAAGCGTCCGCTGAGCGAGGTGCAGGTGGGGCAGACGGTGGCTTTCTACGAGGGCCAGAAGGTGGCTGTGGACGGCACCGTGCTGAGCGGCAACGGCACCGTCAACCAGGCGCCCATCACCGGCGAGAGCCTCCCGGTGATGAAGTCCCCGGGAGACGAGGTGTATGCCGGCACGCTGCTGGTGGCGGGCAGCCTGCAGGTGGAGGCGACGCGCCTGGGCAACCAGACGGCGATGGGGCGGCTGATTCAGCGGGTGGAAGAGGCGCGCGAGCACCAGGCCCCCATCGAGCTGTTGGGCGAGCGCTTCAGCAGCCGCTTCGTGCCGTGGTCCTTCGCCATGTCCGGCCTGGTG
>DASQMW010000060.1:0-7901 GCA_035645295.1 Archangium sp.
CGCGGCCGGACATCATCCGGCGGGTGTTGGTGTCGCGCCGGGGATCATTGAGGAGGTCGTCCATACCGGCGGTGACGAAGAGCCGGTCGAACGCCTGGGCCCTGAGCGAGGCGCGGATGCGCGGGTAGCGCAGCTCGGCCACCGAGAAGTTGAAGGCGTCCAGCTTCAGCGTCAGGTGGTCCTTGAAGAAGTGGAAGTCCGCGCCCACGCCGCCGGTGGACTCGATGATGCCGAAGCGCAGCGTGGTGAAGTAGTAGCGCTTGGCGAACTGCGCGCTGAACTTGAAGGCTTCCTTGGTGATGGTCTGCTTCTGGATGACGGGCTCGCCCGAGGAGGGCGGGTTGGCCTGGACGTACTGCGTCTCGGTGGCCCCGCGCGGATCATCCACCAGCTCCAGCAGGTAGTACTTGTCCGGCTTGGGGGCCAGGCGCAGCGTCAGCATGTTCTTCGAGGAGCCCTGCGCCATCAGGTAGGTGGCCTGCAGGCCCACCTCGGCCTGGAGGCCGGTGAGCTTGGAGGAGAAGTCGGACAGGTCCTCCACGGACTCGGAGAGCTTCTGGCCCAGGCGCTTGTCGGTGAGCAGCGTGCCCACGGCGCCCTCGCCATTCTTCACCTTGGTGGTGACTTCCTCGATATTGGCCAGCGTCTTGTCCAGCCGGCTCATCGTCTGCTTGAGGCTGGCGACGCTGTCCTTCAGGTCCCCTTCCCCACCGCTGCCCACCAGCTTGTTCACCATCGCCAGCACCTCACGGGTGTCGCGGGTGATGAACTCGATGTTGTGCACGATGTTGTTGACGCTCTGCTCGTTGGACGCGGTGATGCCGCGCACGTCGGAGCTCACGCCCTCGACGTTGCGGAGGATGGCGTCCAGCCGCTCGGAGCTGGCGCGCACCGTCAGGTCCACCGCGTCCGACACGCGGACGAGGTTCTCGACGATCCGCTCCATGGAGCCGGCGCCCTTGTCGCCGCCGAGCACGTCACGCAGCGCGCCCGTCACCTGCTGGATGTCCGAGGTGATCTGGCTGAGCGAGGCGAAGACGGCCTCCATGCCCTGCACGTCGATGACCTTGCGGATCTCCCCGCCCTCCTTCAAGGGGGGGGCCATCTCCGTGCCCGGGTTGAGATCCAGCAGGTAGTCGCCCAGCAGGGACTCCGAGCGCTTGGCCAGCGTGGCGTCCTCGAACATGGGGATGTCGCGGCGGATGCGCACCGTCACCTTGGCGCGCGTGCCCTCCAGCTTGATGCTCTCCACCTCGCCCACGGGAAGACCGGCGATCTGGATACGGCTCTTGGGCCCCAGGCCCGAGGCATCCCGGAAGTAGGCATGCGCCTGGAGGGACTCGTCCTCACCCAGCCCCCCCTTGCGGGTGAAGAGGATGAAGCCAAAGAGAAACCCTCCGGCGACGAGCACCAGCAGGCCTACTCGGAAAGGTGTGACGAGCTTCTTCACCGGGTGTGACTCCTAATCGTTCTTTCCGAACCAGGTCTGGAGGAAGACCTTCACGGCAGGGTGCTGGGAGGAGCGGAGCTGCTCCGGCGGTCCCTGCTCCAGGATGACGCCCTTGTTCAGGAAGGCGATCTGGTCCGCGATATTGAAGGCCGAGGCGATGTCGTGGCTGATGACCACGCTGGTGATTCCCAGCTCCCGCTGGGCCGCGAGGATCATCTCGTCCACGTAGTCGGTGGTGATGGGATCCAACCCCGTGGTGGGCTCGTCGTAGAGGACGATCTTCGGATTCATCACGATGGCGCGGGCCAGGCCCACGCGCTTGCGCATACCGCCGGACAGGTCCGCCGGGAACTTGTGCTCGGCCGACTGCGGCAGGCCCATCAAGTCCAGCTTCGCCCGCACCAGCTTGCGGATCTCCTCCTCGGAGAGGCCGCGGTGCTCGCGCAGCGGGAAGGCCACGTTGTCGTAGACGTCCATGGAGTCGAAGAGGGCCGCGGCCTGGAACACCATGCCGAACTTGCGCCTCACCCGCTCCAGCCCGTCGTCATCCAGGGGGACGATGTCCTCCCCGTCGATGATGGCCTGGCCCTTGTCCGGCTTGAGCAGGCCGATCATGTGCTTCATCAGCACCGTCTTGCCCGAGCCCGAGCCGCCGAGGATGACGCAGGTGCTGCCCGCGGGCACGGAGAGGTTGATGCCCGTGAGGACCTTGTGCACTCCGAAGGACTTGTGCAGGCCGGTGATTTCAATCATCGGCCGGGGGTTGGTGTCGGCCATCAGTGCAGGAGCACCCCGACGATGAAGTCGAGGATGAAGATGGAGAGGGCGCTGGAGACCATGGCCTCGGTGGTGGCCTTGCCCACGCCCTTGGCGCCGCCCGAGGCGTTGAAGCCCTTGAAGCAGCAGATGAGGGCCACGGCCAGGCCGAAGACGGCGCCCTTGATGAGGCCCTCGTAGACGTCGATGGGATCCAACCACTGCTGGGTGCGGCTGATGAAGGTACCGGCCGACACGCCCTGGGTGCCCACCGAGACGACGTAGGCGCCGAGGATGCCCGAGGTGTCGAAGAGCAGCGTGAGCAGGGGCACCATGAAGAGGCCCGCCAGCACCCGGGGTACCAGGAGGTACTGGATGGGGTTGACGGCCATGGTCTCCAGGGCGTCCACCTGCTCGGTGACGCGCATGGTGCCCAGCTCGGTGCACATGGCGGAGCCGGCGCGCATGGTGACCATCAGCGCGGAGAAGACGGGAGCCAGCTCGCGCGTGAGGGTGAGGGCCACCGTGGGGCCCACGAGGCTCTGCGCGTCGAACATCTCGAAGGCCCGCGAGGACTGGTGGGCGAACACCATGCCGGTGAACAGCCCGGTGAGCAGCACGATGAAGACGCTGCCCACGCCCACGAAGTCCAGCTGGAAGAAGAGGTTCTGCCAGCGGTAGGGCCTGCGCACGCCCCAGCGCACCACGTCCACCCCGAGGGTGACCAGGTGCCCCAGCTCCTCCACCGTCTCGATGGCACCCCGGCCCACGCCTTCGATGGACTGGGTCACCAGCGAGGGCGGCTTGGGCTGCTCTTCGGCGTTCTGTGCGTTCTCGGAGGCCACGTGGGGCCCTACTCTACGTGGCTGACCCGCCGGAACAAGCAAACGCTCTGCCTCCAGAGCCCCCCTCCGCCTCCAGGCACCCCAGGCATCCAGGCGCCCGCCCCCCGTCCATGACACGCCCTGACAAAGGGGTTTCTCCCGCCCGCGCTTGCCGTTATGTTCCGCCGCCCTTTTCATCCCCCTTCAAAAAGAGAAGCGAGAAGCACACACCCATGGCGACCCAACACAAGGTCGGCGGCGAGGTCGACGCGTTCTGTACCCGGTGCCGGCTCACGCTGGCCCACACCATCCTGGCGATGGTGGGCACGAAGATCGCTCGAGTCCGGTGCAACACCTGCAACGGAGACCACGCCTTCCGCTCCGCACCGGGAACCACCGACAAGCCGAGCCCGTCGGCACGCTCCAGTGGCGGCGGTACCAGCGGCACCAAGGCTCCCCGGGCCAGCCGCGCCACCGCCGAGGAGAAGATCATCATCTCCTTCGAGGAGCAGCTGGCGGGCAAGGACATCGCCAACGCCCCCCGCTACAGCCCCAAGGACACCTACAAGCCGGAGCAGGTCATCCAGCATCCCACCTTCGGGCTGGGTCTGGTGACGGTGGTGCGTGGGGACAAGGTGGACATCACCTTCAAGTCCGAGACGAAGACGCTCGTCCACGGACGCGGCGGCTCCCCGGCCGAGAAGCCCGCTTTCAGCCCGCCCAGCGCGAAAGCTACGGGCCCAGCGGACAAGCCCATCTCCGAGGCAACGGAAGAGGCCGCTCCCCCGCCGGGCAACCCCGCCGAGAGTTGACAGGGACGCCAGGGAGGCTGGACGGTAGGCCCCCTCGAATGCGCGTGCCGTTCCTCCCACTGCTGCTGCTGCTGCTCGCCCTGCCCTCCCTGGCAGCGGCGGCACCCTTGTCGGCGACGGCCACCCCCGCTCAGGTGGTGCTCGGCCGGGACAAGGCGGTGGTGGTGCAGGTGAAGGTGCCGCGCGGTACCCCTCCGCTCCGGGCCCTGGCCTCCACGGGCAGCCTCATGCCGCTGCCCGCCACCGCCCGGGGCGTGTATTCGTACCGCTGGATTCCCCCGGACATCCGCTACCCGCTGCTGGCGGTGCTCGCCTTCTGGGTGGACACCGCCGAGGGCCCGCCGGAAGTCACCACCGTGCACATCCCCCTGCTGGGCCGCACGGAGCTGGACGTGGTCACGGACGTGGGCGCGGGCGCCCAGGTGGTGGTGCAGGTGGCCGACCTGCGCTTCGGCCCGGTGACCACCAACCGCAAGGGCGGCGCCACGGTGCCCGTGGAGGTGCCCCCCGGCGTGCGCGAGGCGATCGTGTTCGCCACCGCCAAGGGCCAGCAGACGCGCCGCACCACCCCGCTCGACGTACCTCCCGAGCGGCCCCTGGTCGCGGTGCTCAGCCCGGACGTGCTCCCGGTGGACGGCACCGGTTGGCTGACGCTGCTGGGCGAGGAGCCCGTGCCCACCGCCCAGGTGGAGCTCCGGGTGCAGGGCGGCACCGTGGAGGAGCTGCGCCCGGGCGTGTTCCGCTTGAAGCCGGAGGCCGGAGCGAGAGCCGTCGTGGTGAATGCCCACCACAAGGACGGCACCGGCGCGGCGCGCGTCATGCTCCCGGTGGCCGCGCCCATCATCACCCACGTCCCGCCCCCCCAGCCGCCCCCGGTGGAGGCTCCCGCCGTGAAGCCCACCCCGGGAGTGGACTGGAGCCGGTACCTGAGCTGGCACCACCTGTCCCTGCACCTGATGGCCGGGGGCTTCTTCGCCGGCGGTGACAATCGCGGCCCCCTGCTCTCGTTGGGACTGGGCTACCGCCTGCCCGCGCTCGATGACCGCGTCACGCTCGAGCTGGAGGGAGGGCTGCGCCAGCAGATGAGCCAGCCCCGCCTGGGGCCCACGGGGCCGCTGCTGGACTCGCGTGTGGTGGGCGTGCCCCTGCTGATGTCCGCCCGGGTGCTGGCGTTCGAGCGGGGGCCCCTCTCCCTCCACGGCCGCGCCGGAGCGGGCCTCCTGTATTACGACCAGCGTGTGACGAGCACCTCCTTCGACGGGCAGCTCATCCAGCAAGGGCACACGTTCATGGGCTTTCTGGCCGCCCAGGCCGCGTGGCGCCTCGGCCCGGTGAGTGCCCTGTTCGAGCTGCGAGGCAGCTACGCCGCGGCTCAGGCGCAACAGATCGATGCACAGCTCGGGGGGCTGTCCGCGTCCCTGGGCG
The DNA here is from genome assembly GCA_035645295.1 of Archangium sp. Lineage (GTDB taxonomy): Bacteria > Myxococcota > Myxococcia > Myxococcales > Myxococcaceae > Archangium. The sequence continues at coordinate 5,268 of DASQMW010000060.1, forward strand.
TGAGGTACGCCTTATGAGCAAGCTCCTCCCCCTTGTCCTGACCCTGCTGTGTGCGTGCGAAACGGCCGTGGCGCCTGTCCCGGAGTCCTTCCAGATCCTCGACATCGCGCCCCGGGAGCACGTCCAAGACGAGCCCACGCGCATCACCGTGCAGCTCGATGTGGAGCCCCGCTTCCATGTGAACTACGGCAAGCAGGTGGCGCGGATGATCGAGGAGCCGGTGCTGGAGCTCGGCCCCCAGACGGCCATCCCGCTGGACACGTACCTCGGCCATGGCCAGTTCCAGGGTACCGTGGGCCCGGGCGTGGCGGTCGGAGTGCATGAAATCCGGGTGAAGCTGGGGGATGGGCGCGAGGCCACCTTCTCCGACACCTATGAGGTGAGGGACCCCAAAGAGCAGCTGGCTCCGATCACCGGCTATTGGTTCGCTCCCATCCCGGATCAGAACGTGAACGAGCCCTTCACCGTCGTTATCCATGCCGAGGGCCCCCACTCGGAGCGCTTCAATGGCAAGGCGACGGTGCTGCTCTACGCGGAGGGCGTCCCCACCGGCGTCTCCTTCCAGACCGGCCGCTTCTCCCGGGGCGTGCTCCACCAGGAGCTCACCATCACCGCGCCTGGCGGCAACTACAACGTGTACGTCCAGGACGCGCAGAACCACAGCGCCACCTCGAAATCCTTCCAGGTGCATGCGAAGAACTGATTCACGAGACTCATGAGCACGGAACCCTCTTCTCCCTTCACGTGGCAGTTCAATCTCGGGCGCATCCCCGTCCTGGTCGAGCCGAGCTTCTGGCTGATGACGGCCATGTTCGGCATGCTGGGAAGCGGGGGCTGGCAGACCGTGGTGTCCTGGATGGTCGTGGTCTTCGTCTCCGTGCTGATGCACGAGGTCGGGCACGCGCTCATGGCCATGGGCCTGGGCTGTGACGTCGCGGGCATCCGGCTCCACATGGGCGGAGGCCTGACCTACTTCGACCGGGCGCTCAGCCGCTGGCGGGACGTGGCCGTCTCCGCCGCCGGGCCCCTCACCGGCTTCCTCTTCGGCGGGATCATGTACGCCGTCGGCGAGTTCATCCCCCCGAAGAGCTACATGGGCTACGTCGTCCTCCGGCAGCTCATGTGGGTGAACTTCGGGTGGGGCATCATCAACCTGCTGCCGGTGCCCCCGCTGGATGGAGGCCACATCGCGCGCGGCGTGCTCGGGCCCTCCCGCCAGCGCATCGCCCTGTGGCTGGGGGTCCTCACGTCCGTTGGCGTGGTGGCCCTGGCGCTGAGCTTCCGGACCTTCTTCATCGCCTTCATGTTCGGCATGTTCGGCTACCAGTGCTGGCAGGCCCTCCAGGTGACGCAGGACATCAAGCCCATGGAGCCGGTGAAGGTCGCCGAGGTCGAGCCGGATGCGCTCGCGCGCGGCTGGAAGGCGCTGCGCTCGGGCCATGAGAGCGAGGCGGCACGGCTGGGCCACCTGGCCCTGTCGGCGGCGAAGCCGGGCGAGGAGAGCAACGCGGCGAGGGATCTGCTCGCCTGGGTGGCGCTCTCCGAGGGCAATGCCCGCGCCGCCGTGTCCCACCTGGAGAAGGTGCAGCCTCCCGAGGCCGCGCGGCCCTACAGCCTGGCCATGGCGTACGAGGCGACGGGCCTGCACGAGCGCGCCCTGCCCCACGCGCTCGCCGCGCTGGAGAAGGAGCGCACGGAGCCGGTGGCCGCGCTGGCGGTGCGTCTGCTGGTGAAGGCGCAGCGGCTGGACGAGTCCGAGCGCCTCGTGCGGGAATTCTCCTGGAAGGCCCCGGCGAAGCGCGACACGCTCCTGGCCGACGTGGCGGTGGCCCGGGGTGACTTCGGTGCGGCGGCGGCGCTCCACGCGAGCGCCTTCGAGGCCGCGGGCAAGGCCGAGGACGCCTACCAGGCCGCCCGCAACCACGCGCGCGCCGGCCAGGGGGCCCAGGCCTCCGACTGGCTCAAGCGCGCGCTGGAGGCGGGCTACGACGACTTCGAGGAGCTCGGCCAGGAACCCGCCCTGGCCGAGGCCCGCTCCGTTCCGGAGATCGCCGAGCGGCTCGCCCGGCGCGGCAAGGGCGTCGCCTAGAGGGCGGGCACCGTCCAACCGGCGGGATAGGTGAGGTACGCCGTCCCGGCGGAGGCCTGGAGCCACAGGGGCTCGAACTCGGAGCGCAGGTAGGTGCGCTGGACTGCGGCGTCCGTGGAGGCCGCGGGATCATTGATGATCGGGTTGCCGGACGCGTCGAAGCCCACCAGCACCACCAGGTGGCCGGCGGTCGAGCTGATGGACGCTCCGGTGAGCTGCCCGCTGCCCCAGGAGACGCTGAGGATGGCGGGCACCCCGGCGGAGATCCACGGCTCGAGCTGCGCCAGGCTGCTGAAGCGCGTCACGTGGGACTGGAACCCCTTGGAGGCCGAGTAGGCCGTGTTGAAGGGCCAGTTGCCGTGGCCGCGGAAGACCCAGTCATAGACGCCGCTGACGGCCGCGCGCACGTGCGTCTCGCAGGCCGTCGTGGTGTCACCCGCCCAGTAGCGCAGCACCATGGCCGAGGACGTGGGGCTGCACCAGACCTGGCCCCCGTCCGGGTAGACCATCTGCGAGCACTCGGGCACCGCGAGCACCTGGTTCCA
>DASQMW010000061.1:0-18839 GCA_035645295.1 Archangium sp.
GTCTGGGCGAAGCCACGCAGCGCGGCCACCTCCAGCGCGAAGCCGGTCAGACGTGCCAGCGCGCTGAGCAGGGCCCGTCCGTCCGCGGGCAGGGGACCGGCCACGCCCACGCGCAACCGGCGGCCACACCCGTCACCGAACTCCGCCCACTCATTGGCGGGGAGGCCGCCCTCGCCCAGCAGCGGCGTGGCGCGGCCCTGCGAGTCCAGCTCCTCCAGCCGCGGGCTGCGGCCGGGGAAGAGCCCCTCCAGCACCGCCACCAGCTCGCGCTGGATGAGGGAGGCGCCCATGCCGCGCACGGCGAGCCGCTCGAAGGGCACTCCCAGCGCCTCGGCCCCCAGACAGGGCGCCGAGTCCAGGGACGGCGCCTCCTGCACGGCGGTGATGTCCCCGCTGAAGTCCGGGGGCGGGGTGATGCCGTAGCGGCGCAGCTCCTCCTCGCTCTGCTGGTGCCAGGCCTCGGCGCCCGGCTCGCCCGCGGCGCGCGCCATCGCGGCGAGCGTGCGGCGGGTGAGGGCGGCCTCGGGCAGGTCCGCCGCGAGGTTGAAGGTGGCCAGCGAGGCCTCCAGCTTCGCGCGCGCCTCGCGCAGGTTGCCCTCGCGGGCGAGCAGCCAGCCCTCGTGGCGGTGGAGCAGGGCGGTGCTCCAGGCGGAGGGGAACTGCTCCAGGATGGCCCGGGCCCGGCGCAGGGCCGCACGCGACTCCGGCAACTGGCCCGCGGCGGCGCGCGCGCCCACCTCGCAGACGGCGCTGTCCCGCCGCAGGTAGGGCCAGCCCCCCAGCTCCAGGACGCGCGCGTGGGTGGCGGCGAAGCCCTCCGCGGCCCGCTGTGCGTGGCCGTCGGACCAGTCCGCGAGCGCCTCCACCCAGCACCCGTAGGCGCGGGTGAGGGGCTGCTGGATGGGGCCGGTGTAGCTCGAGAGCCGGTGGGCCAGCTGGCGGATGTCCGCGTAGCGGCCGGTGAGGTAGAGGAAACGGGCGTGCTGCACCACCAGGGGGTGCGGCGTCCAGCTCAGCTCCTCCACCACCTCACTGCCCTGCTTCAGCACCGCCTCGGCCTCGGGGAAGCGGCCCAGGCGCAGCAGGGCCTCCACTTCCGCGCGCGCGGCGAAGATGAAGGAGAAGCACCGGCCCAGCCGCCCGTCGAAGGCCGTGCGGGCGCGGCGCACCTGCGCGAGCGCCTCTTCGGGCTCACACGCCTCGTCCAACCGGTGCTGCGCGAGGAAGGCGAGGCTGCGCGCCTCCAGCAGGCCATAGCCCAGGCGTGCCGCGGCCTGCGCCAGCTCGCGGAAGCGCCGGGTGGCCAGGGAGACTTCGCCCCGGATGGCGGCCTCGTGCGCCAGCCCGTGCGTGGCCATCAACCGCAGCGAGGGGTCCGTCACCTCGGCGAGCGCCTCCTCCAGGCGGCCGTACTGGCGCGCCAGCAGCTCGGGCGCCCCCAGGTAGAAGGCGGCGGCCACCTCCGCGATGCGCAACTGGCAGCGCACCTCCGCGTAGAGGACGTGGGTGGGCCGCAGCAGCGCCTCGGCGCGCGCCACGTGCACGTTCATCTTGCCCGCGTCGAAGATGCGGCCGTCCGGTGAGGCGTAGAGGTTGGCCGCCATCGAGTGCACGTGCACCTCGACGCTCTCGGCGGGCAGCAGGCCCGCGTCGGCCTCGGCCAGGTGGGGCAGCAGCACCGCGAAGGCCCGCCGCACGTCCTCGTAGCCCCAGCGGTACGCATAGGCCAGGCCCACCGAGGCCAGGGCCCGCGCCCCCGTGGAGCGCAGCTCCCCCGAGGTCAGCAACTCCAGCAGCGTATTCTCCGCGGCCCGCCAGTCGGCGCGTTGCAGCAGCGTCAGGCAGGAGGTCAGCCGGGTGCGCTCCTCGCGTGACAGCTCCTGCCGGGACAGGTTGGGGACCAGGCGGGCAATGGGAGGCAGGGCTGGCTGGCCGCCCTCGGCGAGCTGGCGCAGGGCCTCCATCACCCGGCCCCTGGGACGGCGGGCCTGCGCGGCGGCCTCGGGGAGCTCCCAGCGGTACACCGTGAGGGGCGTCACCCCGAGCTGCCGGGCGAACGCCGCACGGCTCCGCTCTCCGCGCAACGCGCGAATCGCCTCGGGTCCCATGGCCTCTGCTTCATTCCTCGACACGACCATCCCCTTGCGGCCCCCACCCCGCCTGCTCTTCATCGTTCATCCGGCCGGGAAGGGCAAACCTTGCTGTGGGCCTGCGAACAGGCGGACGCCTCGCATCCATCCCCGGCGGGGACGGGAATTCACCGAATCGTGGGCAGAGGAGGCGCCCCCGGTGTAACACCGTGACGTAACGCCGCCGCCGGGAGACAGCCATGGCTCCGCAACCGCCCCCTCCGCCGCCCGAGTTGCCCCTCCAGAAGCACCTGCGCCGCATGATGGAGGCCCTCGCCGAGGGCCAGAAGCGCCACGCCCAATGGAAGGAGACGTGGGAGCGCCAGCATGCCGAGGAGATGGAGCGCTGGGCGCAGCGGCACGCCGAGGGGGTGGAGAAGGGGGTGGAGCGGTGGGCCCAGGGGGTGGAGAAGTGGGCGGAGCGGCACGCGCAGGGGGTGGAGAAGTGGGCCCAGGGGGTGGAGAAGTGGGCGGATCCCATGGGCTCGTGGGGCGAGCACCTGGAGAAGAAGGAGCGCCGCAAGTGGGAGCGGCGCATGGCGCGGGAGCGGTTGCGCGAGGAGCAGCGGGCCCGGAAGCGGCAGCGGGAGCTCGAGGAGGCCAACCCGCTGATGGGGTGGGTGTTCGCGCTGGCGGCGCTGGTGATGGCGGGGATGGCGGTCATCAACGTGCACGAGCTGTGGTGGCTCATCTTCGTGGCACTGGGCATGGGGTCGGCGGCGGCGGGGATTCTCGGCCGCGCCCGGCAGCACCGGCAGCTCCAGGAGGGGCAGCGGCAGGGCACGGGCGCGGGAGAGGAGGCGCGGGAGGCGGCGCCCGAGGCACCGGGCAGGGCCGAGGCGCCCCGTCAGGCGGAGGATCCGAGGACGGCGCGGGTGGACGCGCTGTGCGACAAGCTGCTGGCGGAGTTTCGGGCGGGGCCGGGGGTGCTGCGGGAGGTGGTGCACCAGCCGGAGCAGACGGTGGAGGGGCTGCGCAAGAGTTGCCATGAGCTGGCGCGCCGGGAGCGGGAGCTGCGCGCGTTGAGCCCGCCCGAGGAGGAGCGCCGGCTGGAGGAGGAGCGCGCGCGGCTGGCGGCGCGGGTGGAGGCCGAGCGGGACGGGGTGGTGAAGGAGCGGCTGGAGGGGGCGTTGCGGCTGTTGGACGAGCAGCGCAAGCAGCGGGCGGAGCTGGCGACGGCGGCCTCGCGGCTGGAGGCCGAGCACATGCGTCTGTATTACACGCTGGAGAACCTCTACACGCAGGTGCTGCGGGTGCGCTCGGCGGACGCGGCGGGAGCGGACGTGGCGGGGGCGGGGCTGCGCCGCAGCGTGGAGCAGCTGGGCCTGGAGATGGACGCGGTGGCCGAGGCCCTGGAGGAGGTCCACCGCGACGCGCCGCCCCCGGAGCGGGTGCCTACGCGCTAGCCGGGGCCCACCGTCGCGGGGCCGAGGGCTTCCCACGTGTCCGGAGCTACGGGCTCGGGGAGTGCCCACCGCCCTTCATCCCCGTTCCAGCGTGCGATGCCCTCGTACCTCCAGGGACGAGCCGGTCCGGTACGCGTCAGTACGAAGGCCGTCTCGCCGGGGCGCCGATCTGGAATGCTTTGTTTGATGCGGTCGGGTTTGTCGAGAAGGCCTCGCCGGTCGATGCAGAGGAACAGGTGTCCGCCGTGGCGCCCCGTTTTCGGGCGCGTGGCGGGTCCAAACGCCTGCTCGAGCCCTTCGTCCTCGAGCAGTGCTCCTGTGGACGGACCGACACGCTCTGGCGGAACGATCTCCACCAGTTGTGCGATCGGCACCATGTCCTCCGTGACGTCGAAGGAAGGGGACTCGGGGTCCTCGGAGCGGAGGCGCCACTGGTTCCCCCGGCGAACGATGCGCTTGACCTGGTAGGCATGGCCTGACGCGACCGGCACCCGGACGAGCGCGATGTGTCCTTCCAATGCGCCGATTCCAACGCCGTGGACATACCGCATCACCAGCCAATCGCCATCGCGGATGGGGCGCGCTCCGCCATTCATGGAATCTCCAGATGCACGCACGGCGAAGAGCTCATCTCCACTCGAATTCATGGGGAGGATGACACGCCCGTCCTCTGGCGTGCTCGCCAGCGAATCATTCGCTGCGCCAGCGGCGGCTTTCAGACTCGGGAATGCGGCGAGGGCTCTCCTCGGTGGCAGGGGAACGACGGTGCGGGAGTCCAGGCGCTTCGAATCGAAGTACCTCGCGAGGCGGTAATCCACCAGCTCTTGCGTCATGACGTGAAAAGCGTCACGCGTTTCGGGGGTGACGGGGAGAAGAGAAACGAGGCTCTTTCCTCCCTCTTCTTCGCGGAACCACTTCGGCTCCTGGGTCCAGGCATCGATGGGGTTTTCCTTCCAGTAGGCAGGGAACCGCCGCGGATCCGGTTCGTCTCCTCCTCCCAGCGCCTTGACTCTCTCGACATCCTTGTGCAGGCGGGGGTCCTGGAGCAGCAACTCGAAGCTGCGTGACGTCAGCTCCGCGATGGGCAGCCCCTCCCCGAGTGCCCCCGCGTCCAGGAGCACCTGGAGAACCACCATCTTGAAGCTCTTGCTCATGGGCGTGCGCTCGAGCTCCTTGAACCAGTCAGCGCCCCTGCCATCCAGCGCACGCTCCTGGGCCTCCGTCAGATCTTCCTGGTCCCTGACGAACTGGAACCAGTCCGTTTGCAGCAGGGGGAGGTAGCCCAGACGATACAGCTCCTCCAGCGTGGGCCGTCTTCCCCAGGCCCGCCTCAACTCACGGTAGATGTTCTCGAGCGGCTCCTCCTTCTTGGGGAGCATCCCCGCCAGCAGATTCTTGGCCTCCAACTCCACCTGCACGGAGCATCCTGGCGGTAACATGGGTGGCTTGCCCTCGGCCAGGAAGCCTCGCAACGAGGGGTCTGTTTGCGCGGACCCCAGCGAGAGCAGGGCCTGGATGCGCTCCAGGAACATCCGGTGGTTGCCGACGAAGTCGATGATCGTGACCGAGGACTTCCCCTCGGCCTTGCGCAGGCCTCGCCCGAGTTGCTGCATGAAGACCACCTGCGACTCGGTGGGGCGCAGCATCACCACCCGGTCGACACAGGGGACGTCGACCCCCTCGTTGAAGAGGTCCACGGCGCAGATGGCCGCGAGCTCTCCAGTGGCCAGCTTCCGCAGTGCCGTCTCGCGGTCATCCGTGTCCGCGCCGGAATGGACCGCGACCGCCTTGATGCCTTGCCGCAGCAGCCAATCGCGGACGTACTCGGAATGAGGGACCGAAGCGCAGAAGACCAGGGTCCTGGTGGCCGGGTACTCCCTCCAGGCCCGCCACATCCGCTGCATTCGCGCTTCGGTCTGGACGGCCGCCGCCAGCTTCACGGGGTCGAACCGCCGGTTGCGCCACGGGATGTTCTCGTATTCGACGTCGTCCTTCAGCCCATAATAGGTGAAAGGCACCAGCAGCTCGCGCGCGATCCCCTCGCCCACGTCTGCTCGATAGACGACGTTGCCGCCGAACAGCCCGAAGACGTCACCGGCATCCGTCCGCTCCGGTGTCGCGGTCAAGCCGAGGATGAAGGAGGGCTGGAGGTTCTCCAGGATGGTACGGTAGCTCGGCGCCGTGGCGTGATGGACCTCGTCGAGGACGACGTAGTCGACGGGCGGTTGCTCCTCGAGCCTCGCGAGGTGTTCGGGGCGTGAGAGCTTCTGCACGGAGGCGAAGACCACCTCCGCGTCCAGCTCCGCCCTGGGACCGGTGAAATAGCCGAATCGCGAATGGGGGAGGTAGGGCCGTAGCGTGGCTGCCGCTTGCGTCAGCAACTCGGAGCGGTGGGCGAGGAACAGGACGCGTGCACGCCGTCCCAGCGTGGCTTCGAAGGCCTCGAGGTCGAGTGCGGCGAGCAGGGTCTTGCCCAGGCCCGTTGCGAGGACCACGAGCGCACGCCGTTGGCCGTTCCGGCGGCTGTTCGCGAGTGCGGCAAGGGCCTCGAGCTGTACCGGGTGCGGGTTGCGCCGGCGTGGTGGCGGAGGGGCAGGCTCTTCATTCAAGCCCTCGGCCTCGGGCGGTGCCCCGCGAAGCAGGGGCTGCGCCCGGGCCGCGGACTGCTCGTACCGGGCCACCCACGCCGCGTCCAGGTGCCGTGCGCGTGACCACCAGGACTCGAATGCGTCCACCACTTCCTGGTAGGCCCGGGGATTCTGGTCGCGCTCGACCCGGAGGTTCATCTCGATGCCCGTCTTCAATGCCGAGTGGGAGACGTTGCTGGAGCCCACGAAGGCGACCTCCAGCCCGGGGCCCTCGAAACGCCAGGTCTTCGGATGGAAGGCGCGTTTGAGCTCCTTTTCTTCCACGATCCGGACTTCGAGGCTGCCCGCGCCCTCCTCGCGTTGCACTTCGTTCGTGCTCATCCATTCCAGCAACTCGTGGAGCGCGGAGGGCCGCGTGATGGACAGGTAGTCCCCCGTCAGCAGCCGGACCTTCGCCCCCCGCATCAAGGCTTCCTGGACCGCCTCTCGCAGCACCGCGAGCCCGCTCTCCTGGACGAAGGCCGCCAGCACCGCCACGTCCATGGCCCGTGCGAACAGCGGAGCCAGGTGCCGCAGGAAGGGGTCCTCCAGTCCGCCGGTGGCCAGGTGTCTGCCCGGGGTGGCGAGGTAGTTTCCCTTGCCCGGAATCACGTGGCGCACCCCCCCGCGCGGGTCCGCCATGTCTCCCCGGTAGCGCGGAATCACATGCACGTGCAGGTGGAACACCGTCTGACCCGCTGCCTCGCCCACGTTGATGCCGAGGTTGTACCCGTCTGGCCGGGCGGTGCCCTCCTCCAGCCCTCGCTTCACCACGTCCACCAGCTCGAAGAGGGCCCGCTGCTCCTCCGGGGTGGCGTCGAACCAGGTGGCCACGAGCCGGCGCGGAATCACCAGCGTGTGCCCCGTGCTGACCGGGTACCGGTCCCGGATGGCGAAAGCCAGTGCGTTGGATGCCACCCACTCGGATTCAGGGACGTTCAGGAAGGGCGAGCTCACGCGCGGACCGTATCTCACAGGGCTCCTGCTCCAGAACCACCGCATCAGGTCTCATCACGAGGCGGCACTTCGGTCCATGCTCCCGGCGGAGACGGTTTCCACCCGCGTGGATGGTGCCCCTCCTCCGATTTCCTCCGTGGCGGCGTTGGCCCGGCGCGTGCTCCGGGCCGCCGGCCATGTCCGGACCTCATGACCGCTTCATCCGCTACGTGCTGGAGCACCCCGAGCGGGCCGCGGCCCTGCTGCACACCCTGCTGCCCCCGGGTTTCGCCGCCCGGGTGGACTGGTCCACGCTGCGCGGCCACCCCACGGCCCTGGTAGACCCGGCCATGCGCGAGACCCAGGGGGACTCGAGCTTCTCGGTCCGGCTGCGCGGCAGCTCGCGCCAGGCCTTCATCCTCCTGGAGCACCAGTCCCATGTGGATGGCCGCATGGCGGCACGCATGCGCCAGTACGTGTCGCGCCTGCTCGATGGGTGGGAGCGGCAGCACCGGCGCACCGGGCACCTGCCGCTCGTCCTCCCGGTGGTGCTCTACCACGGGCCGCGGGGTCCCTGGACGGCGCCCCGGCGGCTGGAGGAGTTGCTGAGCATTCCCCTGGACGAGGCACGGCACGAGGGGTGGCTGAAGCACCTGTTGCGCCTGGAGTACGTGCTGTACGACCTGATGGCCCACAGCGAGCGGGAGCTGAAGGCGCTCGCCTGCCCGCCCCTGGTGCGGCTGGCCCTGGTGTTGCTGCGTCTGGCGGGCACCCGGGAGTTGAACCGGGGGCTGACGCAGCAGGTAGACCTGTTCAGGGAGGTCTACACCTCGCCCCAGGGCGCGCGGGAACTGGAGGCGGTCGTCTACTATCTCCGGGATCGTGGGACGAAGGTGACTGGTGAGGTCATCCGTCAGGTGTTAAGATGCGTGATGCGGGAGCAACAAGCGGAGGAACTGATGTGGACGGAGGGACAGCGGCTCCGGGCCGAGGGACGCAAGCAAGGGCGGAGGGAGGGGCGGGCCGAGGGACGGGCCGAGGCGGTGCTTCGGATCCTCGCCATCCGAGGTGTGCGCCTGGATGACGAGTCCCGTCAGCGCATCCTGGGGTGCACCGACCTGGCCACGCTCGATCGGTGGTTGGAGCGAGCCCTGCGCGCCAACACCCTCTCCGAGGTGCTGAGCGACTCCTGACGCCGGATTCCGCCAGCTCCGAGTTCCCTACTCGCTCGCCTGGGCCTGCGTCCGCGCGGGCGCGGACTCCGAAGGGTCGGACAGGCGCACCGTCTTGATGTTGAGGAACTCGAGCAGCCCGTGGCGCGCCAGCTCGCGCCCGTGGCCCGAGGCCTTCACCCCGCCGAAGGGCAGGCGCGGATCACTCGCCACCATGCCGTTGACGGCCACCGTGCCCGCCTCCAGCCCATCGATGAAGAGCTGCTGCTCGGCTTCGTCTCGCGTCCACACGCTCGAGCCCAGCCCGTAGGGCGAGTCGTTGGCGATGCGCAGCGCATCCCGGGCATCCTTCGCGCGGAAGAGCACGGCCACCGGGCCGAACATCTCCTCCGTATAGGCCGGAGAGCCCGGTGGTGGATTCGCCAGCACGGTGGGTGGGTACCAGAAGCCCGGCCCCGAGGGCTTGAGTCCTCCCAGCAGCAGCTTCGCGCCCGCGGCCACGCTGCGCTCCACCTGCGCGTGCAGCCCGTCGCGGATGCTCTCCATGGCGAGCGGGCCCACCTCCGTCTTCGTGTCCAGCGGATCTCCCACCACCGCGCGGCGCATCCGCTCGACGAAGCGGCGCTCGAACTCACCATGGATGGGCTCGGTGACGATGAAGCGCTTGGCGGCGATGCAGGACTGGCCATTGTTGATGAGGCGGGCCTTCACCGCCGTCTCCACCGCCTTGTCCAGGTCCGCGCTGGGCAGCACCACGAACGGGTCGCTCCCGCCCAGCTCCAGCACCACCTTCTTGAGCTGCTGGCCCGAGCGCTGGCCCACGTCGCGCCCGGCGCCCTCGCTGCCGGTGAGCGTCACCGCGCGGATGCGCGGGTCCTCAATCAGCCGGCGCACCCCCGCCACGTCCACCAGCAACGACTGGAACACCCCCTCGGGGAAGCCCGCGCGCAGGAAGAGCTCCTCGAGCGCGAGCGCGCACTGGGGCACGTTGTGCGCGTGCTTGAGCAGCCCCACGTTGCCGGCCATGAGCGCGGGGGCGGCGAAGCGCACCACCTGCCAGAAGGGGAAGTTCCACGGCATGATGGCCAGCACCGGCCCGAGCGGCTGGTAGCGCACGAAGCTTCTGTCCGGCGGAGTCTCCACCGGCTCGTCCGCGAGGAAGCGCGCCGCGTTCTCCGCGTAGTAGTGGCAGGCCGTGGCGCACTTGCGGGCCTCGGCGCGCGCGGCCTCCAGCGGCTTGCCCATCTCCTGCGTCATCATCCGCCCGTAGGCGTCCGCCTCGCCCTCCAGCAGCTCCGCCGCCCGCCGCATCCACCCGGCGCGCTCGGCCAGCGCGGTGTGGCGAAAGGTGTGGAACGTCTCCTCGGCCCGCCGCAGCCGCTGCTCCACCTCGTCCGGCGTGTGGGCGGTGAAGGTGCGCAGCGTCCTACCGGTGGTGGGGTCGACGGTGGCGAAGCTCATGGGGCTCTCCTCATGGGGCTCTCCCCCAAAAGGCGCGGAGTGTGGGCCCGGCGCCCCGGGGCTCACAAGCCGCGTGGACGGCCCCCGTTCACGCCTTCACGCGACTTCCGGACAGGGGTGTCGCACTCCCAATCCCCTACAAAGGAGCCATGGATTTCCTACCTGACGTGAGTTGCACGATTTCTGATTCATTCTTGAAGCAAGAGTTTCAACTTCGACGCGTTATCTCCGATCCCTTTGAAAATCAGGCTTTCCTTTGTTTAATATAAACGCCATGTTTCAGCAGTGACGGCACATTCGCGAGGGCGTTCCAGTCTTTTCGAGGGCTTGGGGGGTTGGCGCGGTTCCTGCTGTCCGTCCCGCGCAAGTGAAGTCGGCCGGGTGGCAGCAACGTTGCTTCTCGGGCCAGGAAGAAACTCTTTTTTGAGGAACTCATGCGCTTCAATCTCCGCCACATCGTCCCGATTGCCCTGCTCTCGCTGGTGGGGTGCGGTACCGAGACTCCCGTCTCCGAGACGTTGCCTGCCGCGGCTGAGGAGCTGGGGCAGGAGCAATCCATGCTTCAGCTCTCCGACTGCCCGGCGTGCCTGGTGGGGACGGAGGGGGCGCGCTTCGCGAGTGGCTTCGAGCGCGAGCACGTGGTGGACGACGTCTACCACTACCGCATCCGCCTGAGCGTGGGCGACACGGCCAACGACGTCATCACCCTGCACCGCGTGGTGCGCGAGAAGACGGTGGGGCGGCCGGTGCGCGCCCCCGAGTCCCTCTTCCTGGTGCACGGCGACGCCTGGAACTTCCAGGGCGCCTTCATGGCCAGCACGCTGTCGGCCCAGGCGGATGACCGGCACTCCATCGCCGTGTACCTGGCGAAGAAGGGCGTGGACGTCTGGGGCATCGACCTGCGCTGGACGCACGCGCCGCTGGAGACGCAGGACTTCTCCTTCATGAAGGGCTGGAACCTGGGCACGCACGCCCAGGACGTGGGCAAGGGCCTGTCGGTGGCGCGGGCGGTGCGGACGCTGACGGGCAGCGGCAGCAAGAAGATGAACCTGCTGGGCTGGAGCCGCGGGGCGCTGGTGTCCTACGCCTACATGAACGCGGAGACGCAGCTGCCGCCGGACCGGCGCCACGTGAGCGGCTTCATCCCGGTGGACATGGTGATGAAGTTCGGGCCCGAGGCCGAGCAGCAGCGCCTGTGGGCCTGCGTGCGCGCGGTCGTGGGCGGCCTGGTGCTGCAGTCGGGCCGCGTCGAGGGCAACCTGTCGGGGCCGGGCGCGGGCATGTCCATCCTGCAGGTGGGGCAGGCGGCCACCTACTGGCCGGACGCCCCCGCGCAGATTCCGGGCCTCGAGCTGCCGCCGATGTCCTTCCGGCAGCTCGGCCTCACCGTGGGGGCGGCGACCTTCTCGCTGCTCACCAATGAGGCGTTTGGCATCCAGCCGGCGGTGCCCTTCTATCACTTCACCGCGGGCGCGTTCGGCGCGGACGGTCTGCCGGCGGGGCTGCAGCACGTGGATTCGCAGCCGTTCTTCGACTTCCTCAGCACCGCCCGTCCCTACCAGAGCTTCACGGAGATGGTGGAGAGCGAGCGGCTGATGTGCGGCGATGAGAGCCTGCCGTATGACGACCACCTGGCGCAGGTGAAGGTGCCGGTGCTCTACGTGGGCGCCGCGGGCGGCTTTGGCAGCTACGGCGTGCACAGCGCGAAGCTGCTGGGCAGCAAGGACGTGAGCGTCCACCTGGTGCACAAGCAGGGCATGCCCCGCGTCGCCGACTATGGCCATGCGGACCTGTTCCTGGCCCGCGACGCCGCGGCGGACGTGTGGGAGCCCATCTACCAGTGGATGAAGAAGCACTGAGCGCGTGGGGCGTTGCCGTCGCCCCGGTGCCCGGGCCTCGCGGAAACGCGGGGCCCGTTTCTTTTGGGGGGCTCGCCGCCCGACGGGGACTCCCGGCCTTTGTCCGGCTCCTTAGATTGTGAGCCCTTGCCCGGGATGGCCCCGGGCCAGAGCGAGGGCCACCGTGGTCGACAACATCTGGACCGAGTTCGCGAGGAGCTATGACGCCATCTGCTCCCAGCTCAACTGCTACCGCCGGATGGTCGCGAAGATTCTCCGCGACACCGAGGGACGCAAGTACATCATCGACGCCGGGTGTGGCACGGGGCTGGTGAGCCAGCCGCTCGTCGAGCGCGGGCACACGGTGGTGGGCTTCGACAACAACCTGGCGATGCTCGGGCTGGCCGTGGGCAAGCAGGCCCGGGCGCCCGAGGAGGCACGCCGGCGCTGGAAGGTGATGGAGGGGGACGTGCGCACCTTCCCCCGGGAGGTGCCGGGCGAGGCGGACGCGGTGCTGCTCAACAACGTCCTCTTCTACGTGCGCGAGCCGGAGGAGGTACTGCGCCAGAGCCTCGAGCACCTCAAGCCGGGTGGCGTGGTCATCACCACGGGGCCCCGGCAGCGGCCGGACCTGCGCAAGGTGATGGTGAACTCCATCGAGGAGTGGAAGGCGGAAGGGCGTTGGGACGAGGTGCTGCAGGCCGCCACCGCCTACCACGTCGACGTGACGCGCCGGCTGGTCACCGATCCCAATGAGATGGTGACCTTCTTCGAGCCGGACGCGCTGGTGGACACGCTGCGGCGCCTGGGCTTCTCGCGCACGCTCGCGGCCGACAGCGACGACTACTACGGCGAGAACTACTACGTCTGCGTGGCCCGGTAGGCGCCGGGCACCGCCCCTGTCACGAGCCAGGACAGGAGCGGGCCGTGCTCAAGCCGCCTTGCCCGGCAGGGACACGCCCTCCAGTGCGGTGGGATGAAGCGCCAGGGGCGGGAGTGCCTGGGGCTTGCGGACCTTCAGCGCCTCGAGGGTGCCGGAGCTGTTCACGACACACGGAATCTTGAGCGAGCCATAGAACAGCCGCTCTCTTCCGATGACTTGCAGTGGGATGCCCAGATGGGTTCGCACGCTCTGGAAGAGCCGCTGGTCGATGCAACAGAGCACCTGGCTCATCCCCCGGCTGGCGGCATGCGCCATGGCGGTGGCGATCAGTCCAGGCGTCACATCGGTATGGTGGGGCAGCTTCGTGAGCGCTCCCAGCTCGGCGTAGGTGCCGGGCTTCCACTGCTCGAGGCCCCTCCGCTCGTGCTCGAAGAGCTCGAAGTGGGCGTAGGTCGGCAGGGTTCGCAGCTCCTGGAGGACCAACCGGCAGACCCCGACGACCTGCTGGGTCCCCTCATGCTGGGCCACGAAGTAGCGGGAGCCCTTCTCGTACGGATCCTGGAAGTCTCGCGGCATGAACCCGACTTCCATGTAGCGCTGGCGATGCAGCGCAATGGCTCTTCTTCGTAGCTCCCCCTCGGCCTGGATGAACCGGTAAGCGGCGGTGTCGTGCCCCATCTGCTTGCTCCCCCGGGTGAGATTCCATGTGTGGCCCTCTGGACGGTGGTTCTGTCCAGTGCCGCGTGCTGTCTGGAATCAACTCCCCCGGGAGGGCTTGGGAGCTAGGAAGTGATGGGCGTTGTCAGCCGGTGGACAGACATTTGATGGGATGATGGGTTTTGCTTGTCTGTCTGAAGTTGAAGGCTTTGGCCTGGGCTAGGCGAGCAGCCCCAGCAGGCGCGCGTCGTGGATGATGCGGTTGCCGTCCACCTTCAGGCGGCTGGTGAGGAAGGGGGCGATGTCATCGGCCTTCTTGTGCAGGCGCGCGTAGTTGTTGTCGTAGATGCGCGTCACGATGAGCTGCGCCGAGGCGATGATGCGCTGGAGGTTGTGCTGCAGCTCGTTGCCCTCCATGAGCAGGTGGAGCTCGCAGATGTACTTGCGGTTGTCCTCCAGCAGCTTGAAGAGGCCCTTGCGCTGCTCGCCGTTGGGCACCCGGGCCTTGGCCCCGGTGGTGATGACGACGGAGAGCTGTTGGCGGTACGCCTCGTAGGACTCGCGGAAGCGCTTGTCCACGACGAACAGATCCTGCGGGCTGGGCGGCTGCTCCCAGCGGATGAAGAAGACCTTGTTGATGAGGCCCGTCTTGAAGTTCGGAGGAGTAGCGGTAGCGGTAGCGAAAGCATTCATGGGGACATCACTCCCAAGATCTGGCCGGGAAGGGCGCCCGGAAAGGGTATTCCGAGCCCCTGACGTGCCCGGCTCGATCACAACATGGTGCTGACAATCTGGTGATCCCGCGCTCCAATCCCAAGTGCACCCGGCACCGTCTGCCGTCGAGCGCACGAATCAGGGGGGCGCAGTGTCGGGGAGCGCACGCATGGACGGTGCGAGGCAGGAGGGTGGGGTGGCGAAGGCTCCGTGAAGGTAGGAGCGCACCGGGTGTATGGCCATAGTGGGACCATGCGACTCACCCTGCGGAGCTCGTGGGAGCGTTTCCACGGAAGGATGGGAGCCGACGGTATTGGGCTGCTGGCCACGTTGTTGACGCTGGTGGCGGTGGGGCTGGGGTTCATCGCGCTGTCGGACGAGGTGCAAGAGCAGGAGACGCAACACTTCGACGAGCGGGTGCTGCTGTCGCTGAGGCGCCCGGGCAACCCGGAGGATCCACGGGGCCCGCCGTGGCTGGCGGAGGCGGCGCGGGACGTGACGGCGCTGGGCAGCGTGTCGGTGCTGGCGTTCGTGGTGTGCGCGGTGGGGGGCTTCCTGGTGCTGGTACGGCGCTGGAGGACGCTCGCGCTGGTGGTGGGCTCGACGGTGGGCGGGGCGCTGCTGAACACGCTCCTCAAGAGCCTGTTCGCCCGGCCGAGGCCCACGGTGGTGCCGCACCTCACGCACGTGCTGACGGAGAGCTTTCCCAGCGGGCACGCGATGCTCTCGGCGATCGTCTACCTGACGCTGGGGGCGTTGCTGGCGCAGCTGGTGGAGCGGCGGCGGCAGCGGGCGTACCTGGTGGGGGTGGCGCTGACGCTCACGCTGCTCATCGGCCTGACGCGGGTGTACCTCGGGGTGCACTACCCGACGGACGTGCTGGGCGGGTGGATGGCGGGGCTGAGCTGGGCGCTGCTGGTGGCGGTGGTGGCCCGGGCCGTCAAGCGTCGCAGCCCTGGGCTGCGCGAGGAGTCCCGGGGCGATACCGCGCCCTCATGAGCCGGAGAACAGGGGCCCGTGGAGGCGCACGGGCAGCCGGATGCAGAAGGCCACGCCCTTGGGGTCGGGCGTCTCCAGCCCGACGCGGGACTTGAACCACTGCCGGTAGTGGTCCACCAACGACACCAGGGCGATGGGCGTTCCGCACAGCTGCGAGGCCAGACGCGTCAGCTCGTCGAAGCCGGCCTCCGGCAGCGTGTCGAGGATCTCGAGGGTATCCAGCGCGGCGAGGCGCGCTTCCTCCTGGGGATGCGGGGGGCAGCCTTCATGGGGTCGTTCTCCGGACAGGAGACTCGCGCCCACCATGCCCGACCACATGGACGCTTCCCAGGACTTCTTGAGACGGGGCCCGCCTGTCCGCCCGTGGCCCGTCCGGCGGGGGGACTCGCGAGGGTCAGGAGCGCGGCTCTGGCTCCTCTGGATCCTTCTTTTCGTGCAGCGTCTTGCGCCACTTCTCGAACGGCTCGAGGAGGGAGAAGGGGTGGAAGGCGAGGTGGTCGATGTTGCGATGGTAGGCCGCGAGATAGGGCTCGCCCCCGAGTTGGATGACGGCCTGTGAGGGCCGCTCGGGCAGACTGTAGAACCAGGCCCGGGCCTGCTCCCGGGTGTCGAAGCTGGCCACTGGAGGAGGACGGCCGTCCTTCATCATCTCCTCGAGGTGGTACTCGATGGAGTGGGTGGAGACCAGCCTGCGGAAGTTGTCATCACGGTCATACATGACGACGTGGTACTGGTCCGCGATGAGCACTTCAGCCAGGTAGGGCGGTCTGGAATGATTCTTCAGCCACGCCTCCGCCTCTTCGCGCGTTGCGAAGGAGGCGACGACCATTTGGGGCCCCTCGGTCTTGAGCTCCTGGCGGTAGTCGTCGAGTTCATACCGCTGGCCCGTCGTAATGATGAATCGGAGCGCCTCTGCTGCGGTGAGAAGCAACTCCTTCTCCTCCGCGGACTCGGTCTTCTCATGAATCAACCCGAGGAGATTGATGGCTTCGAAGACGGGGCTTTGGGGTCTCATGTGATGCCTTGGTGATGTGGAGCCGAGCAGGGTGCATCAGGATGCCAGAAGCACCGCAGGGGCGAGGACGATGAGCCCCGCGCCAGCGGAAACCGTGACGAAGGCAACTCCGGCGATGACGACAATGCTGCCTACCAGGAGGCCCTGGTGATGGCGCTTCAACCAGTCGACGGCGTCGTCCATGGCCGAGAACTCCTGGCGTTGGCGGCCCTCCAACTCCCGGCAATCGTCATAGGCTTGTTGGCATTGTGTTGTGCACCACTCCTTCTTTCCACCCTTTCCCCTTCCCCCGGACGTGATGTGTCCGAAGCCCCGAGGCAGAGGACGGCTCATGCACATCTCAATGCACTGGTCGTTCTCCGCATCACAGTCACGTGGGTAGGTTTTCGCGACGCGCACGATTCGTCCGTACGTCGATTCACGGGCGCTCGTGGGAAACCGGTACCACGAGAGGTCGAACTCCTCCGCGTGCCGCCAGCCGTGAGTGACCTGGCCGCCGGGCAACTCCTCGAGGACGAGCACGTAGCGGCTGAGCTCCGCATCAGTTGGAGCAGCGCCGTGGCGGGTGGTGCTACACGAGGCGAGCAGCAGGCAGAGAAGTGGGGCGATGAGTCTTGCTGGAGTCATTCAGGTCTTCAGGTAGAGGGCAGGCCGGTATCACGGCGTGTCACCCTCCTCAACACATCTTCCCCCCACACCCGGCGCCGTGCCCACCGCGTGCGTGGCCGTGGTAGTCAAAAGCCGTGGACGATCTCGACGCCCGCCGCCGTGCGCAGCACAAGCAGCGCCTCTCGTGGATGCCGTGGCTCTACTTCACCCTCAAGCCGCGCCACCGCGTCTGGGCCGAGGCCTGGCAGAAGGAGGTGCAGGACAGGCTGCGCGAGCTCGAGACGGTGGAGATCGCCGAGGGCTGCTTCATCTCCCCCGACGCCCACCTGTTCGCCGAGCCGGGCCGGCCCATCCGCATCATCGGCCCCGGCGTGAGCATCGCCGCCAACTCCTTCGTGCATGGGCCCGTGGTGCTCGAGGCCGGCGTGAGTCTCAACGCGCGCGTCAGCCTCGACGGTGGGGCCGGCGGCATCCACATCGGCGAGGGCAGCCGCATCGCCACCGGCGCCACCCTCTATGCCTTCGACCACGGCCTCGCCCCGGACCGCCCCGTGCGCGAGCAGCCCGTCACCTCCCGCGGCATCGTGCTCGGCAAGGACGTGTGGGTGGGCGCCAACGCCGGCATCACCGATGGCGTGCGCCTCGGCGATCATTCCGTCGTCGGCATGGGTGCTGTCGTCACCCGGGACGTGCCCCCCTGGGCCATCGTCGCCGGCGTCCCCGCCCGGGTCATCGGCGACCGCCGCGAGCGCCGCCGTTCCGGCACTCCCAGCGCCTCCTGGTCACCACCGGACGATTCCGACCAGTAACCATCGGACTTTTCCTGGTATTTCTGTCAACTCCTGAGAAACCGGGAGCCATGTGACGGCCCTGAATTGACGTGCTTTCATTCGTGGGCCTTATGCTGACGACCATCTCCGAATGAGCAGCTCCCCGGGGGAAAGGAGCGCGGTATGGCGTACCAGCAGCTGTCGCAGGCCATCGCCCTCGAGGCCGAGAGCCCGACCCCCAATGGGCTGTCCCGCATGGGCATGCTCGCGCTCGCGGAGAGCCTCCGCTCCGGCCTGTCGGCGGACGCGTTGCGTTACCACTTCCTCGCCGAGCAGCTCAGCGAGGTCGTCTTCCATCTCAACGGCCAGGGCCACCTCACCTTCCTGGGCCCCACGTGGACGGCCCTCACCGGGCTGGCCGTGGAGGACGTGCTCGGCCAGCCGCTGGCGGAGATGGTGCACCCGGAGGAGCGGCCGCGCGTGCAGGCCCTGCTGGACGCCATCGCCGCGCGCGTGCAGGCCTCCTTCCGGCTCGAGCTCAAACTGCTGGCGGCCGGTGGCCTCCGGTGGGTGGAGCTGGCCGCGCACAGCTCGCCCACGGGCCAGGGCGAGGTGCTGGGCACGCTCACGGATGTGACCGAGCGCCGGCAGCTCCAGGCGCGGCTGCAGCAGTCGGACAAGCTGGCCACCCTGGGCATGCTCGTGCCGGGCTTCACGCACGAGATGAACAACCCGCTGGCCTACATGCTCGCCAACCTCGACTACCTCCTCTCCAGCATGGGGGACATCGCCGGGTCCGCTCCGGCGCCCCAGGTGGCCGAGTGGCGCGAGGCGGTGGGCGAGGTGCGCGAGGGCGCCGAGCGGCTGCGCCAGCTCATCGGCCACCTGCGCAGCTTCCGCTCGGAGTCCAGCCAGGGGCCGGTGGACCTGAACACGCTGCTCGACTCGGTGGGGCAGATGGTGTCCAGCACGCTGCGCTCGCGAGGGCGGCTGGTGCGCGACTACGGGGCCCGGGCCATCGTCGCCGGCAGCGAGAGCGGACTGCGTCAGGCCCTGCTCAACCTCGTGCTCCACGCGGTGCTGTCGCTGCGCGATGGCGGGAACACGCTGGAGAACGAGGTCCGCCTGGTCACCCGCGAGGCGGGCGGTGGCCACGTGGTGGTCGAGGTGCATGACACCGGTGCCGGCCTCCCACCCGAGCAGCTCTCGCAAATCTTCGAGCCGGGCTTCACCCCGCACGAGGCCCGGCCGGCGCTCTCGGTGAGCCGGGAGCTCGTCCGGGGGCTCGGTGGCACCATCACCGTGACGTCCACCGTGGGCCGGGGGACCGTCTTCCGGGTGACGCTGCCGATGGCCTCGTGAGTTCCTAACCTCCCAGAAGGGGCCGGGGCCCGGCTCTTCCCGGAGGTAGGTGTGTGGCCGTCCGTCATCCGTCTGGGTGTGCTCGCACTGGTGTGGGTGCTCGCCGCCTGCGGCCAGCGCGGTTCGCGCGAGGTGCGCACGGACGGAGGCCTCCCCGTGGGGCAGGGCGGGCAGGGGCTCGGTGGCACCTGTGCCGGGCAGCAGTCGTTCCTCATCGGCAGTGGCCTCCACGACATCACCGGTCCCGCCGCCGAGGTGGGG
>DASQMW010000062.1:0-60894 GCA_035645295.1 Archangium sp.
GCCGCCCTGGCCCAGCGGGCCCATCACCCGGTACTGGCCCACCAGCTCCCCGGGCTCCGGCAGCCTGTACACCCGCGCGCTGACTCTCAGCATAGGCGACCTCCGAGGTCAGGAGGCTAACATGACTCGGCGGATTCTCCCCGGCTCTCCCTCCGGCACGCGGGCGGCCAGGACGGTGTTTGGCCATCTCGAGCGCCCTGGCCCGAAAACGGGAGGAACCCGCGCCCAGGTGTAGACGTCTACACTTGGTGTGGGTGTTTCCCGTACACTTCCAGGTGTAGACGTCTACACCTGAAGCGCCCGGCGCGCCGAAAAGTCACTCGTTGACGTCAACGAGCATCAGCCGCGATGGGCAATTGCTCGCGCAAACTCCCTCCGAACCGTCCTCCGAGGACTGGACGAGAAAATCTACCTCTCACGTCATGTGGTGATAGGGTCCGCGCCGGACAACAGCATCGGAGCACCTTCATGCAAGTCACCACCTGGTTCATCGCGAAGGAAGACGAGGCGGAGGCGATCGAGTCGATCGTCACGACCGAGGAGCACTCCCCGGAGGACTGGACGCACCTCGAGTTCCCGCTCATCGAGATGGAACTCATGGCCCTCTCCGCCGCGCTCCGGGGCACGGAAGACATCACGGACGAGCGCACCCTGGAGGATCCGCTCATCTTCCGGGAGGAGGACGGGCTCATCATCGCGCGCGTGGTGGAGTCCTTCATCCAATCCCTGGCGCGTGTGATGGACGCGAACGTGCCCGGCCTCGCCAACGCCTGGGCGGAACGGCTCGACGAGGAGAATCACTCCCCAGAGGATCTGCGTGAATTCCTCTCGGAGCTGGTGAAGTTCGCCCGGCAGTCGGTGGCACGCCGCAGCCCGGTGCTGTCGCTCGCGACGTTTTGAGACGGGTTTGAGTCAGGAGTCCGCGCCTGTAACGTCCATGGGTATCCCTCACTCCCCATCCGGAGGCGCCCATGACCCGCGGATCCAAGACGCCCGAGCAGGACCGTGCCGAGGGCACCGCCCGTCCCCGTGGCTACGAGCAGGTGGACAAGCTCTCCGTCCCCCTCCCCCACGGCACCGAGGTGACGACCCGCGTGGAGCGCGTCGCGGGCGACCGGCAGATCCCCCAGGGCGTGGTGGGCCGCGTGGTGCGCGCCCGCGGCGGCGGCTTCGACGTGCAGATCGTCGGCGTGGGCGAGCTCTGGTACGCCCGCGATGAGCTGGTGCCTCGCAAGCCGGGACAGCTCCAGTTCGCGCTCCGGCGCGCCGCCACCTGGGACGCCCTGCGCCCCTGCGTGGTGCTGGAGACCGTGGTGGGCTCGCAGGCCTGGGGCCTCGCCAACGAGGCCTCCGACGTCGACATGCGCGGCGTCTTCGGCCTGCCCCTGCCCTGGCACTTCGGCCTCGCCGACAAGGCGCGCGACCTCGTCAGCGCCGATGGCAGCCACACCTTCTGGGAGCTCTCCAAGGCCGTGGAGCAGGCCCTCCGCGCCGATCCCAACACCCTGGAGATGCTCTTCGTCCCCAGCGCTCGCGCCTCGGACGAGCTGGGGGAGTGGCTCCTCGCCGAGCGCGAGGCCTTCGTGTCCAAGGCCATCTTCGGCAGCTTCGGCCGGTACGCCATGAGCCAGCTCGACAAGCTCACGCGCAGCCAGCGGCTCGCCGAGCACCGTGACCTGGTGCTCGAGTGGCTGTGCGAGGAGCCCGCTCCCAGCCTCGACGAGGTGGCCCGGCGGCTCGCCGCCATCTCCCCGCGCTCCGCTCCGTCGCCGGAGGACGCGCTGCTCGCGGCCAAGACGTACCTCAAGCAGCTCTACCGCTCGCTGTGGGACCAGGGCCTCATCGAGGCCAACGACCTCGCCGCCCTCACCCGCTATGCGCGCGGTGGCGGCCAGCGGCCTCCCAGCGCTAGCGAGCTGCGTCCGAAGAACGCCTACAACCTGCTGCGCCTGGTGGTGCTCGCCACCGGGTGGCTGCGGGAGGGAGTGCCCACCTTCGAAGTCACCGGCGCCTACAAGGCGCGCATGTTGGAGATCAAGGCCGGATGCGTCCCGCTGGAAGAGGTGCTGCGCGACGCCGAGGCCCTCGCACCGGAACTGGAAGAGGCCCACCGCAACAGCAAGCTGCCGCAGCTCCCGGACTATGGGCGCGCGGATCGCCTGCTGCGCCGCGTGGGCGAGGAACTGGCGCGGCGTTGGGTGCTCCAGGTACCCGGGCCGCTCGGCCGTGATGCCCCAGCGCCTCCGGCCGTCGAATGGAAGGAGGAAGAGTCATGACCGCTCCCCTGATGACCGAGCACCAGACCCGCGTCGCCCATGCCGTGCTCGACGAGGAGTCCACCCGGCGGTGGCACCTCGTCGTGTCCCTCTCGGGCGCGCACGCGTATGGCTTCCCCTCGCCCGACAGTGACCTGGACCTGAAGTGCATCCACGTCACCCCCACCGCCCAGTTGCTCCGCCTGGAGCAGCGCGGCCCCGTGTCCGCCGAGCGGCTGGAAGTGGTGGATGGTGTCGAGGTGGACTACTCGTCCAACGAGGTCGGCCCCGTGCTCTTCGGCGCCCTCCAGGGCAACGGCAACTACCTGGAGCGGCTGCTCGGGGCCCATGCCCTGCGCGGCTCGCCCGAGCTGGAGGCCGTGCGTCCGCTGGTGCGCGGCGTGCTGTCGCGGCGGCTGCACCGGCACTACCGCGGCTTCGCCCACGGCCAGCTGCGCGAGTGGGAGAAGACGGGCTTCCGCTCCACCAAGAAGCTCCTCTATGTGCTGCGCACCACGCTCACCGGCACCCACGCGCTGCTCACCGGCGAGGTGGAGACGGACCTCACCGCGCTGATGGACCGCTATGGTTTCGGCGAGGCGGGCGAGCTCGTCGCCTGGAAGCGCCGTGGCGAGCGCAGCGAGCTGCCCGAGCCCCTCTCCGAGCACTGGCGTGGCCAGGTGGCGCGGGCCTTCGAGCGGCTCGACTCCGCCTGCGAGCGCTCCGTGCTCCCGGAGGAGCCTCGGGGCACCGAGGCGCTGGAAGCGTGGTTGCTCGAGCTCCGGCGCTCGCGGTTCTGAGACACGGAGGGGAGGACGGGGACGGGCACCCTCACCCCGTCCCTCTCCCGGAGGGCGAGGGGACAGTGGGGGCAGGGAGTTTCAGTTTCAGTTTCAGGTAGTGCTCGCGCTTCGCCTTGGGGAACTTCTCGATGGCGTAGCGCAGCATGGTCCTCGGCATCTCCCGCGCATGCCGGGAGAGGAAGGACTCCTCGCTCGCCAGGTCCCTGTTGCCCACCTCTCGCAGCATCCAGCCCACGGCCTTGTGCATGAGGTCGTGCTCGTCGTGGAGCAGCAGCTCCGCCAGCTTCAGCGTGTGCGTGAAGTCTCCCGCCCGGATGAAGGCCAGGGTCGACATGATGGCGATGCGCCGCTCCCACAGTACCGGCGAGCGCGCGAATTCGTAGAGCAGTGGCGTGAGTTCCGGGTGCTCGAGCAGGTACGCGCCCACGAGCCGGGGTGCCACCGTGTCCACCAGATCCCAGTTGTTCAACCCCGTCAGGTGCTCCCGGCAGAACGCGAAGAGCCGGCCGCGTCCGGCCTCGTCCGCCCGCTCGAATTTCGCCACGAGGATGAGGAAGCCGGTGAGCCGGTGCTCGTGGACTTCACTCCGCAACAGCTCGCCCAGCTGCTCCAGGGGAAGGTCCTTGTGGCGCCGGGCAAGCTTCCGCTGCTCCGGCACGGTCACGCCGAGGAACACGTCTCCCTCGGCGTACTCGCCCGGGCCTGTCTTGAAGAATCGTGGATAGAAAGCGGCCTTCTCGGGGTCGGCCGCCCGCGCCAGCTCGTCCCGGATGGCCTTGGAGGAGGAGGTATTCACGGGTGGAAGTCTGGCGGGAACACGACCCGGGAGGCTAGCGTCATCCGCCGTGTCCCAAGATCTGCTCGACCTCGCCGCCACGCCCGAGCGCCTCCGCGCGCTCGCCGATGCCGGTGTCCTGACGCCCCAGGGCCTGAAGCACGCGCTGCGGCTCGCCGTCGCCACGCCCGAGCGGCCCGCCTGGCGGCGCTTCCTGTCCGCCGTGCTGCTGGGCTTCGGCTCGCTGCTGGTGCTCTCCGGCGTCATCTACTTCTTCGCCTACAACTGGGCGGCCCTCCATCGCTTCGGGAAGATGGGGCTGCTGCTGGCCGCCATCCTCGCCTCCTGCATCGCCGCCTGGCGTCTGGGCAAGACACTCGCCGGACAGTTCGCCCTCCTCTTCTCCGCCGTGCTCGTGGGCCCGCTCCTCGCCGTCTACGGGCAGGCGTACCAGACGGGCGCGGACCCCTATGAGTTGTTCCTCGGCTGGGGCCTCCTCATCCTTCCCTGGGTGGCGCTCGCCCGCTTCAGCCCCCTGTGGCTGCTGCTCCTCGTGCTCGTGAACACCGGGCTGTGCCTCTTCTGGTTCCAGGTCGCCGACGGCAAGGGCACCACGCTCATGCTGGTGCTCGCGCTGGTGAACTGCGGAGCCTGGGTGGTGCATGAAGCGCTCGCGGCGCGCGGCGTGCCCTGGCTGACGGGCCGGTGGATGCCCCGGGTGCTGGCGATGATGACCATGGCACCGCTGCTCGGCCTGGGGGTGCTCCTGGTGGCGGTACCCCGGGAAGCGGACACCGCGAGCCGCGTGGGGCTCGGCCTGCTCGTGCTGGTGATGGCCGCGGCGTACGTCTTCCACCGGCAGGTGCGCTCCGAGCTCTTCCTCCTCACCCTGGACGCGGTGAGTGTGATGACGCTGGTCACCACGCTCGTCGGCCGCGTCCTCTTCAAGGCGAGCCGCTTCGATGCGGGCGTCTTCTTCGTGATGGCCCTGCTCGTCATCGGCGAGGTGGGGCTCACCGTCTGGTGGCTGCGCGCCGAGGCCCGCGGCCCGGAGGAGGCCTAGCCATGGCGTTCAAGCCCTCATTGCGCGACGTACTTCCCGCCGGGCTCCAGGAGCAGGCACGCGCCGCGCTCACGTCCAGCCAGGAGGCCACGGCCAGCATGCCCTGGTTCGTGCGCGTCCTCACCGGCTTCGGGGCCTGGCTGGCCTCGATCTTCCTGATCGTCTTCGTCGCGCTCGGAGTGTTCGGAGTGGGCGAGGAGGTGGGTGCCATCGTCCTGGGACTGATCCTCACCGGAGTCGCCGTCCTGATGCGGCACGCGGGGAGCAACGTGTTCCTTACCCAGCTCGCCCTGTCCAGCGGACTGGCCGGGCAGGGCCTCTTCATCGGCGGCGTGGGGGCCCTCGCGGACGAGAAGATGGCGGCCTTCGCCGCCGTCGTCCTCCAGCTGGTGCTCCTCTTCATCTACCCGGATGTCATCCAGCGCTTCCTGTCCACGCTCTTCGGCGGCACCGCGTTGCTGTTCCTGCTGCGCCGCACCGCGCCAGGCGTGCTGGTGGACGTGACGCTGGTGGGCCTCACCGTGCTCGCGCACCTGCTCTTCCTCCACCAGGCCCGGCTCCAGAGCGGGCGTTGGAGGGAGCTGGTGTCACCCGCGGCCTTCGGGCTCGTCACTACGCTCCTGTTCTCGCTGGTGGTGCGCACCTGGTTCCATGACCTCTACGGGAGCGCCTTCCGCGACGACGCCACGGAGCTGCCCGCTGGAGTGCTGACGCTCGGGCTCGCCGTGGTGACGCTGTACTCGGCGTGGCGCGTGCTGGAGGAGACGGGCTCCGAGCCCGGTGGCATCGCGGGGGTGACGGCCTTCGCCGCGCTCGGGCTGATGGCCGTCCTCACGCTCCAGACGCCCGGAGTCATCGCGGCGATCGGCATCCTCCTGCTGGGCTTCCACCGGCGCAGCGTGGTGCTGCTCGGCCTGGCCGTGATCTTCATCCTCGCGTTCGGCGTGGGCTACTACTACGACCTCCAGCTCTCCCTGCTGGCCAAGTCGCTCGCGCTGCTGGGCAGCGGATTGATGCTGCTCGGCCTGCGGCTCTTCATCCTGCGCCGCTTCCCCGCGGCCGAGGAGGTGCGCTGATGCGCGCCCGCGTCATCTTCGGTGGCTTCCTGCTCGTGGTGGTCGCTCTCGTGGTGCAGGTCGTCCGCAAGGAGCAGGTCCTGGCCCACGGCACGCCCGTGCTGCTGGAGCTCGCTCCGGTGGACCCCCGCTCGCTCATTCAGGGCGATTACATGGTGCTCGACTACGCCGTCAGCCGCGAGGCCCGGCTGGCCAGCGACACGGAGTGGGGCACGGCTTCGGCCTCGGGTCCGAAAGAGGGGCGCCTCGTGCTCCGGCTGGATGAGAACGGCGTGGGGCGCTTCGTCCGTCACGACGCGTCCGGCACCCCGCTCGCCCCGGGGGAGCTGCTGCTGCGCTACAAGGTGCGCCAGCACCGCGTCCGCCTGGGCGCGGAGGCCTTCTTCTTCCAGGAAGGTCACGCGGACCGCTACGAGCAGGCGAAGTATGGCGAGCTCCGGGTGACCGGCGACGGCTCCAGCGTGCTCGTGGGCCTGCGGGACGCCGGGCGCCAGCCACTCGGCAGCGCGGTCCCGTGACCGTCTAATCCCCCGGCTCCCCCAGGTCTTCCAACTCTTGGGGGGTCAAGGAGGGTCCCAGCAATAACGTGCCGTCTCCATTTCTGAAGACGGCGTGGGTTCTTCCGCCAATCTTGACCAGCGTGCCCAGAGCAGGTGCTGGCTGCCCCTGCAACCAGGACTGAGCCTCCACCATGTCTTTGAATTCGTGCGAGATGAAGATGCATTGCTTCGCGGGAAGGTGCGCGGTCCTGACATGCTCGTTGAATGCCTCGAGCTGATTCGTAATGAAGAGGAAGCTGAGCGCATGCGCAGACAGCTCGATGGCATGGAGTTCCGCCGAACCTGGCGGAAACCTCTGGCTTGCTTTCTCAAGGGTGCTCAGCACCTCTTCCACTTCGAAATCCACGGTTGCTCCCGTCATGCAATCCTCGTCAGAGGGCGGCAAGTGGTACCAGAATCAACGTCCCAGCGCCGCCAGTGGCCACGATGAAGGTGAACCCGGCAGCGACCACCCCTGTTCCAACCAGGATCTCCTTTTCGTGACGCTTCAGCCAATCTATCGCGCGTTCCAGCGTGGAGAATTCGCGAAGGTGCGTTTCCTTCCGCTTCAGACATGCCTCGCACGTGCTGCAGCGCAGGGGCGAGAACCCCTTCGTGCGCTTCGCGCTTCGCAGAACCGGGCTCGCTACCATTTCCCTCGAGCCGGAAAGGCTCCCTGCCTGCTCGCACCAGCAGTGCGGCCCGGGTTTTCACGGGGGCCCGATTGATCGCTTCGCCGCCCTCCGGTTAGCTCATGGGACAACCCAACACGTCCCGTCACCCATCCATGATCTACCGAAGGCTCGCCGCATCGTTGCTCACCACGGGTCTCCTGAGTGGAGCCTGGCCACTCGCCGCGGCCGCGCAGGGCGCCAGGGCCCCGTCCCGCCCGGAGCCCACCGTCAGCCTCAACATCCCCGTCAACGTCAGCGCGCCCTTCCCGAAGCCCGAGGACAACCTCCCCTACTTCGATGACTTCTCCTGGCGGGAGTTCATCGCGCTCACCTGGCCGGTGCGCGTTGGCACCAGCGCGCCGTTCCCTCGCGGTGTCCCGGACAGCAAGAAGAAGTACGGCGATGTCTCGGTCCCTGGCGTCTGGGAGACGTGGAAGGCCGACTACGAGCTGTTCCTCCCCGACGGCGCCGCCCCGGCGGACTGGCAGAGCTTCGCGACGCAGTCCCCCTGCAATGGGGAGGGCAACCTCGTGCCGTACCAGAAGGTTCTCGGCTCGTTCGCCAGGTACCACGGCTTCAACCAGGCGAGCATGACGGAGAGCGGTGGTCCCCTCGTGAGCCAGAACGGCCAGTACGTCCGCTACGAAACCCGGGTGAACCCGGCCGAGTACAAGTACATCACCAACCCCGGCGGCTCCCATCCCGGGCCGCTGTACCTGGTGAAGAACCTCCCCGGAAATGGCTCGGCCAATCCCCCACTGAAGTTCCCGAGCGGCTCGGTGGAGGTCAAGGCCTCCTGGCGCGTGATGACGGGCGTGCCCGACAAGCAGCGCAAGCGCTACTACATCACCCAGGCGAAGGTGCTCGATCCCGTGAGCGGCACGTGCACCCTGGCCGATGTCGGCCTCATCGGGCTGCACATCGTGAACAAGACGCCCCTGCTCCCCCAGTGGGTCTGGTCCACCTTCGAGCACGTCGACAACGTGCCCGCCCTCCCGGGTGAGCGCACCCAGGCGGCCCCGCCCTACTCGTTGAACGACAACGACCCGAAGACCCCGCTCTCGGCAATGGGCAAGCCCATCAGCCAGTGCAACCCGCCGCAACAACACCCGGCCCCCACCCAGGTGGTGCGCAAGCGGCCGATCGCGGCCTCGACCCAGCTGACCAACAAGGCCTACCAACAGGCCAAGGGCGTGAAGGGGACCGTCTGGGAGAACTACCAGCTCGTCGTGACGCAGTGGCCCGTCGGCGCCACGGACACCTTCCCGAGCACGGCTCAACCCCAACCCCAGACGAATACCGCCAACGTGGCGACCGAGACCTGGGTCCAGGACTCCACCGACACCTCGTGTATGGGTTGTCACAGTGTGTCGAACAACCACCAGTACGACTTCGTGTGGTTCCTCCCGCTCGGCGCCTGGCCGCGGCACTCCGAGCCGTGCCAGCCGCAGGTGGCCTCGGCCCAGCCCACGGACAGCCTCGCGGCCCCGCTGCCCGCCGCCCCGCTGCCCGCGGTCGAGCGCCGGAACAAGGCCGTCATCGACCTGCGAGATCTCATGAACCGGACGAAGCAGGGCCAGGCCGCGGCGGAACCCTGAGGGCGGCTTCACAATCGCCTGGCTCTTGCCGATAATCTTTTTTTGACACGAGGCGTCAGCGGTTCCTTCCCCCCGGAGGGCCGCGGACGTCCGGCCCTGGCAGGAGCCGCGCCGGTCATCCGTGAAAGGAATGGAACGTGAGGGTCCCCGCACCAGCCGGCTTCATCGGCAACGAGCGTTTCCAGGTCCGCCGGCCTCTTGGCCAGGGTTCGTTCGGCCACGTCTACGAAGTCTTCGACACCCACTACAACACGGTGGTGGCCCTCAAGCTCCTCCACGAGCCCCGGCCCATCGCGCTGTACCGCTTCAAGCAGGAGTTCCGGCTGTTGGGGGATCTCGTCCACCCCAACCTCGTCACCCTCTACGAGCTGCACTCGGAGGGCAACCAGTGGTTCTTCACCATGGAGTACGTCGAGGGCGCGCACTTCACCTCGTACGTGCGCTCCATGAGCGCCTCCCTGTCCCTGAGTGAATCGCCCCACGACCGGACCGAGACGGTGCTCCCCAGCCTGCCGCCGGCCGGCACCGGCTCGGGCGCGAGCAACCCCCACGACGCGACGGCCACCCTCTCCCCCACGGTTCCCTCGGGGGAATTTCCCATCCCCCGCGAGGCCTGGCCCACCGCCTCGCCCTTCAGCGTGGACCCGGAGCGCCTGCGCGCCGCCTTCTACAACCTGGCCCAGGGCGTCCGGGCCCTCCACTCCGCTGGCATCGTCCACCGCGACCTCAAACCCACCAACGTCCTGGTCACCCCCACCGGCCGCGTCGTGGTGCTCGACTTCGGGCTCGCCAAGGAGCTGGCGCCCGCGTTGCAGGACCAGACCCCCGAGGGCATCGCCGGCTCGCCCTCGTACATGGCGCCCGAGCAGTGGTCTGGCGAGGGCATCTCCGAGGCCACCGACTGGTACAGCGTCGGCGTGATGCTCTACGAGGCCCTCAGCGGCATCCGCCCCTTCTACGGAAACTCCTCCGAGCGGCGTGAGCTGCAACGCCAGGGGCCCGTGCCCCTCCCCCAGGTGACGCAGGGCATTCCGAAGGACCTCTCGGACCTGTGCATGCGCATGCTGGAGCCGGAGCCGTCCCGCCGGCCCGGTTTCGAGGAGATCCTCTCCTGCTTCGCACCGAAGGGTGACGGGGGTGGCTCGCGCGGGCACGAGGCGCTGCCGGAGCGCGGGCGCTCGCTGGTGGGCCGCGAGGCGGAGCTGGCGGTGCTGGAGGAGGCCTTCCAACAGACCACGGCCGGCAAGCCCGGCATCGTGTACCTGCACGGCAAGCCCGGCATGGGCAAGAGCACGCTGCTGCGCCACTTCGTGGACTCGCTCCACCGGCGAGGTGCCGTGGCCCTCGTGGGCCGGTGCTACGAGCGCGAGTCCGTGCCGTACAAGGCCCTGGACAGCCTGTTCGACTCCCTCGTGCGCTACCTGCTGCGGCTCCCGCCCGAGGAGGCGAAGCTCCTGCTTCCGGAGCGCTTCCACGAGCTGCTGCCGGTGTTTCCCATTTTCCGGGTGGTGGCCGAGCGCC
The DNA here is from genome assembly GCA_035645295.1 of Archangium sp. Taxonomy (GTDB): domain Bacteria; phylum Myxococcota; class Myxococcia; order Myxococcales; family Myxococcaceae; genus Archangium. The sequence goes on from DASQMW010000062.1 coordinate 10,305, forward strand.
TCGCCCCCACGCCCGCCCCAGCCGAGCCGCAGGAGCCCCTCCAGGCCCGCTGGCACGTGGCCACCGTCCTCAAGGAGCTGCTGCGGCGCATCGCCGGGCGGGGGCCGCTCGTGCTCTGCCTGGACGACCTGCAGTGGGGTGACGTGGACAGCGCGCGGCTGATGGCCGAGCTGCTCTCGCCGCCCGACATGCCCACCTTCCTGCTGGTGGCGAGCTACCGGAGCGGTGAAGCCCAGGGCACCCCCTTCCTGCAAGAGCAGGAGCGGCTCCTGGCGCACTCCCTCGTGCTGGGGACTCCGCGCGAGGCCGTGCTCGGGCCGCTGCCGGCGGAGGAGGCCACGCGGCTGGCGCTGTTCCGGATGGGTGCCTCCTCACACGAGGCCCGGCTCCAGGCCGAGCGCATCATCCGCGAGGCCGAGGGCAACCCTCTCTTCATCGAGGAGCTCGCCCGCACCGAGCCGGACAGCGGCCCCGCCACCGCGGAGGCCGGGGAGCACGTCACGCTGAGCGACGTCCTGGCGCGGCGCTTCCGCCAGCTCCCCGAGGGCGCCCGCCGTCTGCTGGAAGTGGCGGCGGTGTCCGGACGGCCCACGGAGGAGACGGTGGTGCTCGAGGCGGCCCGGGCGGGACACACCGCGCTCTCCGCGCTGGTTCTCCTGCGCGCCCAACACCTGCTCCAGGGCCGCACCGGGGACTCCTCCCGGCTCGAGGTGGCCCACGACCGCATCCGCGAGAGCGTGCTGGCCCAGTTGAAGCCCGCCACGCTCGCCGGCCACCACCGCCGGCTGGCCGAGGTGTTGGAGGCGCGGCCCGAGCCGGATCCCGAGCGGCTCGCGCTGCACCTGCATGGCGCGGGAGAGCCGCGCAAGGCGGCCGTGCAGGCCGTGCTCGCGGCGGAGCGGGCCGCGAAGGCCCTGGCCTTCCACCGGGCCGCGGACCTCTTCGGCTCCGCGCTCGAGTGGAGTGGCGGCGCCGCGGACTCCGCCCTGCCCGAGCCGCGCATGCTCCGGCTGCGCCGCGCCGAGGCGCTCGCCAACGCGGGCCGGGGCGGCGAGGCGGGACCGCTCTTCCTCCAGGTGGCCGAGGAGGGGCCCGAGGAGCACGGGTTGGATTTGCGGCGCCGGGCCATCGAGAGCCTGATGCTCAGCGGCCGGATCGACGAGGGGCTGACGCTGGTGAAGCCCGTGCTGACGCGGGTGGGCCTCTCCTACTCCGATTCCACCGCCGTGACGCTCGGCGGCGTGGCGTGGAACATGGTCCGCTTGATGGCGGGCGGCGCGAAGCTGCGCAAGCGGCCGGACCCCGTCCCCGCCGAGCTGCGCGCGCGTACGGACATGACGTGGGCGTTGGGCAAGTCCCTGGCGAGCATCGAATCGCTGCGCGCCATGGGCTTCCAGATTCAGAGCCTGCGGCTGGCGCTGGAGTCCGGAGACCCCGCCCGGGCGTCGCGCGCGCTGACCGCCTTCGGGGCCTTGTGGCTCTTCCAGGGCACGCGGGGCTCGGTGGAGCGAGGCTCGCGCTATCTCGAGCAGGGCAAGGCGCTCGCCCAGGAGCTGAAGGATCCCGCCCTCATCGGCTTCGCGGAGACGTACCAGAGCACGCGCTCGTACGTGCTCGGCGAGTGGCGCACCGCCCTGGCGGAGGCGGACCACGGCATGGGGCTGCTGCAGGAGCACGGCGTGGACGTCATCTGGGAGACCAACGTCGGGCGCACCCAGACATGTCTGGTGTTGCAGGCCACGCACGGCCTGCGCGAGCTGGGGCAGCGCGCCTCGGAGTGGTTCCGGGTGGCCAACGAGGTGGGGGACCTGTTCTCCCGCGTCACCGCGTCCTTCTCCACGGCGCTGTGTCTCATCTCCCAGGGCCAGACGGACGAGGCCCGCCAGCTCATGACGGAGATGATGGCGGGTTGGAGCCGGCTCGGCGCCATCCAGCACGGCTTCCAGGTGCTGCGCGAGACGCTGGCGGAGCTGTACGAGGGCAAGCTGGAGGAGTCCCGCGTGCGGCTGGAGAAGGCGTGGCCCTCGCTGGTGGCCGGACAGTGGCTGCGCGGGCAACTCGGCCGCTTCGAGCTGTACGGGCTGCGCGCACGCATCTCCCTGGCCCTGGCGGAGCGGGAGCCCCAGCGGCGCAAGGAGCTCGTGCGGAGCGCGCAGAAGGACATCGCCCTGCTCGCCCAGGAGATCCGGCGTGACACCCCGTCCCTGGTGCACCTGCTTCAGGCGGGGGCGGCCCGGCTGAGTGACCAGCCCGAGCAAGCGCTCACGCACCTGTCGGCGGCCATCGACGGCTACGACGCGGCGGGAATGCCCACGCTCGCCGCCAGCGCCCGCTTCTGGAAGGGAGAGCTGGTGGGAGGCGAGGCGGGCAAGGAGCTCGTCACCCGCGCCACCACGGTCCTGCGAGGCGAGGACATCCGCGAGCCGCGCCGCTGGGCCGCGGTGCTGGCCCCGGGCTTCGGTGCGTAAGGCCTGGCGTCCCGTGATTTCGCGGGACGCCTGCAACGTTTCGCGGTATCCCCAGGACAACCCACAGTTGGGAGGGGACCGTGCTCCTGCATTTCATTTCCGATTTGATCCGCGATCCGGAGCTGCAGCGTCAGTTCAGCAAGGATCCGGATGGCACGATGCTGAAGGCCAACCTGTCCGAGGCGCAGCGGGAGGCCTTGAACAAGGGCCAGCTCGAGTCCGTGATGAAGCTGCTCAAGACGGAGCTCGCCTCCCTGGAGCTCTTCGCCGTGGTGTGGGTCAAGGCAGTCGTCCAGGTCAACGCGGCCACGCCGGACATGGGCTCGAGCGGCAACACCGTCCAGCTGCGTGTCGAGGGAGACTTCTTCACCACCGGCGCGTTCGCCGCCATCAAGCTGAGCGGCGTGGATCTGCCCGCGGTGACCCAGAGCGTGGAGAACCCCGGTGGCCGCGGCTCCGTGCTCCACTGCACGCTGAACCTCCCCGCCAACGCGCCCCTCGGCGTGTACGACGTGGCCGTGGTCAACCCGGACGGGCACTACGGCCTGCTCCCGCAGGCCTTCACCATCGCGTGAGCGCGGCTCCAGGGCTTCCCGATGATCGTCCCCATCGATGAATTGATGAGCCGCCTGAAGCCGTTCCTCTCCAAGGATCTGGTCGGAGAGGCGGAGCTTGGCTACGTCAACGAGGTGGCCCGGCTGCTTCCGGAGGTCTCGGGAGGCTTCTGCTTCGAGTGCCGCATGGAGGCGGGCGCCCCACGGGTCGACTACATGGTCTGCTGCATGCGGACCGATGGCGGCCCCAAGGCCCTCGCCGATGCGCTGGAGCAGACGCGGGAGCAGCTCACCGGCTCGCTCTGGGACGGCGTGCGCACGTTCTCCCGGGAGTGGTTGGATCCCCAGTCGCCGCTGGCGCGGGTGCCCGTGCTCTGGCTCGAGTACGACGTGGAAGGCCCGATGGCCCTCCCCAAGCCCTTCGCCTTCGCCTGTGTGCAGCCCGAGTTCGGGCAGAAGCCGCCCGGCTCGCGGCGGGCAAGCGGGGCGAGCGTGGACGAGTCACTCCAGCTCACCTGGCGTGCGCTGGAGGCCTTCCAGGGCGGACCGGTGCGCCCGGCCATCGCGCGCACCGTGTCGCGCTGCTTCGAGCAACTGCCGGACTTCGCGGAAGTGGAGCACGTGGCCTCACTCGCCTGCCGCGGCTCGGACGCGGTGCGGATGATCATCGGCATGCCCCGCGAGGAGGTCGGCGCGTACCTGGAGCGGATTGGCTGGCCGGGCTCGCGGGCCCAGGTCGAGGAGCTCACGAAGACGTGGCTCTCGTACCTGCACTTCGCGGAGGTGAACCTGGACGTGGGGGAGAGTGTGGGCCCCACCATCGGCCTGGCGCTCCCCTTCCCCGAGAAGCCGCACGAGCCGTGGGCGAAGGAGTTCCTCCAGCGGATGGTGGACGCCGGGCTGTGCACGCCCGAGAAGCGCGAGGCCATCCTCCAGTGGCCCGGGCGCGAGCGCGTCCCGCTCACGGGCCACCGCTGGCCGAGCAACCTGTGCCGGACCATCGGCGCGAAGCTGGTGGTCCGTCCGGACGCGCCAGTCTCGGTGAAGGTGTATCCCTACTTCGAGTGCCGCTTCTCCCTCTGGAACGACGTCTAGCCCCTGGGCTTCCCGGACGTCCCCACGGTGAAGAGCTGCTGCAGCATGAAGCAGCTCGAGCCCAGGCTGGTCTGGACGTAGCCGAAGACGATCGAGCGCACGGTGGTCCCGTGGGTCTTGGGATCGTACAGGTACGTCTGGGAGAACCCGGTCATGCCGTTGCCCGGAGGCACGGTCCCGCCCGCCGCGGTGACCGAACCCGAGCAGTAGAACTGGGACGAATCGCTGGGGTTGGTGATGCCCACGTACAGGTTCGTGACGGCATCCGTCTCCGGATTCTTCGGTGTCACCATACAGGAGACCGCGAGCTGGCCCTGCACGAAGGTCACCGTCCAGTTGCTCGGCACGACGAGGCTGTTGTCGCCGTACTCCTCCGGGAGCGGTGCCGCCAGCTGGAGCACCGGCCCAGGTGCCACGCTCTCGGAAGTGTCCTTGCTGATGCCCATGTGTTTCCCCTCCGTTCCTGTCTCGGGCCGATGATAACCGGTTGAGTCCCTACCGGAGCGATTCCCGTGTGCTCACCCCAGGGACTCGTTTCCCGCCGTGGGGAGCGCGAGGGTGAAGGTGGCGCCCTGGCCGAGGCCGGGACTGGAGCACGTCAGCCTCCCCTTCATTTCCGCGGCGGACAGGGCGCTGATGTGCAGACCGAAACCGTGGCCTGTCTTCCGGGTGGTAAAGCCTTGCATGAAGAGGCGTGGCAGGGTCTCCGGGGCGATCCCCACGCCGTTGTCGGTCACCTCGATGAGGGTCCCTGTGAGGGTCCCTGTGAGGGTCCCTGTCCCGTCGGGCGCCGGCCGGATGCGGAGGCGCATCCACTTGTCCTCTTTCTGGCTGTCCACCAGCGCGTGCCGTGCATTGCTCAGCAGGTTGATGAGGATTTGCAGCAGCTTGTGGCGGTCCACGGAGATGGGCGGCACGGGGGCGTAGTCGCGCTCGATGCGAATGCCTTGCCTCTCGAAGGAGCCGGCGATCAGGCGCAGCGCCTCGTCGATGAGTTGGGGGACGGCCACCTGCTCCACCACGCCCGCGGCCCGCGCGTGCATCTGCTGCATGGCGATGATGGAGTTGATGTGCTCCACGCTCTCTCCCAGCGCGTGCATCTCCTGGAGAAGGCCGTCCCGCTCCTCCTGGAGATGCCGGGACACGGCGATGAGATAGGCCGGAAGCTTCTGGCCCTGGGTGTCCTGGGTGAGGAAGGAGGCCAGGTCGGCGGTGTGCTCGCTCAGGAGGCCGGTGGCCTTGACCAGTCCGGAGACACGGGACTTGCGGAGCCGCTCGGTGATGACGCTGGTGGAGATGTTGACGCTGTTGAGCGTATTGCCCACGTTGTGGAGCACGCCGGTGGAGACCTCCGCCATGCCGGCCTGCCGGGAGGTTTCCACCAGGGCGCGGTGCATCTCGCGCAACCGCGCCTCGTCCTCCCGGCGGACGGTGATGTCCCGGCCGAAGAGCGTCATTCCCACCGGGCGTCCCTCCGGGTCGAACAGCGGGCTGATGTGGACATCCAGGAGGTGCCGTACGCCATCCATCTCGTACTCATCCTCGAACCTCGCACGCTGGCCGGCACGCACCCTGGCCAGCGGCGGCCCCCAGATCTCGAGGCGCTCTGGCTGGCTGGTCCCGAAGAGTTGGCCCACCACGGGCTCCTTGCCATAGCACCGGCGGTGGAACTGTCTCGCCGCAGAGTTGGCGGTGAGCAGGCGTCCCTCCATGTCGATCGAGACCACGAGATCGTCCGTGCTCTCCAGGACGCTGCTCAATTGGGTCTCGCTCTCGCGCAGCGCCTTCAGCGTCTGCTCGAGCGAGGCCTGGGCCGAGTCCCGCGTGGTGTTGTGCAACGACCCCAGCCCCCAGGCCCCCAGGAAGGCAAGGCCCGCGAAGAAGTATGCGAAGTTGAGATAGGCGGGGGAGAGGGACGCGGGATCGATGCCGACTCGCGAGAGGTAGAGCGGGTAGCCCACGCTGAGCGTCGCGATCAGCAGGAGGGTGACGAACAGCCCTACCCGTGCGCCCGCCAGGAAGACGGCAAGCGCGGGAATCAACATGGTCAGCGCATGCATGCCGAAGTAGGGGAGCCTGTATTCCAGGGCGGTCCCCAGCATGATGAGGATCATGGTCGTCAGCATGAGCATCGTAGCGGGGCCGGGGGTGGTGGACCTGCGCATCAGGACCAGCGCCCCCAGATAGAGCAGGCAGGCAATGATGCTGGGATAGGGAGACAGGCCCAGCACGAGCGACCACACCATGAAGAGGGCGTTGAACGCGAACAGGAAGCCGGCGGCACCGACCAGGATCCGGAAGCGGACGAGCTCCGAAGGGGACGCCCTCCGCAGGGGCTCCGACAGTAGGGCATCCAGCCGCTGGAGGATCCAGGCACGCGAGCCGGTGCTCGTGGTGGACTGTTCGGTTGGCTCGGAGGAGGAGCGCATGGCCTGATCTGAACACACTTCCAGCGAGCTGAGCCGTCATGCGGTCGGCGTCACTCGGACGGGGAGCAACCCTGAACTCGCGTGCCCACTCTCCTCCCGGGCGGTTGTGGCAGGCTCGCCCCATGACCCTGGAGACCACCCGCTCCCCGCCCCGCTCGTGGCTCCTCCCCGGGCTCGCGCTCGCCACGGCGGCGTTGCACCTCCTCTTTGCCCACCGCTACGGCTACTTCCGGGACGAGCTCTACTTCATCGCCTGTGGCCAGAAGCTCGACTGGGGCTACGTGGACCAGCCTCCCTTCATCGCCGCGGCCGCCCGGCTCTCCACCGCGCTCTTCGACCATTCCCTCACGGGCCTGCGCGTGCTGCCCGCACTCGCCTCCGCGGGGCTCGTGGCCCTCACCGGACACCTCGCCCGGCGCTTCGGTGGCGGAGGCTTCGCCGTGGCGCTCGCCGCCCTCCCCGCCGCGCTCGCCCCCCTCTACCTCTTCGAGGGCCATACCCTCACCATGAATGCCTTCGAGCCCCTCTTCTGGACGGGCTGCGCCGCGCTCTTCGTGCACCTGGTGCGGACGGAGCAGCCCCGGCTGTGGCTCGCCCTGGGCGCGCTCGCGGGCGTGGGGATGCTCAACAAGTACTCCATGGCCTTCTTCAGCGTGTGCCTCGCGCTCGGCGTCCTCCTCACGCCCGCGCGCAGGCTGCTGGCCAGCCGCTGGCTCGTCCTCGGCGTGCTGCTGGCTACCGCGCTCGTGCTGCCCAACCTCTTCTGGCAGCACGGGCACGGCTGGCCCATGCTCGAGCTGCTGCGCAACGGCCAGCTCTACAAGAACGCCCCCTTCCAGCTCGGCGACTTCGTGCGCGGGCAGCTCCTCCTGCTGCACCCGCTCTCCGCGCCCCTGTGGCTCACCGGGCTCGGTGTCCTCTTGTTCTCCCCCACCCTCCAGCCCTACCGCGCGCTCGGCTTCACCTATCTCCTGCTCTTCGGCCTGCTCGTCTTCCTGCGCGCCAAGGACTATTACCTGGGCCCCGCCTACCCCATGTTGCTCGCCGCGGGTGCGGTCCAGGCCGAGCGCCTCATCCGGCGCCCGGTGACACGCGCCGCGGTGCTCGTCCCGGGCCTCGCGGGCTTCGCCGCCCTCGCGCCGCTGACCTTGCCCGTGCTGCCAGTGGACACCTTCATCTCCTGGCAGCGCACCCTGGGCATCGAGCCCTCCCAGCACGAGCGCCACGAGTACGGCGTCCTGCCCCAGCATTACGCGGACCAGCACGGCTGGGAGCAGCTCGTCGCCTCGGTGGCCGAGGTGTACCAGCGCCTGCCTCCGGAGCAGCGGGCGAGTACCGCTCTCTTCGCGCAGAACTACGGGGAAGCCGGGGCGCTCGACTGGCTCGGAGCGGCTCATGGCCTTCCTCCGGCGCGCTCGGGCCACAACCACTACTTCCTCTGGGGGCCTGGTGACGCGGCCGCGAATCTCCTCGTCGTGGGGGGCGAACTGGAGGAGCTCCAGCCCGTGTGCACACACGTCGAGCTCGCCGCGCGCGTGCCCCCCAACCCCTACGTCATGCCCTACGAGAACAACCTGCCGCTCTACCTGTGCTCGGGCCTGAAGGTGCCGCTGGCCACCCTCTGGCCGAGCGTGAAGCACTACGAGTAGGCCCCCGTCCGCCTAGTTGCCCATGCGTGGGTTCAGCCAATCCACGATGCGGCTCAACGCGGCGGGGCGAGGGTTCTCCAGGGAGATCTGCCCTGTCTCTCCCCCGGTCACGGGGACGGGCGCGGGGAGGGGCTCGATCCTGCCTTCCATCTTCAGGGTGGGGGGCAGCCAGAGCCGGTACGTGAGCGGCATGAAACCGCTGAACGTCTTGTAGACGAGGATGTACTGACGCCCCTTCCGTTGTGGCGGAGCGATTGTGCCCGGAATGGCGGTGGCCAGGCACGCCCTGGCGCCCGGTCCTGTTGACGAACAGGCATGCGGCCCACTGAGGTACGGTGGGCCTCCCACTGCCCTGTGCGTGAACATCCATGACCTCCACCGTTGCCTCCCCCCCCGCCGAATCGAGCGCGCTCCGCGTCCCTGGATACCGGACCTTTCTCATCACGTTCATGTTGGCGATGATGGCTGACAACATCGAGCACGTGATCAGCTACTGGGTGGCGTTCCAGAAGTTCCACTCGGCGGCGCTGGGTGGGTTCGCGGTGGTGTCCCACTGGCTGCCCTTCCTGGTGTTCTCGGTGCCGGTGGGCGCGCTCAACGACCGGTTCGATTCCAGGCGCCTCATCCAGGCCGGCATGGTGCTCTTCATCACCGCCTCCGTGGGATGGGGTTACTTCTTCGTCACGGACTCCTTGCAGCTGTGGCAAGCGATGGTCCTCCTCACGATCCACGGCTGCGCGGGGGTCCTCTGGAGCACCTCGAGCCAGATGTTGCTCTACGACATCGTGGGCGCGGGCTCCCTGGCCAGCGCGGTGCGCCTGAACGCGACGGCCCGTTACCTCGGGGTCCTGGTGGGCCCCGGCGTGGGCAGCATCATCATGCGGACGCTCGGGCCGACCTGGGGCATCTTCGTCAACACGCTGTTCTATCTGCCCCTTCTGTTCTGGCTGGTGAGGGCCCCCTATGGCCGGCATTTTCGCGGGGCGTCGGCGGGCCCCAAGCGGGCCGTCCGGGGCTTCTCCGACATCGTCCAGACCCTCCGCGACGTGCGCGGGATGCCCGTGGTCGGGGCCATGGTGTTGCTGGCGGGGGCGGCCTCCTTCTTCATCGGCAACAGCTACCATGCGCAGATGCCGGGCTTCGCCCATGATCTGGGCCATGGAGACCCCGGCCTGACCTATACGCTCCTGTTGGGAGCGGATGCGGCCGGTGCGCTGCTCGCGGGTGTCCTGCTCGAGACGCGCGGGACCTGGCTGCGGATGGCGCCCGCTTCCGCGTTGAGACTTGCATTCCTGTGGGGATGCTCGCTCTTCGCGTTCTCGCTCATGGACTGGTATCCGGCGGCGATTGGCGTGCTGTTCCTGGCCGGGTTCCTCGAGCTTTCCTTCAACAGCATGACCCAGGCGCTCGTGCAGCTGAATGCGCCAGACACCATCCGGGGCCGCGTCCTGGGGCTCTTCAGCATGTCGGCCATGGGCCTGCGGGCGTTCAGCGGCGTGACCGTGGGGCTGCTGGGGAGCGTGACCGACATCCACATCTCGCTCTCGCTGTCCGCCCTGGCCTTCGTGACGGTGGCCGGCCTGCTGTTTCTCCGCCGGCCCCAGCAGCGCATAGCGGAGTCCGGCCCTCCTTCCAGATGAGCGGCAACACCCGCATCGGTCCCAACCCGCGCATCTCCGGCTGGCTCAACGTGCCTAATGACATACCGACCACCGTGGACTCCCTCTACGGGCAGCGGCAGGGCTTCTGGAAGCGCTAATCCCACGCGTCCAGGGATGAAGGCTTTCAAATCGCGATAAAATCGTTTAACGTGCCCTCCAGGCAACAGATGTCTGATGTCTGGAGGAGTACATGTTGAGGTCATTGAACGTCATCGCGATTGTCACCCTGGCAGCGGGACTGGGCGCCTGTGGAGGAGACCAGGCCGAGGAGTCCTCGCTCGCCTCCGTCAGCGCCGCACTGGACTGTGCCTCCCTGTCGGCACCGGTGTACCACCGCATCAAACCGTCCTCGGGCGATAGCATCTATACGGTCAGCTCGAGCGAGGCCTCCACCGCCAGCTCGACGTATGGCTATACCGAGGACCGGGGAGTGGCTTTCAAGGCGGGAGCGGCGACGGCGACTGGCCTGTCTCCCGTCTACCGGCTCTACAACCCGACGAATTTCGACCACCTCTGGACCATCGACGAGAACGAGAAGGCGAGCGCCGCGAGCCAGTACGGCTACACGGTTGACGAGGGAACGGGCTTCTACGCGTCGAAGTCCTCGGACACGTGCCTGATTCCCGTGTACCGCTTCGTCAGCTCGGCGCTGGCCAAGCACCGCTTCGCGACGACCGCGGCGGAGCGCGACAGCCTGAGCGCGGCCGGGTGGACCAATGAGGGCATCAAGTTCTACGCCGCGCCGTCCGCGGTGCCCGCCGACACGAAGTTCACCCTGGCCGTCATCCCCGACACCCAACAGGAGATCGTCTACAACCCCTCGCGGTTCACGAACCGGCTGGAGTGGCTGCTCAACAACAAGACGTCGCTGGACCTGCGCTTCGTGGCTCACACCGGCGACATGGTGGATTGGGACACGCCCGACCACATCCACTACGTGCGGGCGAGCAACTCGCTGCGGCTGCTCGACAACGCCTTCATGCCCTATGCGATCGCCATCGGCAACCACGACACGGCGGCCGTGTGCGAGGGCGGTAGCGCCTGTCCGGGCGACGCGAAGGTCAACCTCCGCAACACCAAGACGTTCAACACCTACTTCCCCACGACGCGGTTCTCCGCCCTCGCGGGCGTGTGGGAGGCGGGGAAGATCGACAACGCCTACCACACGTTCACGGCGGGTGGGCTCAACTGGCTCGTGTTGAACCTGGAGATGTGGGCGCGCACGGGGGCGATCGACTGGGCCAAGACGGTCCTCGCGAATCATCCCCGCCACAACGTCATCATCATCAGCCACCACCACCTGACGAAAGACAGTACCATCGCGCTGAACCATAGCGGATACGGCGACAACGGCCCGCAGTACGTGTTCGACAACCTGATCAAGCAGTACGCCAACGTGCGCCTGGTCTTCTCCGGTCACGTGGGCCAGGCGGGGTACCTGGAGAGCACGGGGGTCAAGGGCAACAAGATCTACCAGTTCCTCAACTGCTTCCATGATAACTCCACCAACCCGACCCGGCTGGTGGAGATCGACACTGCGGCCAACACGCTCTCGACCCGGGTCTACGCGCCGTTGACGAACCAGGAGCGGACGGACGCCGGTTCCTCGGTCGCGGTCAGCAACATCAACTGGGTTCGCTGAGCGCGCCTGTCCAGGCCGCTCGAGCGCGGGCAGCGGCGTGTCGCTCACGCCGCTGCCGGGGCTCTTCAGCTGTTTTCAACCCACCTGTGGAGCATTCAGTGGAGGGCGTGACGGAGGGAGAGCGCGTCTCGGGCTCGCGGCTCCTCCGGGCCGCCGCCGAGGACAACTCGGGCACGGTGGCCCGGGTGGAGTTCTCCGTCTCCGGCTCGCCGGTGTGCGTGGACGACATCGCGCGGCGCTCCGGTTCCACCTTCTCGTGCACCTGGGCCTCGTCCACCATGCCCCCCGGGGAGCCACCAGCTCACCGTGAAGGCCCAGGACGCCGCGGGCAACAGCACTCTCCGCCCCCGTCTCCTTCACCCTCCTGCCGCCCAACCGCCCCCCCACGCTTGGACCGGTGACCACGACGCACACGACCCTCGAAGAAGGCTCCAGCGCGAGCCTCTCGGTGACGGCCACGGATCCCGATGGCGACCCGCTCACCTATTCCTGGACGGGCGCTCTCGATAACCAGCCCCATCGACAACAGTGGGACGACGCCACTACTGTCCGGGCCACACATCACCCCCCGAGGTTCGAATGAGCAACGGCACCGGCACCGATGTAGAGCAACTCGACGCCCCCCCACCGATCTCCGCTGAGCTGCGAGCGAAGATCCTCGCGGACCCGAACGTGGCGAAGATGGCCGCGGAACTCGAGATGGACCTCGAGGTGTTCGTCAACACCGTCGGGTACTACATGAACAACCCGGGCGTGGAGCCCGCGTTCCTCGTCGTCAGCGACGAGAACCTGAGGAAGATGGGCGTCGAGCCGCCCACCGCCGAGGCCCTCGAGGCCAACGTGCGCGCCAGCGTCGAGGCCTTCAAGGCCGGCCAGGCCCCGAGCGGTTTCGAGGACGCCCGCAAGAAGACCGTGGATCTGGCCTCCCAGGGCGGCGAGGCCGTGAAACCCAAGGCCGATCCTGGCCTCGACGACGCGGTGAAAAAGGGTCGGAACCCGGTAAAGCCCTGATTCTACAGGGCTTTTCAAGAAAATTCGGGCCCCAGACAACTTCCAACCGAGGCCCTCGATAATCCCTTCAACGTAGCAACTTCCACTTCCACAAAAGAGAGCAAGCCATGGGCTTCATCAAGGGTATCGGCAAGGCGTTCAGCAAGATCGGTGACTTCGCCAAGAAGGCGGTCGGCTTCGCGAACAAGCTCCTCAATGGTCCCCTGGGCCAGATCGCCTCGTTCATCCCGGGCGTTGGGCCCTTCATCGCGGGCGCCCGGAAGATCGTCGGCATCGCCGATGGCGTGCTCAACGGTGGCGGCCTCAAGGGCATCATCGGCGGCCTCGTCGGCAACCTCGGTGGCGGCCTGCTGGGCAAGGCCGGCTCGCTCCTGAGCAAGACGGGTCTCGGCGCCGCCATCGGCCTGGGCTCGCAGGCCAACAGCACCGGCGGCGTCCTGGACCTGGTCAAGGGCCTGATGAGCTCGCGCAAGGGCGACCAGTCTCCTGCCGCGCAGGGCGACAAGTACAACCTGGGCCAGTTCGCGGCGTTCAAGGTCGCCAACCTGCTCCGCGGCGTCTGATAGAACCCGCCGCCGCTTCGCTCCAAGGGGTGCACGCTCACGGGCGTGCACCCCTTTTTCTTTTCTGCCTGACGCGGGCAGCCTCGGACCTCAGCCTGGAAGGGTGTCAGACGATTCGTAGGAAACAGGGAGAGAAGAATGCGTCTGACAGAACGGGAATGTCTCCGCCGGTTCGGCCTGAGTCCCTCTCCCGAGCAGCTCGAGGAGATTCGCGCTGTCCTGGACGCCGAGACGCAGCGGGAGCGACAGGGGCAGGGCGGCGGAGACACGCAGGTCATGCGGCTGTGCTGCTTTCTGCTGTTCCGGGCCGGGCTGCTCGAGGACGTGCCGAGAATCTGGCGGGCGAAGACCTCCAGCATGGATGCGGACGCGTCGATCGACCTCCAACTCCTGTGTGGTGCGGGGTTGGAGAGGACGAAAAAGTATTTACGCGAACTCGGTTCCGACGAGGCGGAAGCCGCGGCGAGGCGGCTCCTCACGAATGAGGTGTCCGGGGAGCTCGATGGCTTCTCCGTCGACACGTACGCGGCGTCCCAGGAGGCGTACTACGCCGGAGACGAGGGGTAGCAGCCTCTTCAGACACCTTCTTCGGCTCTACGCGGGCACGTCCCAGGCGATGGGCAGATGCTCGAAGCCGCGCAGCATGAAGTAGGGCCGGAACACCGGGGTCTCGTCCGTCCGCAACCGCAGGCCGGGCAACCGCCGCAGCAATTGTTCGAAGGCGATTTGGTTCGACACTCGACCCTGTGCATTCCCGTCGAGCCCGGCCGCTCGCGTCCGAGAGCCGCCTGGCTCAGTGCGGCCACCCTCAGGCGAAGCGGCGCAGATGGAGGAGGGGGAACGGGCGGCCGGCGTCGTCCGTCTCCGAGCGGCCGATGACCTCGAAGCCGAGACGGGCATAGAAGGCCCGCGCGCCAGGGTTCTGCTCGTTGACGTCCACCGTCACCACCGGATGCAGGGCCGCGGCACGCTCGACCAGCGACCGCCCGAGTCCCCGGCCGTGAGCGTCCGGATGCACGAACAGACTGTCGATCTTGCGCCCCGTCATGCCGAGAAAGGCCTCCACGGTCCCCTGCCCGTCCACGGCCAACTCGAACGGCGCGATGGACACGTAGGCCCGGACCTGCGGCAGCAGGGCGTCGATGTCGGCCTCGGTCAGGAAGTCGTGGGTGGCGCGCACAGCCGCCTCCCAGATCTCCAGCAAACGGGCCGAGTCCGCGGGCGTCGAGGGGCGAAAAGTCGGGCGAGTCATACGGGTCGGCTCCGGCCTGGCAGGGTGACCGCGAAGCGGAGTCGCGAGCACCGCAGCGGCGGTCGAAAGGCTCTCCAGCTTGTAACACATCGGCGCTGGTGGAGGCCGTAGGCGGGTGTCGGGCTGACCCGCTGTGGAGGCGGGCGGCGGCTCCAACCCTCTCCCTCAACACGGCCCCCTCCCTCCTATACGCCGTGCTGCGTGAACGCGCCGACCTCGTGCAATGGGGGTGCTCAGGGGCGTTCCAGAGGGAGGTGGGGCGCTGCGGGTGGTGCGTCTCGACAAGCGGTCCTTCGCCGCTCGTCGAGGTCGGACAGTCTGTCTTGGGGGGCTCCCCTGCCTCGCGTCAGCGGCGTTCAGCGCGTCCGCGGGCCCGGAGGGAGCAGCTCAGTGTCGGCCAATCAAGACCGCGTCTTCGGTCTTCGTGTCCACGGTGTTGTCCTCGGGGTTCACGTCGATGAGGAGATGGCGCGGGTCGATGCCGGCGCGCGCGGGCCGCTTGGGCACCGTCACGGTGAGGCGCTGCTCTCCCGAGCGCACGCGGGTCATGCCCAGGTGCAGGGGCTCGCCCTGCCCTTCCCCCTCCGCGGCCGCGTAGACGCCGAGCTCGACGGGCTCGTCCATCGGCACCTCGGAGAGGTGGCCCACCTCGTCCACCACCACCTTGCGCGCCACCACGTCGAGGCTCACCCGCCAGGCGCCCCCCTCCGCGGGCTCCACCGTGGCCCGCTTCGTCTTCAACTCCCAGTAGGTGTTGGCGGCGAAGAGGTCGTGCAGCAGGCCCTGCTGCTCCCGCGGGGTGACGGCCTGCAGCTCGCGGTACAGGTCGAGCGAGGTGGGCAGGGGCGGCTGCCCGGCGCCGTACTTCTCCATCATCGTGCGCAGCGCCCCGTTCACCCGGGCCTCCCCCACGTACTCGCGCAGCGCGAACATGGCGAAGGGGCCCTTGCGGTACGCGTGGAACCACTCCACGGCCTGCAACAGCGGCACGCCGGCGCGCGAGCGGGGCGTGAGGTACTCGAGCCGCATCACCGCCAGCAGCCGCTCCAGGTGCGCGCGGCCGTAGGTGCGCTCCACCACCCCCAGGGCCGAGTACCAGGACAGGCTCTCGTTGAGCAGCGGCGCGCCCACCACGGGCGCGGGCTTCAGCTGGTTGCCCCACCACTTGTGCGCCACCTCGTGTGCCACGACCGCGAAGGGGAAGTCCACCTCGCGCGGGTCGGCCTCGGACTGCAGCTGCGAGAAGCCCTCCTTGTACGAGACGTTCACCGGCGCGGAGTGCAGCCCGATGCCTTCGCCCGCGTGCTCCACGAAGCGCAGCTGGCGGTGCGGGTAGGGGCCGAACTGCTCGGTGAGGAAGTCGAGCGAGGCCTGCATGCCGTGCAGGATGCGCTCCACGTTGCCAGGGTGGCCCGGGTGGTGGAACACCTGCAGGGCCACGTCCCTCCAGCGCGCCTCGCGCACCGCGTACGCGGCCGAGTAGAGCGCGTAGTCGTGGGAGATGGGCACGTCGGTCACGTAGTGGAAGTAGCGGCGGCCGCTCTCCGTCCACTCGCGGCGCAGGGCCCCGGGGGCCACGGCCACCTGGCCCGCGTCGGTGCCCACCACCGCGTCGAAGGCGATGCGTCCGGCCCCCAGCTCCCGCAGGCCTTCGCTGTCCTCCAGCGTGGGGATGGGGGGCCGCGGCGCGAGGCCGTGGGCGCGGCGCACGCCTGCCTCGTTGAGCTCCCGGCCCTCCTGGTACCCGATGGCCGGCAACCAGCGGCGCGGCAGGACGTAGGTGCCATTGCGCACGACGGACGCGTCGGCCCAGCCGTGGGTGAAGCCCCGGGGCGCGAAGCGCACCTCGAAGCCCAGCTCCAGGGCCTCCCCCGGCTGCAGCGGCGGCTGCAGCGTGTAGACCGAGTGGCCGAGCTCCGCGTCCATGTGTGAGGGCGTGGCGGTCCGGTCGAAGCGCAAGGGGCCCGTCTCCACGCCCTCGGCGAGGCCGACGTGCAGGGTGGCCATGGCCTCACGGCCGCGGTTGACGAGCGTATAGGTGCCGCGCAGCTCCGCCCGGCGGTGCCGCGGGTGCAGCTCCACGTGCAGCCGCACGGAGGTGAGCCGCGGCTGCGGCAGACGCGCGTACTGGCCGTAGCGCCGCTCGTACTCCGCGCGCGCCTCTTCGAGCTGGGCGCGGGTGCGGAACGGGTGGAGGACATGCGTGTTGTACGCGATGAAGCCGCCCACCCCGAGGACGGCCGCGCCGGCCAGCGCCCCGGTGAGGGCCACGGGCCGCGTGAGCCGGCGGCGCGCGAGCAGGAGCCGCTCGCGCGGGCCCGACACCCGGCCCCGCACCCACAAGAGCCGCGCGGCCACCGCGAGCAGCAGCGCCCACGCGGCCCAGTACGCCTTGAACCAGGCCCAGGCCGTCAGGTGCGGGCCGAAGCCGCTCAGGTCGTTGTACTCCCAGCCCGGGTCGGACCCGTACACCCACAAGGGGTCCTCGAGCCCGAGCGAGGGCCCGAAGAAGCGCAGGCCGTAGACGATCAGCAGCACCGCGTGGCCGGCGTACTTCTGGTCCACCAGCACGTGCACGCCCAGGGCGAGCAGCGCGAAGAGCAGGTGGTCGGCGAGCTTCAGGCCGAAGAGGACGGACAGGTACACCCGCGGCTCGAAGGCGGTATGACCCAGCCACACCTGGATGAGCAAGGACGTCGCCGTCAGCGCCGCCTGCAGCAGCACGACCATCAGCGCGAGCCCCGCGAGCTTGCCGAGGAAGGGGACCCAGTCTGGCGTGGGCGCGGCGTCCGCCAGCTCGCTCACCCCCGCCTCCCGCTCGCGCCACACCAGGCCCCCGGCGCAGAAGATGACGAGCAGCGGCATCACCATGCCCAGCAGGTCCCCGTTGGCGCTGATGAACCCGGTGAGGAGCCGGGTGGAGGGCGCCTTCGGCACCCCCATGTGCTGCATGATCTCGGGGGCGACGAGCAGCAGGAACAGCGGCATGAGCACGAGCGCGACGCCGCCCGGGCCGGCAATCAGGGCGCGCAGCGACTGCGCCGCGACCGCCCGCACCTGGCGCGTCCGGGCCACGGCACCCGGAGCGGGCCGCACCGGGGGCACGGTGATGGGACCGATGCGAGCCGGCGGCGACAGGACGACGGTTGCGCGCCGGCTGCGGCCCGCCTCGACGCCCGGGTGGGCGAAGCGGAAGCGCAGATGGGTGAAGGCGAGCGCCGCTGCCGCAAGGGCGAGCCACAGCAGGCGGTTGGCGGCCAGCGCCTCGGCGAGCTCGAGCAACTGCGTGTTCTTCTCCCCGGGCGTCCAGGACTTCGACAGCTCGTTGAGCACGGTGAAGCCGAGGGGGTCCACGAGCTTGCCGGCCCCCCAGTGCTTCAGCTTGTCTGCCACGTAGATGCGCCCCGCGAGGGTGGTGGCGAAGAGCAGCACCGCGCCGAGGTAGGCCGTCATCGCGCGCCGGCTCAGCACCGCGAGGCTGAACATCAGCGCGCAGGCGACGAAGGCGTTGGGCAGGGTGATGCAGAGGTAGACGCTGGCGTACGCCGCGGGCCGCAAGGGCCCGAGCAGCTCGGGCTCGGGGCCCGGCGCGTATGCGGCGAGCAGCAGGCCCAGGGGCACCGCGAGCACCACGAGCGCCGTCAGGGCGAACGCCGCGAGGAAGCGCCCGCCGAGGTAGGCCGTCCTGCCCACCGGCGTGGTGTAGAAGAGCGGATGCATGCGCAGCTGCACGTCGCGCGCGGCCGCGTCGCCGGCGAGGGGTGCTGGGACCAGCAGGCCCATCAGGCTGCCCAGCACGGAGACGACGCCCAGTGCGAAGGGCGAGTTGAAGAGGTAGCCGCCATCACGCGCTTGCTCGATCTGGGCCTCGTTGGCCACCTGGTAGACGAACCCGAGCAGCAGCACGAAGGAGAGCCAGGGCGTGACGCGGCGCGCCTGCAGGCCGAGCTCGTAGCGGAAGATTTCGCGCAGCATCATGACGCCACCTCGCGCCGGGGCTGCACGGCGCGGGAGACTCCGTGGCCCCCCATCACGCGGAAGTAGACGTCCTCGAGGCCGGGCTCCGCCAGCTCGAACCCCGCGTCCGGCAGGGCCTCTGCGTACACGCGCACCACGGTGCGCCCGGCCAGCAGCCGGGTGGAGAGGACCGCGTGGGTGCGCTCGAGCGCCTCGAGCTCGCCGCGGGGCACCACCTTGCGCCAGATGCGCCCGCGCAGCGCCTCCACCGCGCGCAGCGGCTCCCCCTCCAGGAGGATGGTGCCGCGGTCGATGATGGCCATGCGGCTGCACAGTTCCGCCACGTCCTCCACGATGTGCGTGGAGAGGAGGACGACGCTGCGCTCGCCCAGGCCGCTCAGCAGGTTCAAGAAGCGCACACGCTCGGCGGGGTCGAGGCCGGCGGTCGGCTCGTCGACGATGATGAGCCGCGGGTTGCCCAGCAGCGCGACGGCGACGCCGAAGCGCTGCCGCATGCCCCCCGAGAAGCCGCCCAGCTTCTGCTTGCGCACGTCGTGCAGGTTCACCTGGTGCAGCAGCGCGTCCACCGTCTCGCGCCGCACCCGCCGGTCGGTGAGGCCCTTGAGCACCGCGAAATGCTCGAGCAGCCGCTCCGCGCTCTCCCGCGGGTACACGCCGAACTCCTGCGGCAGGTAGCCGAGCGACTCGCGCGCCCGCTCCTTGTCCTTCAGCACGTCCACGTCCCCCAGGTGGACGCTGCCGCGGTCGGGCTCCTGCAGCGTGGCCAGCGTGCGCATCAGCGTGGACTTGCCCGCGCCATTGGGGCCCAGGAGCCCGTACATCCCGGCGGGAATCGTCAGCGACACGTCCTTCAGCGCATGCACGCCGTTGGCGTACGTCTTGGAGAGGTTGCGAATCTGCAGGTCCATGGGAGCACCGGGGGTGAGGGAACAGCGGGCAAG
Organism: Archangium sp.; assembly: GCA_035645295.1. Lineage (GTDB taxonomy): Bacteria > Myxococcota > Myxococcia > Myxococcales > Myxococcaceae > Archangium. The sequence continues at coordinate 29,548 of DASQMW010000062.1, forward strand.
GAGGGGGCGGCGTCGTCCCCGCGAGCGGTGCGGGGACGGAAAGGAACAGGACGGTGCCGCGTCTCAGGGCGCGGCGGTGCTCAGCGGCGCCGCTGCTCCCGGTGGCGCGAGGCGGCGGCCCACAGGAGGGCGAGCGCCGCGCCCGTCCACAGCAGCGTGGCGAGGGCCCAGTCCCCGACGTCCGGCAGGCCCCACCAGGCGTTGACGACCTCCCCGCCCGGCAGCCGCACCTCCCCGCTGAGGGACTCGGTGCGCACGGAGAGGAGCGCGTCCAGCCCGTAACTGCCGAAGAGGAGCGGGGCGAGGACGGGTGCGAATTCATCGAAGAACCAATTCACCCTCAGCAACTGGGCCAGGGTGATGGTGAGGACGAAGCCGAAGACGAACCCGGCCACCCAGCGCAGCGGGTGGCGCAGGCCCAGCGCCATCGCGCTGCCGAAGAGATAGAGCGCGCTCGAGGAGGTGAAGGACACGAGCCACAGCACCGGCCGGGGCTTCCACTGCACCGTGCGCAGGGTCTCCGCGACTGCGCCTACTCCCGGGACGTCGCGGGTGCTGTCCACCAGGCGCAGCGTCACCTCGCCCAGCACGTTGCCGCCCGTCAGCAGCGTGAGGCCGAGCATCCAGAGGAGGAAGAGCGCGACGGCCGCCATCAGCCACAGCCAGCCCGCGAACACCTTGGTGAGGGCGTGCTGGCGGCGCTCCACCGGCAGCGTCCAGAAGAAGGCGGGACCGAAGCGCGGCTCGCCCTTCCAGACGGCCAGGGGCAAGAGCAGCCCCGCGAGGCCCGGCAGGAGGGTGAGCTCGGGGCGGAAGTCGAGCGGCTCGCCCGTGTCCAGCCGGTGGCGCAGGGTGAGGGCGGTGGCCAGCAGGAGCAGCGCGAGCGCGCCGAGGGCGGGCACCCGCAGCGCCAGGCCCACCGCGGACACCTGCTCGCGCAGCACCGCGCCGGCGGCCGGCGTGGCGTGCAGCGCCGGGGCACTCGTCGGAGCACTCATCGCGACACCTCCTCGGACAGGAAGGCGAGGGCCGCGTCCTCGAGGCCCAGCGCCGTCACCTCGCGCACGCGGGCGCCCGTGCCCGACAGCCGCGCCACCACCTCGTGCTCCTCGCCCACCAGCGTCCACTGCAGCTCGCGCCCGGTGCCCGCGCGCCGCAGCGCGCCCGCCTGCAGCTCGGGCGGCGCGGCCCAGCGCTCGGGCACCTCCACCCGGTAGCGGCGCACGGTGCGCTGCAGCTCGTGGCGCGGCAGCTGCGCGACGAGCCTCCCGGCGCTCAGCACGCCCACGTGGTCGGCGAGGCTCTCCAGCTCGTGCAGGTGGTGGGTGGAGACGACGAGCGTGGTGGGCGAGTCGGCCAGGTGCTCGGCCAGCAGGGCGAGCGTGCGGTTGCGCACCACGGGGTCCAGGCCGTCCGTTGGCTCGTCGAGCAGGAGCAGCGCGGGCCGGTGGGCCAGTGCGAGCACCAGCTGCAGCCGCCGCGCCTGGCCCTTGGAGAGAGTGGACACCTTGCGGTGGGGCTCGAGGCCGAGCGCATGGCCCAGACGCTCCGCGTACGCGGGCTCCCACGCCGGGTAGTAGGCGGCCACGTGCCGCAGGAGGCGGCCGCACGTCATCCAGCCGTACGCGGGCGTGGGGTGCTCGGGCACGTAGCCCACCTGCGCGCGGACCCGCGGGCCGTGGCTCGCGGTGTCCAGGCCCAGCACCTCGGCGCGCCCTGCGTCCGGGCGCTCCAGGTTCATCAGCACCTTGAACGTGGTGCTCTTGCCCGCGCCGTTGGCGCCGACCAGGGCGTACACCGCGCCCTCCGGCACGCGCAGGTCCACACCGGCGAGCGCGGTCTCGCGCCCGTAGCGCTTGGTCAACCCGCGGGTGGCGACCGCGGGGGCGCCACCTTCCGGCTCGGGGATGGTGCGGCTCATTCCTTCTCTCCCTGTCCTGCGGCGTCACCGGAGGGCTCACCCTCCTCCTGCGCCACCTCGCGGATGCTCTTCACCAGCTCCTCCATGCCCACCCCGTTGCGCCACGCCTCGCGCAGCGCCCGCCGGGCCACCTCGCGCGACAGCGCGCGGCGCTCCTTGCGGTCGGGCTGCGCGTCCGCGGACACGAAGGTCCCCTGCCCCCGCCGCACGTAGACGACGCCCTGGCGCTCCAACTCCCCGTAGGCCTGGGACACCGTGCGCGGGTTCACCACCAGCTGCGCGGCCAGCTCCCGCACCGACGGCAGCGGGTCCTCCGGCCGCAAGCTCCCCACCACCAGCGCGCGGCGCACCTCGTCCACGATCTGCAGATAGAGCGGCCGCCCGTCCTTCGGGTCCAGGGTCACCACCATGGCGGCGTCCGTGTAGCGGTGTTGCGCACGACTACAACACTGCATCAGTTCGCGCGCCTCCGCAAGTGGTCCAAGGAGCGCCCCCCCGAGGCGCAGGCCGTCGGCGAGGGGCACATGGCGAACATCAAGCGCCTGGGAGCGTGCGGGAAGCTGCTCATCGCCGGGCCCTTCAAGCACCCCGCGGACGCGCCCGACCAGGGGCCCCTGGCGGGCATCTTCCTCTTCGACGTGGCCACGCAGGAGGAGGCCGAGGCCCTGATGCGCACCGACCCGGCCATCATCGCGGGTCGCTTCACCATGGAGGTGCTGCCCTGGTACGGGCCGGCGGGCCTGACCTACGACGGACACGTGCCGGTGGCACCAGGGACGCCTTGCGCTCCTTGAGACTCCCTCTCTCAGAGGGAGAGGCCAGGTGGCCGCGTATAGGCGGGAGAGAGGCCATGTGGAGGGTGAGGGCTGGAGCGCAGGGGCCGAGGAGGGCCGCTGACGGGGGCCGCCCGAGCAGTGCGCCAGGCGGGTGGAGAAGCCGCGCAGCCCCTTGGGGTTCACGCCTGCCCAGGCCGCCCTCCCATGAGGTGCGCGGCAGGGGCCTGGCTCTCTTGGCTGGGGCGGCTTGAGCGTCTCCCCCATGGCCATGAAGGCCGCATGCGAGAAGCTCCAGGACCAGCTCGAAGACCTGTAGCTGACTGCTCACCCCAGGCCATCGGACGAATCGTGAGCCCGGCTCAGGCCTTCCGCCTGGAAGCTGGCGGAACCATCAACCGGAACAGCCCCCGCTCCTCAAGCGCCCTCTGCACGCGCCAGGCGAGCGCCACGTGCTCCGGGTTGCTTGGGGTGAGGCGCTCGGGGGTGAGGGTGACGAGCGTGCCCTTGTCACTCACGGGCTCAACGCGAGCCGGCGACGGCAGCTGTGGCACCTCGCCCCGTTCCCGCGAGAAGTACGTCATCCATCCCACGAAGCAGCCGAGCCGACTGCCTCCGGAGAGCTCGTCCCACAGCCCGTCCGCCGTCGCGACTGCCCACTCAGGCTCCCACGCCACCGCAATGGCGCGCATCGCGCCGGTGACAAGGGGAGCCGTCAGCACACGCTCCTCGCCCAGGGCCTCCCTGGGCAAGAAGAGCCATAGGTTGTTGGGCGCCACTTCACCCTTCGAGCCGCACCTGAGCATGACCATGGCGCCGTGGTCGTCTGCCTCATGACCCGTCCATGCGCCGAACCTGAAGCCATCCTTCCCGCTCTGGTACTTCTCCCGGCCGAAGAATTTCAGGAACGTTTCGCGGGTGGGCTCGAAGCCGAGCTGCAGCGCCTCCCGTTCCGAGTTGCTCTTCTCGTACCAGCGGGCGAAATCGGGGTGGCACTCCGCGAGGAGCCGGAAGAACAGCTCCGCCCGGCGCGCGCACTGCTCAGCCGACTCAGGCCTGTGGCCCCAGTAGGATTTTATTCCGTACGTCTCGCTCATGCGTCGTGGCCCTCACTACAGGGGCTGAGTGTAAACAACGTCCATGGCCTGGAGGCCGTTCGCGTCGTGATGTGGCCCTCACCAGGTCCCCGTCCGGACGCAGCACCAGCAGCCGCGAGTAAGCGCCGCATTCGCGCGTGGAGCTCGTCCCGCGCCACCACCTCGCCGCCAGCGGCCACCTCCAGGAGTAGGTGCGCCGCCATCCTCTGGAGCCCGAAGTTTCCCAGCGTCAGCGGCGTGGACAGCAGATGGGGCAGCAACTCCATCGCCTGCTGAGGTCCGAGCGTGCGCCCGTCCTTCGGCAGCGCCGTGATGGGGACACCCGCCTGCGCGAGGAAGCCCTGGAAGTAGTCGAGCGTCATGGGCACCTCGAAGGGCCGTCCGTCGCCTACTCCATCGGGCCATCCAACGCCCTTCCCCTCCAGGTTCTCCTCGTCGTCCCCCTCGCTCATGCGCCGCGCACGATGCCGGGCCCGCTCTGCCGCCGCGGCGAAGAAGGGGGGTTTTTCACGTCCCCATGGCGCACGATCGGAAGGTTCGGTTGTAGACGCGACCTCCCCATGCCTGGGGTCCACCGAAGCACCAGAGGCCGTGTTGTCCTCCCCGCTCGCGAGGGGGCCCACCGAAGCACCGGCTGATACTTGGCCAGCAGCCGCATCACTCCCCGCTCTACGGGGTTCCACCGCCTAAACGCACTGCGACGACAGCCCCGGCTCCGAGGTCTCCGCGGGCCGGGGTTTTTCTCTCTTGCCCGTGCCGGCTGCAGCGCCTCCAGCACCGCGCGCAGGTCCTTCGTCGGCTCGCGCGAGGGAGGGATATGCTTTCGACATGGGCGTGACCTTCTTCTGGCTCTCTGTCTGCATCCCCCCCGAGCACTCCTCCGAAGTTGCCTCGAGCTTCGATGCAGCTGTGGCCGCTTCGCCTGTGAGCCCGGCCGCGCGCCAGGTGCTAGACCGCTGGCGCGCGGCCCCGAGTTCCCTCTCTCCCGAGTCGATTCCCGATCCTGCCCGTCCTGGCTTCTGGACCTTCCCCCCAGGGACCGAGGAGTTCGAGGAGCTCTTCCGCCCGGAGGCGCTGAGTGCACTCGGGCAGCGATTCATCAAGACGGGCGCCGAGGCGGACGACTGGGGCATTCAGTTGGACGCCAATAACGGCAGCCTAATCATCACCAATCGAATTCCAGCCGCCGCCGCCTTGTATTTCGGGTTGGGGGCAGAGCAGGCGGCACTCCTACCCGGCCACTTCGGAGCGCTCTTCGTGTCCCCCAGCGATGTTGCCGGACTTCTACCAGCCCTGGATGCAGTGCTCGAACGCCCCTCCCCGGAGATGCTCTCACGGGCCCGGAGGTGGCTGGGTGGCAACAACACCCGGGTCCGCCCCGAGGCCCTGTTCTCCTTCATCCCCAGCGCCCTCCGAATGGCCCAGGCGCGGAAAGAAGGAGTGTTGCTGCTCACCGCCAAGGGCTGACTAGACGGCCCCAGCCGCTCCCGATGACCCTGCGCGTCCCCGGGCTGCTATCGCGACGTCAGCGTTTGCAACCCGTCACCACTACCTTGACCCGCAGGCCCGCCTCTTCCAGTGCAGGTATCAGCGCGGCCTTGTGCTCCTCGGTGCTAACCCCGACCATGAAGGCATACCCGCAGGCCAGCGCAATTCTGCTATCTTTCTCAAACTCCTCTACCTCGTCCGCCACCGTCTGCTTTTTGAGGAACTCGCTGTACCTGCCGAATTCATCGGTCTTGATCTCCCACAGCACGCGCGCCCCGACTTGCAGCGCGTCGAAGGCCTTCCCACCTACAACCGCATCCTTCCCGGGCCAGCGGTTGGGCGGATACCAGTCGGCGCAGTCGTTGTGGGCCTTGTCACCGCCTCGGTGATTCTCCGGATACGCCTCACACTTACGGTCACGCTCCCAGTCGGTGGGCCCAGGAGGCAGCGGCGGCGGCCAGTCCTCTCCAGAGGGCTCCGGCTTGGGGCGCCGCTTCATCTTCGGTTGCTGAGGGACGGGCTTCGTCTCTGCCACCGGCCGCGCTTCCGGCGCGGGCCGTGTCTCGGGGACGGGCCGCGTAGGCGGCGGCCGAACCTGGGGACGCCCCCGCTTCTCGTAAGCCTCCAGCGCCTCTGAAATGGCGAAGCCCACCACCACCACGCCCACGACGACCACGGCCCCCACGACCAGCTCCGGCGCCGCGAGGACACAGACCCCGATGCCCACGGCCCCGGCGCCCACGGAGGCGACTGAGCACCGTCCCGTGGGGTCCCTGAACTGCACCCGCTCCTGCTCGAGCGCGTAGAAGCACCGCTCCACCAGCTCGGCCCAGGGCTGGCCCGCCGCCTCAACGACGCACTGGCCCCCGTCCGTCCAAGGCAGCTTCGCCGCACGCCGGAGGTTGGCAACCACCAGGTCCTCGCCCAGGTCCTCGGCCGCCACCTGGGCACGCCCCTCGCGCCGCCAGCTGCGTGCCTCGCCGGTGAGCGTACCGCCCATGGGGTAGCTCGTAGCGCACGCCAGCTGCAGCCCGAGCACCGCCGCAAGCTCCGCCCGCGCAGCGCGTCTCGCCGAGCTCCACCTGGTCTCGAGCTGCGTACCGCCGCCCTCCCCCACCGCAGGACTCGGGTGCTTATAAAACATGGCGCTGGCCTCCCCCTGGAGCATCAGCCCCGAAGGATAGGACGAGATTCCACGGCGTCTTCGCTCCAGGCGCGAAACTCGGCCATTTCTGGTCCCCCAAGCAGATGCGGAGGAGGCGAGCGTGGCGCCTGAGGCCGCGGCCAGCAAGGAGCCGAAGAAGGAGAGGACGCCGCGAGTGGACTGGGCGCAACTGCCGAGGAGGACGTTCGGCTTCGACGTCTTCACTTGCCAGAGGTGTGGGGGCAGGCGGCGGGTGCTGGCGTACCTGACGGCACCCGGTGGAGTGCGCACGATGTTGGAGCACTTGGAGCTGCCCTCGTGGCCTGCTCAGCTGGCCCCGGCGCAGGGGCCACCGCACCTGGCGTGGTGTTGAGCCCCAAGCAGTCGCGCTGCCCCACAAACCCACGCCCTACTGCGTCCTTCCAACAGGAGGGGCCGCTTGGGGCGGCGTGTGCCTCCAGGAGGCTGCACGCTCTCTGCACCGGCCTGGCGCACAGCCCGGGGGCTCCCGTCAGCGGCCCTCCTCGACCCCTCGGCTCCAGCCCTCTCCCTCAACACGGCCCCCATCCCTCCTATACACATACGCCACAGTGGAGTTCATCCTGCACTGGAGTCGATGGTGACGTCGCCATCAGGACAACGCCGGGTTTACCACTACCGACGCGAGGCTCCTCAAGTTAAAGTTCCAAGCAGTATCGGGCACCCAATTCTTGCTCTTTAAAATGGAGAGTTGCTTTTATGATTCGCCTTTCCTTGATGACCATGTGTTTAATCCTCATTACCCCCAGTTTGGGGAGAGGCGAGCCGACGAACGAGATCCGTGGCTTGCTAATGCGATTTGATGAGCCCATCGGAATGAGATTTACGGACTACTCAGGCTCTGGGCACACGATTACGCCTGTAGGGGGTGTAAGCCACTCCAGGACTGAGCGCATCGCCGGTGCAGGCAGCGCCTGCTTCGATGGAACAGGATACCTGCGGCTTGAGGCCTCCCCTGATTTTCATTTTCAGGGAGATCTCACTATCGACTTCTGGTTCAAGAGTACAAGTACCATGCGGCAGCATGCGCTGTCGTTTGGCAGCCTTACCTATCCGCAAACCAACCTCGACTTCAATTTTGCGGATACGGATATTGCTGCTCCTACAGGCCCCGTAGGGTTTTGGCTATATTGGAATAGCAGCGGTTCGAACATGATCGTGAGCGGTACACGGCTACAGTATATGGATGGAAATTGGCACCACGTAGCCATGGTCCGCATCAATGGGCAGATCACGGCCTATGTGGATGGCGCAGTTGTGGGAAATGTGTTCGACAATCAGGCGCTCGGATCCCCTGTTCAGCCGGTTTTCATTGGGTCATTTGATAGCACCGCTCAAAAGTGGACTGGGTGCATTGACGAACTGCGAATCATCAATGGCCGGGCGCTCTGGACGTCCTCGTTCAACCCCAGGCTCTATCTAGCGCCTCCGCTCAATGCCTTCCGCTAACACAAGCATGCTCTAACTGTATATACTGCGAGCCAGCCGCCAGCGCCTTCTCGGAGTTCTTGGAGAAGGCGCTGCGGCAAAAGACGCCTGTTCTATTTCCCGGCGCACAGCCCAAGCGCACCTTTGGCTGGCTCAATCGGGAGCGGCGCTTGTCCAAGGACTACGAGCGCAAGGAGGAGTCCTCCGAAGCCTTCATCCACCTGGGCATGATGCGCCTCATGCTCCGCCGCCTCGCCTGATTGCTCCTGTTCAACACCCCCTAAGGCGATCCGCGCCTCCTCGTTAGAGTGGGTTCGACTCAAGGCGGCGGGCAACCTCTATTGGAAGCGGCGGGAATCAAACCCGCCGCTTGGACGGGGCGCATGCGGGTCTCGCGTCTGTCATTGAAGCAGCGTGGAAGGCCGCAGCCGCACCTCGCCCCGGTAGGGCTCCCGTGGTGGGTAGAGCAGGGTCTCGCGCAACGTGCCCTCCTCGTGACGGAGCTCGGCCAGCGGGTGGCGCACGGGCTCCAGGCTCTGGTCCGGATGCAGCAGCGCCCCTCCCCCGGCGGGAATGCCAATGCCTCGCACGCCAGGGCCGGCCTCCCTCACGGCTTGCTTCAAACCCATCCAATCCGGCTGCTCGTGCGCGCCCACGATGAACGGGGCCAATCCGAGCACCGGGAACAGCGCCGCCCCACCGGAGCCGGATTCACTCCAGGCCTGCTCCCCGAGCTGCATCGCCCCTGCGGAGATGCCCATGAGGACCGCGCCGTCCAGGTAGCGCTGCCGGAGCACGGGCTCCAGGCCGTTCTCCCGGAAGCTCTCCCAGCCCAACAGCGGGTCTCCTCCCGCAAGCAGGATGACGTGCGCCTCCGCGAGCCAGGCGCGCTCCTCGTCCGAGGGCCGGGAGGGAATCATCCGGCAATGGGAGATGCCGGCCAGCTCCATCGCGGCGGTGAAGAGCTCGTAGAAGGCGGGCACGTCGCCGTTGGAAGCACCCAGGTAGGCCGCCTGGATGGGTGGCACCGCGAGGTCCGCCCCCGTCAGCACGCGAAGACAGTCCAGGAAGGGCTTGCCCCCGCTGCGCCAGAACAGCAGGGAGCTGTCCGCGAGCAGGAAGAGGGGCTTGAGCGGCGACTTCATGCGCCGCTCTTCGCGGGCTGCAGGACGAAGATGCTGTCGAGCCGGATCTCCCCCCGCTTGCGCGGCACGTCCACCTGGTAGTCGAAGTCGAAGACCTCCAGCACCCGCAGTCCCGCACGGCGGAACAGGCGCCGCGCCTGCGCCAGGTCATACGTGCGGAAGTACCAGTGCGTCTCGATGAGCAGATCCTTCCCCGGCCCCGTGATCCGCAGCCGGTTGCGCATCTCCGAGCGTCGCAGGCGGCGCTCCGGCAGCCCCTCGTGGGTGTTGCACACCACGGTGTCCTTGCCGAGCTTCTCCACCCACCGCTCGTGCTCCGGCTTGCGCCGGCCGTAGTCGGTGAGGTGGAAGCCGAGCACGTACAGGCCCTCGGGTTTCAGCAGCCGCCGCGTCGCCTCCAGGTGCGCGAGCGCCGCCGCCTCGCTGTCCAGGTAGCGGAACGTGGACACCAGGTTGAAGGCCAGGTCCACCTGCCCCTCCAATTCCGGCCGGTGGAACGTCTCCATGCGCGAGGGATAGAGGCGCACCCGCCGCCGCTGGGCCGGGGTGAGGCGCTGGCGCGCGTGGGCCAGCATCTTCTCGGAGATGTCGTAGCCCACCACCTGCTGGCCCCGGCTCGCGGCCTCGGCCACCAGCCGCCCCGCACCGCACGCGGGCTCCAGCAGCCGCTTGCCTCCCGTGCCGTAGCGGCGGCCCACCTCCAGCAGGAAGTCCATCTCCCGCTCGGTGTCCGTGCCGAAAATGGCTTCGTAATACTCGGGATGATCGTACCAGTCGGAGAGTCGTTGCATGGACGGGATGCCGCGCTCGCGGCGGCGCGCATCCTCGGCGCCCCGGGCTGAAAAGCAAGCACGGCCGTGGGCCATGCGGCCAGCCGCCCGCCAGGTCCACGGTCACGGACGCCATGGGCCTCACGGCGCATGTTCCATGGAAGGAGCCGAATCGCGGGCCCCCGGGTCCGCTCGCGTGGAGGAAGCCATGATGGCCCAACCCATCCGCCGCATCCTGGTAGCCACCGACTTCTCGGAATATTCGCAGCGTGCCATGGAGTACGCCCTCTCGCTGGCCGAACGGATGAACGCCTCCATCGACCTGCTCCACGTCTGGGAGCCTCCCCCGCACCTGGAAACGGAGAGCCTGGTGATGATGCCCGGAGACCCGGAGGCTTCGCTCGAGGCGAGCGGCCTCGCGCAGGCCAGCCGGCTCATGAACGCCTGGTCCGAGCGGTACCAGTCCAGCTCCGTGCCCCTCCAGGTCCGTCTGGAGCGAGGCCCCACCGCCGACACCATCCTCAATTTCGCGAACCGCGGGTATGACCTGGTGGTGATGGGCACCCACGGGCGCACCGGGCTCGCCCGGCTCCTCATGGGCAGCGTCGCGCAGAAGGTCGTGGCCCGGGCCACCTGTCCCGTGCTGACGGTGCACGGGGTGGAAGAGCAGGAGGCCCAGCCGGTGGGGTGAGGCGCCTCAGTGCCTCTCCTCCTTGTCCAGCAGGCGGTCCGCGAGCCGGATGAGGTCCGTCTCCGTGATGAGGCCCACCAGCCGGTCCCCATCCTCCACCACCGGCACGCATCCGAACTTGCGATCGAGCACCTTGTGGATCGCCTCGCGTACGGAGCTCCGAGGCCGCAACGTCTCCGGCGAGCGCGTCATGATGTCCCGCACCTGCACAGGGGGTGAGCCCGGGCTCCGCTCATGACGGGCCATGGCTCGGATCAGGTCCCGGTGGCTCACCAGCCCGACGAGCTTCCCGTCCTTCACCACGGGCAGATGGCGGATGTCGTTTTCGGCCAGCAGGTCATCCCCGCGGACGATGTCATCGTCCTCCTTCAGGGTGACCAGATCCCGGGTCATCAGTTCATCGACGGTGAGCATGGGGGGGGTTCCTCGCGGTCGCTCCAGGTTCACGACTCACGGTGCGACCTCGGACGGCCCCATGCAGCCAGTAAGCGTTCAGCCGGGCCAGGGCCGCTCGCGTTGGCCGCTCACGCCGCCACCGTCCACACGCCCGCTCCACCCCATGGCTCAGTGTCCCGGGTGCTCCGTCACCTGCGACAGTGCCAGCATCAGCAGCAGGCCCGCCGCCAGCGCGACCAGGTTGCGTCCCCGGTTGTCCTTGCCGTGCCGGTTCACGTGCGGCAGCAGGTCCGACACCGCCACGTAGAGGAACGTGCCCGCCGAGAAGGCCAGCGCCCTGGGCGCCAGGGACTCGAAGCGCAGCACCGCGTCGAAGGCGAAGTACAGCACCGCCCCCACCGGCACCATCAGCCCGTAGAGCACCGCGTACCCCATGATGCGGCCCGAGCTCTTCCCCTCCGCCTTGAGGATGGAGGCCAGCGACAGCGACGAGGGAATCTTGTGCGAGGTAATGGCCAGCAGCGCCATGACGCCCACGCCCTCCTTCACCGCCGAGCCCAGCGCGATGCCGTCGAAGAGCGTGTGCGCCGACAGCCCCAGGAACGCCGTCAGCCCCAGCGTGTTCCCGTGCATGTGCTCCTCGCACTCCGGCGGCTCCTCGCACGCGTGCGTCAGCACGTAGCGCTCCAGCACCAGCAGGAACACGAATCCCGCGGGCACCAGCGCGAACGCCCAGAACCCGCCCCCGTGGTACGCCTCCGGCAGCATGTGGAAGAACGCCGCCCCGAACATCACTCCCGCCGCGAAGGCCAGGAACGTCACCAGCCGCGTCGGCTTCTGGGTGACCACCACCGCCAGTGCGCCCACGACGGCGCCCAGCAGGATGATCAACGAATAGGCGGAGAGAGCGACCACGGGAGACATGGGGGGCCCGACACCTAGCACAGATCCATGCCTCGGGTGGCGCGAGTGCACGTCCCCTGCCCTCTCCCGGGGCGGGCAGCGGAGTCCAGCTCTTGCACGAGGGGCGGGGACTGATAAATCCCAGGGCGAGGGCCACCGCCTACAACCTCGAGGAGCATCGCGCCGCGCTGACCGGCCACTGCTATCGCATGCTGGGTTCGGCGGCCGAGGCCAACGACGCCGTCCAGGAGTCGTGGTGCTGCGCCAGAGCATCCGCCTCGCGTTCGTGGCCGCGCTCCAGCACCTCCCTCCCCGGCAGCGCGGGGCTGCTCCACCAGGACGCGACCCTCTCGATGCCGCCCTTCTCGCTGTGGCTTCGCGGTCACGAGCCCATCAGCCAGTGGCTGTTGGGACGGGGCTCGGGTTGCCGTGGCTCCCGGCTGGTGCCGACCTCGGCCTGCGGCTCGCCCGCCTTCGGGCAGTACCGGCCTCCCGCGGAACCCGGGGGGCCCCACAAAGCGTGGGCGTTGATCGTGCTCGAGCTCTCCGGTGACCGCATCGCCGCGCTGAATTCGTTCCTCGACACCGAGGCGTTGTTCCCGCGGTTCGGCCTTCCCTCCGAGCTCGCCCCCTAGCTCCGCCCGTCCGATCACCGAGAAGCGCTTCAAGGACTTCACCCAGAAGCAGCTCTGCGACACCCGCACCCACACCGAGGGCCTCTTCGCGCTCTCGTGCAGCAGCAGGGCCGAGGTCGACGAGTTGGTCAACACGGCCATCGCCGCGGGCGGAAAGCACGCCATGGACAAGCAGGACCACGGCTTCATGTACGGCTGGAGCTTCTACGATCTCGATGGCCACCACTGGGAGGTCTTCTGGATGGACCCGGCGGCCATCAAGTGAGCGCCCCCGGCCGCGGAGCTACTCGGCCGCAGCCGGAGCCGGGGCGGGAGCGGGGGTGGACGGAGCGCTCAGGATCTCGTCGAGCGTCTTCTGGTCCAGCCCGCCCTCCCAGCGCGCCACCACGATGGTGGCCACGGCGTTGCCGATGAAGTTGGTCAGCGCCCGGCACTCGGACATGAAGCGATCGATGCCGAGGATGAGCGCCATGCCGGCGATGGGCACCGAGGGCACCACCGACAGGGTCGCCGCCAGGGTGATGAAGCCCGCGCCCGTCACCCCCGCCGCTCCCTTGGAGCTCACCATGGCCACCAGCAGCAGCAGCGTCTGCTGGCCGAGGCTCAACTCGGTGTTGGTGGCCTGGGCGATGAAGAGCGCCGCCAGCGTCATGTAGATGTTGGTGCCGTCGAGGTTGAAGGAGTAACCGGTGGGCACCACCAGGCCGACGATCTGCTTGGGGCAGCCCGCGCGCTCCATCTTCTCCAGCAGGCTGGGCAGGGCGGCCTCGGACGAGCTGGTGCCGAGCACGAGCAGCAGCTCCGCCTTGAGGTAGCGGATGAGCCGCAGGATGGAGAAGCCGTTGTAGCGGGCCACCGCCCCCAGCACCACGAGCACGAAGACGGCCGAGGTCAGGTAGAAGGTGAGCACGAGCGCCGCCAGGTTCACCACCGAGCCAATTCCGTACTTGCCGATGGTGAAGGCGAAGGCCCCGAAAGCGCCGATGGGCGCGACCTTCATGAGGACCCCCACCAGCCGGAAGAAGGCGTGGCTCAGCGACTCGAGCAACTGCAGCGTGGGCCGGGCCTTCTCACCGATCATCGCCAGGGCGATACCGAACAGCACGGAGACGAACAGCACCTGGAGGATGTCGCCCTCGGAGAAGGCGCTCACCACCGTGTTGGGGATGATGTTGAGCAGGAACTTCACCAGCGACTGGTCATGCGCCTTGGCGGCGTAGGCGCTCACCTCGCCCGCGGAGGTGAGGGTGCTCGGATCGATGTTCATCCCCGCCCCCGGCCGCACCACGTTGGCGATGACCATGCCCACCACCAGTGCGAGCGTCGAGAAGGTGAGGAAGTAGGCGAAGGCCTTGGCGGCCACGCGGCCCACCTTGTTCAGGTCCGATGACCCTGCGATGCCCGTCACCACTGTGAGGAAGATGACGGGGGCGATCACCATCTTCACGAGCTTGATGAAGCCGTCTCCCAGCGGCTTCAGGGACGCGCCGAGGCTTGGGTAGAAGTGGCCGAGCAGCGCGCCCAGGGCGATGGCCGCGAGCACCTGGACGTAGAGGTGCCGGTGGAGACCGCGAGAGGTGGGTTCCGCCTTGAGATCCTGTACGGCCATGGAAGGGGTGTTCCTTGGGAGGTAGGGGGCCCGAGCGTATCCCGACCGGGGGAACACGGGGAGTCGGAGCAACCCGGGGTCCGAGATACCCTCACCCCGACCCTCTCCCGGAGGGCGAGGGAGTGGGCACGCGGGTGGACCTCTGGGTGGGCTTCTGGCTGGACCTCTGGGTGGGCTTGCGAGGGGGCGGTCAGTCGTAGCGGCGGATGACGAGGACTCGCACGCGGCCCGGTTCGACGTCGACCTCCCGCTCGGTGCGCAGGCCCGAGGCTTCCACCTTCACCGTGTGCCGCCCCGCGGGCAGCCGGAAGCGCGCCAACTGAAATTCCGCTGGCAGTGACATCCACGAGCGCAGATCCGGCTGGTTCATCGCGTTGAGCAGCAGGAACGTCAGCGCCCCCACTTCCCTGCTCTTCGTCAGCGCCCCCGCCCCCGCCGCCAGGCCCGCTTTCGCCATCACCCCGGCCACCTGTCTGGCCAGCAACCGGCCAATGCGCTCGTCCAGGTGCACCTTCGCCACGTCCGCCAGCGACGTCACCGTCACCGCCCGCTGGCTGCTGTCCCGGACCCAGACGTGCGCCAGCCCCGGCCGGCCCCGGTCCCGGTACACCGGCACCTGGATGATGTCGTGCGTCTCCAGCATCCGGTCCGCCGGCTCCTTCTCCGGCGCCAGCCCCGCCTCCACCACCACGAGCACCTGCCCCTCGCCCGGTCCCAGTGGCTCGTGCGCCACGTCGGGGAAGCGCTTGCGCAGCCGCTCGTACTCGTCCAGCCGTCCCGTCTTCTTCGCCAGCCTCAGCAGCGGCTCCGCCAGGGGCCCCAGCCCCGGCTCCAGCTCGAGCGCCTGCGCGTAGTCGATGTACGCCGAGTCCCACTCCCGCTGGTCCTCGTACAGCACGCCTCCGATGTAGCGCGCGATGGCCAGTTGCTCGTAGGGCTTCTTCTCCTCGACGATCATCTTCCGCAGCCGCTCGTTCACGCGGCGGACCTCGACGAGTGCTTCCTCGTCCTGGCCCAGCTGCGCGTAGTTGAGCGCCTGGAGCACGGAGATCATCAGCCGCTCGAAGTCCTCGCCCCGGTAGGCGCGCTCCCGCTCGTTGGTGAGGAGCGTCCCGGCCTCCTCGCTCACGGAGACGACGTCCAGCTCCGCGGCCAGCCGGTCCGCCTCCGCCAGCACCTGGATGCTGTCCTTCCACCGCCCCGCGGCATGCAGCACCATGCCCCGGTCCAGCAGCACCAGCAGCGTGTCCTTGCCCTTGTCGTGCCGCGCCACCTCGTCCAGCTCGGTCAGCGCGCGCTCGTAGGCCTCCTGCTCGTACGCGGTGCGGAGCTGGCGCGTCCGCGCGACATAGTCCCCCGCGCAGCCGGACAGCAGCACCGCGCCCGCCAGCACGAGCACGGCCCATCCCGGCACCCCGTGACGCCGCGAGTCGCTCATGGCTGGGCTACCAGGAGATGGGCTTCCGCTCGAACTTCTTGCGGATCTCCTTCTCGTCCGTCCACTCCACGATGCCCGTGCGCACGTTGTTCAGCTTCACGGTCATCTTGTAATAGACGAGCTTGTCGTTGCCGACCTGCTGGACGATGGAGGCGAGCTCTCCGGTGAGCAGGAAGTCCGCGCTGGCCTGCTCTCCAGGGCCCTTGGCGGAATCGGGGCGCACGTAGCCCGACTGCTGGTACTCGTACTCCTCGGCCAGGTCCTCGCGCGCCGCCTTGTCCAGCAGGGCGAACCGGCCCGTCTGCGCCAGCCCCGTCTGGATCTTGTCCCCCAGCGAGGCCATGTCGATGTGCTCGGACGTCTTGTTCTTCAGCCGTCCCACCAGCACCACCGGAAGCTGCTGCCCGCCGGGCTGGGACTGGGAGAAGCGCGGCGACTCGGCCAGCGAGTTCACCATCTTCTTGGCGATGAGCTGCAGGTCGTTCTCGTTGAACTGATCCGACAGCATCTCGATGGTGTTCGGGTCCTCGTAGGTGCCGCGGGTGAAGGCGCGAGGCCCTCCGCAGGCGGTGGTGAGGAGCCCGGCGAGCGAGACAGACACGAGGAGACGGGTCTTCATGGCGAGCACTCCTAGTTCCATTCACATTCGAAGCGGCTGCCCTGGAAGTTCCACTTGTGGGCGAGCACCGCGTCGCGCTTGTACCCGGCCGTCAGCCTGCAGAGGCTCTGCAGCGACGAGCGCGGGTAGTCGAAGGTGTAGAGCTGCGCCTTGGCGCGCTCGGCCTCGGTGAGCTGCGAGGGATGGGTGAGCGTCGGGCTGGCGCTGGCCACCACCATCACCCGGTGCGCGCCGTACGTCTTGAGCGGCACCTGCCCGGCCAGCTGGATGCGGCGCACCGTCCGGGCACGCAGGATGTCGCTGCGGTCCACCATCGTCTCGTGCCGGTTCTGGCGCGCGAGCAGCTCCGGCAGGTTGGCGGTGAAGACGCGCGTCAGCTCCCCGTCCTCCACGAAGAAGTAGAGGAAGCCCTCGCGCGCCGTGCGGCTCTCGCCGGTGAAGTCCAACGTCACCAGCAGGTCCAACGCCCGGTTGGGCCGCAGCGCGTGGGTGGACACCGCGTCCAGCACCCCCTTGGGCACTCCCGCCTGCTTGAGGCGGATGAGCCCGTCCGCGCTCGCGTCGCAGGCGCAGCGGCGCTGTTCGATCATCTTCACCAGCTGGGCCTCGTCGAAGCCCGCCTGGGCCAGCTTCGCCACCTCCTCGCCGGTGAGCGGGAGCTGGTCCGTGCGCTCGTAGATGCGCGGCAGCTGGTTGGGGTCCCACTGGATGATGTTGTAGGTCTGCGTCTGGCCCGGGAAGGGCAGCACGGGCACGGACTGCCCGCTGGCGGTGGAGGTCCGAGGCACCTCCCCCTGCACCTGTCCGGTGGCGAGCGCGAGCACGGCGGCGAGAGCGTGGGCGAGCATGGCGTCAGAACCTGTAGCCGACGTTCATGAACAGCCTGTTCATGAGGCCGCGAAAGTCACCGGAGCCAACAAAGGGGATGTCCAGCGCATAACCCAGGCCGAGCACCAGCCGCTCGTTGGCCGCCAACAGGTCCACGCCCACCTGGGGCGACAGGCCGAAGCGAAAGCCCGCATCGGGGATGAAGAAGCCACCGGCCTTGAGGCCCGCGTTGAAGCTCACCGGGAAGCCGTAGGTGCGGAAGCGCGGGCCCGCCAACACGCTCCACTGGTCGTTCTGCAGCACGTACGCGCCGCTCAGGTCGAACTGGTACCAGTCCGCGCCCCAGATGGAGGCGGTGGCGCCGAAAAACATCGGCACACTCCCCCGCCGCACCGTCGACGCATCGGCGGCGAACGCCGCGCCCCAGTTCAGCTCCAGCGAGAACCGGCTGTCCGAGGTCCGGGAGTAGCCTCCCTTGCCGTACTCGGACCCCTCCGGCCCATCGGTGCGGCCCCGCTCCTGCGCATGCGCCGACGGGGCCACCCCCACCGCGGCCGCCAACGAGGCGGCTCCCCACAACCAGGCAAGACGCTTCATCACAGGCTCCCCATCTGGTGCGGCGGCCCGGGGCTGGCAACCCCAGGTGCGCAACCACGCCTCCGGACGCGGAGGGTGGGGGGCCTATTCATTCATCGCCACACCGGGCCCGGCACCACCGTCTCCCAGTTCACGCACGGGGGGGAGCGGGCGGCGGGGGCTGTGCCTGCTCGCTCGCCGGTGCGGGAGCCGGTGGCGGGGCCGCCGGACGGGACTCGGTGCGCGTGGTGGGCAGCCACTCGGGCCGCGGGCGCAGGTACGCCATCAGCCTCTCGCGCACCAGGGCTCGCAGGTCGAAGAGATTCGCGGGCGTGGCGCTCACCAGCACGCGCACCTGCAGCGTCCGGTCCAGTACATCCTCCACCACCACGGTGGCCACCTTCCCGTCCCACAGCTCCTTGCCCTCGTTGTCCAGGATGCGCCGCAGCTCCGTCCGCAGCGCGTCCATGTCCGCCGAGAAGTCCACCAGCAGCTTCACCGGCCCCAGCATGCTCTGCCCGCCCTTGCTCCAGTTCTGGAAGGGCTTGTCGAGGAAGTGCGGAATGGGGATGACCAGCCGCCGCTCGTCCCACACCTTCACCACCACGTACGTGAGGGTGATCTCCTCCACCGTGCCGAACTCGTTCTCCACCACCACCTGATCCCCGATGCGGATGGGCTGGGTGATGGAGAGCTGGATGCCGGCCAGCAGCGAGGAGATGGACTTCTGCGCCGCCAGACCGATGACGAGGCCCGCGATACCGGCCGAGGCCAGCAGCGACACGCCCACGTTGCGCACCGTCTCGAACTGCATGAGCAGCAGCGCGGCCGCGATGAGGTAGGTGGCCGCCTCGAACACGGAGCGCAGCACCGCCAGCTGGGTGTGCAGCCCGCGTGCACGTGACGCGTCCTTCCCCTCCTTCGTCACCGACTGCTGGACGAACTGCGCCGTCACCCGGAGGACGCGCAGGACGAACCACGCCACCGACACGATGAGCAGCGAGGTGAAGAGGTGGGCGGCGAGGAACCGGGCCGTCGGCGGCAACAGCAGCAGCGTCGCCCCGAGCGCCCCGAGCAGCGCGAAGTACAGCAGCCGCATCGGCCCCTGGCACGCGGGCACCAGCGCATCGTCCCAGCCGTTGCGCGTCCAGCGCGCCAGCTGCCCCAGCACCTTCAGGGACAGCTTCTCCAGCACTACGCACAGCAACCCCGCCCCCAGCAGCGTCAGCACCACGCCCAGCCACTGCCACGGCTCCAGCCCCAGCACCGGCTTGTCGAAGAACCACTGCGGCAGCACCTCGCCCAACGTCGACGGCCCATACGCCTCGTAGAGCGGATCAATCGCCCGCACCGTCGCCTCGCTGAACACCCACACCCGCCCACCATTGTTGGCGGGCACGCTGGCCAGGCGGATGGGGTAGGAGGCTTCCCCCACCGCGAGGACACCAATCTGGTCGAAGCGGTTGCCCTCCGCGTCCCCCTGGGGCTCCTTGCTCAGGTTGGTGAGGGCGGTGGGCAGCTTGTGGTCCAGGACGAACTTGAGCCGCCGGGCCAGCACGGGGCCCCGGGCCTTCTGCTCGGCCGAGGGGATGAAATCCAGGTCCAGGTAGTGCGCGGCCAGCTCGTACTCCCCCCGGTGCACGGCGGCGGAGAACCCCTGGGCCGCGGCGTAGGGCGTCTGCCGGTCCAGCAGGGGCGGCTCCCCGAGACCCGCGTTGAGGGCCCAGGCCCTCGGCAGGAGGAGGACGGACAGCAGCAGACACAGTCCAGTCAGAGCGCGGCGCATGGCCGCCTTAGTGCCCCCCCACGCCCCTCCCCGCAACACCAATGTGCGGCCAGGCCGCTCGTCCTCCAGGGTAGCTGACGACTCGTGCCCCCGTGGATTCCACCCTCACGAGAAAGCCTTGGAGCCATGGGAGGCCTGGGCTAGAAAAGGCCGCCCAGGAAGAGGTTGCCGTGCAAGAGAAGCGAAAGATCCTCCTCATCGACGACAGCGAGATCACCCTCGCCATGGAGAAGGCCGTGCTGGAAGCGCGCGGCTACGAAGTCATCGCCACGTCGACGTTGATGGAGTTCGAGAAGACCCTGCAGACGTGGAAGCCGGACCTCATCCTCACGGACATCCACATGCCCGAGGCCAAGGGCACGGACATCTGCCGGACGCTGAAGAACGAGTACGGCACGCAGGACATCCCCATCATCCTCTTCTCCAGCCTCCCGGATGACGAGCTGAGCAAGCTGGCCGAGCAGGTCGGCGCCGACGGCAGCCTGTCCAAGGTGAACGGACTGGAGAAGATGGGTGAGAAGATCGACGAGCTGGTGCAGAGCATCATCTGGTGAAGCGATGAAGCGGCTCGTCACCGGACTGGCCCTGGTAGCGGCGCTCTCGGGGTGCTCGCGCAAGGAGCCACGAACGGGTGAGCCGGACACCGGCCCACGTGGGAACACGGCCGCCCAGGCGGAAGCGCCGGGCGCCATCCTCTTGTTCTCCGCGGACACCCGGGGCTACCTGGGCCCCTGCGGCTGCAGCGAGAACATGCGCGGAGGCATCGCGCGCGCGGCGTTGCAGGTGAAGGAGGCGCGCAAGGGCCCCCTGCCCGTCCTCTATGTGGACGGCGGTGACAGCCTCTTCGGCGAGCCGAAGCTGAAGCCGGAGCAGGTGCCGCAGGAGGAGCGCAAGGCGCGGGCACTCGCCGAGGCCATGAAGGGCATGGGGCTGGTGGTGCGCGCGACGGGCGAGTTGGACGACGCGCGCGGCGCCGCCTTCCGCCAGGGGCTGGGACTGCCCGAGCTGGAGCCCGGCGGAATGAAGGTGCTGGCCGCCGGGGCGCGCAAGGTGGGCGTGGTGAGCGCCTCGGACGCGGCCGGACTGAAGCAGGCCGGCGCCAAGGCGCGCGCGGCGGGGGCCGCCTTCGTGGTGGGCCTCTTCCACGGCACCGTGCAGGAGGCCGAGCAGGCCGCGTCCACGCCGGAGCTGGGGGTGGACCTGGTGCTGGCCACGCACACCGCCACCGAGTTCTCGGGCGAGGAGAACAAGCCGGTGCGCGACGCGTCGGTGCCCGTCGTCGCCGTGCAGAGCAAGGGCCGCTCGCTGCTGCGCGTGGACCTGGCCTACGGCGCGAAGCCGGGCCGCTTCACCCTCCAGAAGACGGCGGAGGACAGCGAGCGCGAGGCGGCCTCCATCGAGCGGCGCCTGGGGCTGATGGACAAGGAGATCAACCTCCCCGGCATCACCCCGGAGCGCAAGAAGCTGCTGCAGCAGAAGCGCGAGGAGCTGGTGGCGCGCCGGCAGACGCTGCTCACCGCGCCGGTGGCCGCGGCCGGAGAGGGCGACAGCTTCTCCGTGCGCTTCGTCCCCCTGGAGTCCAACCTCGCCTCGGATCCGGTGGCCCAGGCGGTGGTGAACGCCTACGACGCGGACGTGGGGAAGATGAACCTCGAGTGGGCCAAGGCCCACGGCCAGGACTGCCCTGCTCCGGAGAAGGGCCAGGCCGCCTTCGTGGGCAACAAAGCCTGCGCCGAGTGCCATGAGGAGTCCTTCCCGGTGTGGGAGTCCTCCAAGCACCGCCACGCGTGGAAGACGCTGGAGGACGCGGGCAAGCAGTTCCACCTCAACTGCACCGGCTGCCACGTCACCGGCTGGGAGAAGCCCGGCGGGGTGTGCCGCCTGGACAAGGTGGCCGGCCGCGAGGACGTGGGCTGCGAGAGCTGCCACGGCCCGGGCTCCATTCACGCCGAGGACCCGTCCTCCGACAACATCCTCGCCCGCCCGGGGCAGGATGTGTGCGTCACCTGTCACAACCCGGAGAACTCGCCTCACTTCGACTTCGCCACCTACGTGCCGAAGATCCTCGGGCCCGGCCACGGCCAGCCACCCGGAGTGAAGCCGAAGCCCTGAAACACATCCAGGCGGTGTGTTTCTTCCCGTGGGTACCATCCAAGGGGAAGATGGCCCGCCTGGATGCTTGTTTGAGTGAAACGAAAAGCATCGAACACTTGAGCCACCAACCAACCCGGCCCTTCGGGCAGCCGGCTCCCAGGTGACCATGCCGTCCTTCAGCCTGCTCCTCCTGGTCCTCACCTCCGTCCCTCCCACCAAGGACGCGGTGCCGATGCCCCCGCCGCCGCCCGGCATGCGGGTGCTCAGCGCGGACGACAAGCAGTTGCTGGTGGGGGTCGCCCAGGAGCCCGAGCCGGAGATCCAGTCCGCCGAGGAGATCCTGGAGGACCTGCGCAACGAGGCCTCCGAGGCCGAGGAGCCCACGGAGGGGTCCACCGAGCTGGAGGAGATGCGGGCGCTGGAGGGGGCCACGTTGGATCCCGGCGCCCGGCCCAACGCCGAGGTGCTCCAGTCGCTGCGCCGCCTGGGCCTGGCCAACCCGCTGCGCCAGCGCATGCTGGACGCGCTGGAGGAGCCCACCTTCCGCGAGGACGAGGAGCTGGGGGAGCTGCCCCTCATCACCGACCTGTCCAACTTCGACGTGGCGCGGGTGCAGCCCAAGTACGACATCCCGGTGGAGATGCAGCCCCTGGTGGCCCAGTACATCCAGTTCTTCCAGGGCCCGGGCCGCAAGTGGTTCAGCAAGTGGGTCAGCCGCTCCACCAAGTACCTGCCGGTGATGCAGCCCATCCTCGAGGCCCAGGGGCTGCCGCGCGACACGGTGTACCTGGCGATGATCGAAAGCGGCTTCTCCCCCACCGCCTACTCGTGGGCACACGCCTCCGGGCCCTGGCAATTCATCTCCAGCACCGGCCGCCAGTACGGGCTGCACCAGGACTTCTGGGTGGACGAGCGCAGGGATCCCATCAAGGCCACCTACGCGGCGGCTCGCTACCTGAAGGACCTGCACAAGGAGCTGGGCCACTGGTACCTGGCGTGGGCGGGCTATAACACCGGCAGTGGCCGGGTGCGCCGGCTGGTGGAGCGCCACGGCACGGACAACTTCTGGGTCATCTCCGCGGAGAAGGGCCTGGCGACGGAGACGAAGCACTACGTGCCCAAGCTCATCGCCGCGGCGCTCATCGCCAAGCACCCCGCGGCCTTCGGCTTCTCCGAAAGCGAGTTCGTCTACGAGCAGGCGCTCACCTTCGACGAGGTGAAGCTCACCGACGCCACGGACCTGGACGTGATTGCCCGGGCGGCGGGCGTGCCCGTGGAGCAGGTGCGGGAGCTCAACCCCGAGCTGCGGCGCTGGTGCACCCCGCCGGCGAGCGCGAAGAACCCCTACGTGCTCCGCCTGCCCAGGGGCTCGTCCGAGCGCTTCGCGGAAAACTTCGCCCTCGTCTCGCCCAAGGAGCGGCTCACCTTCCGCGTCCATAGGGTGAAGCGGGGAGACACGCTGTCGCAGATCGCCCTCAACTACGGCACGGCGCCCGAGGCCATCCTGCAGATGAACCAGCTCAAGAGCGTGCGGACGCTGAAGCTGAACGCGGAGCTGGTGATTCCGGTGCCGGCCGGGCGCGGCGCGGGCAAGACGGAGGCGGACAGTGCCCTGGCGCGCAAGGTGGCGCAGGCGCGGCGCAGCGGCGTGACGGTGATGCGCCCCGAGGACGAGGTGCCCGCCGGGACGCCGCGCGGCCCCGTGGCCACCGGCCCCATCAAGACGGAGAGCATCAACGGCCGCAAGCGCATCACCTACGGCGTGCAGTCGGGGGACAGCCTGTGGGCCATCGCCCAGCGCTTCCAGGTGAACGTGGACGACATGCGCAAGTGGAACAACCTCACGGTGCGCGCCAGCAAGAAGGCCCTGAAGGTGGGCTCGGTGCTGTACGTGTGGCCGGACAGCGCGCCCAAGCAGGTGGTGGAGCGCGCGGGCACCGTCATCGCCCAGCGCGCCCCCGCCGGTAACGCGGGCCGTCCCGGCACCGTGCACGAGCTGGCCGCCGGCGAGTCCATCTGGAGCGTCGCCCAGCGCTACGGTGTGACGGTGGAGGACCTCAAGCGCTGGAACAACATCAAGGACACCACCCGGCTGCCCACCGGCCTGCGGCTCACGGTGCGGGCCCCGTAGCGAGGCCCCGGCAACCCGGGCCCCCTCTGGAGGGCCCGGCGCCTCACGACCCTCAGGGCACGGGCGACTGGATGATGTAGTAGATCGACTGGAAGTACTTCCCCAGTGCGTTGATCATCTGCACCAGGAAGGGCCAGCCGAGGGTGCCAAAGCCCAGCAACGCCGCGGAGACGATGACGTACTCCACCATGGCCTGACCGCGACGGCGCAGCGGAAGCAGCCGGGACTTCATGTCAGTGCTCCTTCCCGCCGCCCTGACGGCAGTCCTTCGCGCACTCCTGCGCCATCATGTTGCAGCCCCGGGCGCAGTCGGCCGCCGAGGCCTTCGAGTGCTTCTTGCACAGCACGACACAGTGCTCCACGTCGGCCTTGCACTCGGCCTCACAGACCCCCGGCGCCTCCTTCTTCTCACCCTTGCCCTGGGCGACCGAGAGGCCCCCCGCCAGGACGAAGGCGCCCACCATCACCAGCATCCAGCCCGACATCCGCTGCATCTCGTCCTCCGTCTCTCGTGTGTTGGCGCGGCGCGCCCTACAAGGGCTGATCCAGCGTGACGTACAGCTTCACCCCATCGTCCTGCTGTTGCACCAGGGCCGTGGCCCGGGAGTTCCCCCGGCTCACCTGCAGGTGCGTCTCCCGGGTGGACTCAGCCGACTCGGACTCCAGCTTCCACCCCTGCACGGCGAAGGACTCGCGGTAGAAGTCGCTCAGCGCCTTCACCTGCCCCTCGGGCAGCTGCGCCAGCACCGAGTACTGGATGCGCCCCTCCCGGCGGAAGGTGAGCACCACCGGCTCCTCGGCCTCCGGGGGAAGGGGGAGCCCGGCGGGAACCTGGTTTCCCCCCCTCAGGAAGGAGTCCACCTGCCCGGCGGAGACGAACACCGCCGTCTCCCCGCCCTGGGCCAGCGCCGACACGGTGTGCACCCGCTTGGAGCCGGGCTCCATGTAGGCCACGTAGCCGGCATTGCTGTTGTAGTAGTGCTCCACGGGCGGCAGCCCCGCCTTCTCCAGCGCCTCGCTGTAGAAGCCCAACACCTGCTGCGGCGAGTCGGGCGTGATGAACCAGGCCGCGGCCAGGTTCGAGCCCGGAAGGTAGTCCGCCGCCAGCGCCTGGGGCACCGCGTCCTTGTAGGGCGGCAGCCCGCCGGTGGCCCGCTGGATGATCTCCCGCTCCTCCTCCGAGGGGCCCTTGCGCCAGTCCGGCGCCGTGTCCTCCTCGGCCGCCATCAGGCTCTCCAGGGCCTCCTCTTCCTCCAGCACATTTCCATGGACGCCCACCTCCCAGCCAAAGCCGATGAGCGACCCCACCACCACGATGGAGAAGACCAGCAGGACAACGCGCAGCAGGGAGGAGGGACCAGGAGACGTCAGCATTTGTTCTTCTGCGCGGTCTTGCAGCCCATGTAGTACTTGCCACGCTTGGCGTGGGTCTTCTCGTAGGGGTCGCTCGACCAGTCCTTCCAGGGCGTGGAGTAATACTGGGGCGAGGCCGTGTCCTGCTCGATCTTCTGCAGGGGCGGCGACGTGCCCATCTTCGTCATGGACACGTTGGGCGTGGCGGGGTTGTCCGGCCTGCTCGTGAGGATCACGGGATTCAACAGCTTCTGGCTCGCCGTGGTGAGGAACGCCGTCGTGGCCAGTTGGAAGGGCGTGTAGAGCATGTTGCCCGAGTAGACGAGATCCACTCGATCATACAGCGGTCCGCTCTTGGTGCCGGGCGCCACCGCCAGGTCGATCGCCTGCTTCTCCAGCTCGCCCTCGGCCTCCGGAGTCTCATTCACGGCCCAGGAGTCCATCACCACGGCGAACCGCTGCTCGGCCAGGTAGTAGGCGGTTTCCTTCTTACCCGCCTGGGCGTTGCCGTGGATGCTGCCGCCGTTGTTGGACCAGTTCTCCTTGGTCATCTGCACGTCGCCCGCGAACTCCTGGAGGAAGTTCTTGGGCAGCAGGTAGTTCTCCACGACCTCCTGGCCATGGCACTCGTACATGCCGCCGGCCTTCGAGAACTCCGACATGTAATCCTGGTAGAGGCTCGCCCCAAGCAGCCCCACGTCCTTCTTCACGGGCTCGCACGTCACCTGGTGGGCGCCCTCGTTGAGCCAACAGACATGGCCGCTGAGGGCCTTGCCCTGGTGGTGGTTCTCCGAGTCACAGTCGACCGTGTAATCGGAGGTACCCGTGTACGAGTCACCGCTGGATTCGTGGTCGCAGTACATCAGGCGCGCCTGATGCTGCACCTCGAGGTTCCCACCATAGGGCTTCGTGTTGCTCGCGTTGCCCTTGAGCCCGCGGCTGCCCGGCTGGGTGTAGTTCTGCCCCGCGAAGTCCCAGGGCGTGCTCACCACCGCCTCCTGGAGATCGGCCGCGTAGCGCAGCAGATCATCCAGGAACAGGGCGTACATGAACGCGGGGATGATGATGAGCATGCTGATGGCCGCCTCCACCGAGGCGGCGCCGCGCTGCTTGGAGTGGTGGCGTGCGGTGCGCATGGGATGTCTTCCTGGAAAGAGGAGCTACAGCGGCAGGTCCGAGGCCATCTTGGCCAGTTGCGCGGCGTCCGAGTTGCCTCCCGCCATCAGCACCGTCGCGGCCTGGGTGGAGGTGAAGGGGTGGAGCTTGGCCCGCCAGAAGGGATTGAACATGTTGGGCTGCTCCTGCCAGTCGCCCAGGCGGTGGTAGTAGACGATCGCGTTGGAGATGGCCGCGCCCTCGTTGGGGGCCATGGCGATCTTGCCGGTCCCCTGCTCCTTGTGCGTGAAGCTCAGCTCCGACTTGGAGTTGAGTTCCCACGGGGCCTTCGTCACGTCGCCCGTGCGCATCTTCATGGTGACGTAGCTGTAGACGTGGGGCTGGCCGAAGTCACGATTGGGATCCGGATCCGCGCGGAACTTCATGAAGCAGTTGCCACCCGCCGAGCAGGCCACCAGGTCCTTGGCGTAGGTGCCCTCGAACTTGTCGTGCTTGCCGCTGCCGTGCGCGCTCGTGGGCGAGTGATTGTTGGCGCTCTTGCCAGAGAAGATGGACGCCTCGTAGCGCCCGGTCCAGATGCCATGGCGCCAGGTGCTGGTGAGTCGGCCATGCTCATCCGCCCCGCTCACCTTGCCCTCGTTGTTGGAGGTCTGGCCGCCCTCCACCTCGCTCGTGCTGGCGCTATTGATCGTCTTGGCGGTGCCCTCGTGGCCCGTGACGAGGCTGACCCCCGAGCCCTGGATGCCGTTCATCAGGTCCTTCATGAACTGGGGGTGGAGGTACGTGAGGACGCCCCTGCCACGCTTCGCCGGCCATTCCGGCCGGGTGGCGTTGGCCACCTCGGTCATCACCTTGGCCCGTGCGGTGCGCGGGCTGTTGCCGGGCTTGCCAGGCGACACGCAGGGCATGCCGTCGATGACACAGGAGAACTCCGCCGCGTTGAGCCCGCCCACGGCCGAGTTCAGGGCGCTGGCCTCCTTGGCGTTGATCTCCTTGAGCTTCCCCATGTCGTTGGCCGTGCCGGCGCGCAGCAGGTCCGCCGTCTGCCCGAAGACGGCCACCTGGGAGCGGTGGATGCCGTCCATCATCAA
Organism: Archangium sp.; assembly: GCA_035645295.1. Taxonomy (GTDB): domain Bacteria; phylum Myxococcota; class Myxococcia; order Myxococcales; family Myxococcaceae; genus Archangium. The sequence goes on from DASQMW010000062.1 coordinate 56,619, forward strand.
ATCCAACGCCTGCACCGCATTGTCGAAGCGCGGGTCGAGGTTCTTGATTTCCTTGTCGTACTCCTTGCGCTTCTTGTCGAACTTCTTGGAAATCTTGTAGGCCTCGGCGGCGTCCTTGCAGTGCTTGCAGGCCGAGCCCGTCCAGGGGCAGGGCAGGCACTGGATGAGCTCGAGGATGGCGATGCCCTCGAAGTTGCTCTTGCCCTGATCGAGCATGGCCGAGGTCACGGTGGCCGCGGCCATGTAGGCGTGCAGGCTGTTCATCGCCACGAAGGAGGCGGCGATGGCACGGTTGCTGACGGCGAAGTAGTTGAGCGAGCGCGCCTCGACGGTGGCCATGGAGTAGGCCATGGCGTCGCTGTGCTGCTGCAGGCGCGTCTTGCCACGCAGCGCGTGACTGATTCCAAAGCTCAACGCCACCATCAACCCCAGCAGCAACAGGGAGAGGGCCGCGAGCACCAGGGCCTGCCCGCGCGGAGCGACGAGGCGTGAGCGCTTCTTCCTCAGTACTTGTTGGTGGTGCGGCATGCGTTCGAACCCGGCAGCTCTTTGACGAAGACGTTGGACTGCATCCGCATGGTGTAGGCGGCGCGGATAGGGAGGATGTAGAGGCCGTTGTTGGCGGCGGCGGCGTACTTGGGGGAGCCGAAGTCGGGGGTGGGCTTGGTGGACTTCTCCCCCATGCGCATCAGCCAGGGAATGTCCCGGTTGAAGGCCGCGGCGTGGATGACCCAGTTGGCGAAGGGAATGGGCATCCGGTAGTTGAACGTCACCTGGATGCGCAGCTTGGTGCGGTGGCTGTCCTTCCAGTTGGTGCTGGCCGCGAAGCGCGGATCATCGAAGTCCACCTCCGTCCCACCCACTTCCTTTTTGCTGGGACCACACGTGGTGACCTCGACGTAGGGCAGGCCGTTGGCGTCCGCCATGGCGTTGACCTTCACGCCATCCCACGACCACTTGTTGTAGAACTCGGTGGCGTTTCCAATGGTCTTGATGAACTCGCCGCCGCCCGCGTCCCGGCTGATGATGGGCAGCAGCACCGCGATGGCCGCGCGCTCCATCACGGACTTCTGGGCGTTGTTCAGCGCGCCGGCACGCACTGCCTTGTAGGCGGCGTATTTGGTGATCAGCCGGGCCTGATGCATCAGCCCCAGTTGCAGGGTGCCAAGGATGAGGAACACGAAGAGAGGCAGGACGATGGCGGACTCGACCGCGACCTGCCCCGACTCACGCCCTCCGGGTTTCTGTTGACACACATCCTTCATGCTCCCCATCTGATTCCACTCCAGCCAGCACAACCATCGGTCAAATGGACGTACAGTGCCCTACGCCCACTCTCGGTGTGTAATGAAGATGAAGGCTGGCACGGTGTTTTCCCAGTTTTCTGGCCTCCCTCCAAGGCGGGTATAGAGGGCCCTTCTCCTCCGGAGGTCCCCGACATGACGCCACGTCTTCGCCTGCTCGCCACCGCCACCTTCTGCCTGGGAACGGCCGCCTGGGCGGGAAGCCCGCCCGATACGGACCCGTGCGCGGGGCGCAGCCAGGCGTCCTGCCAGGCGTTGGGAATGGTGAGCAAGCCGAACATCACCCTGGCCCGGGGCGCCTTCAGCGCGGCCGAGGGGCAGCAGCTCACCCGCCAGACGACGAAGCTGATGGAGGTGGTCCTGCGGACGCCCCAGTTCAATCCCCCGCGAGGGATGAGCCTCCACCCCGTCATCAAGGTGGAGGGCCCCCCGGCTCACGCGGCGAAGCACCACCCGGCGCTCGTGCGGACGCTCCTCCTCGCCAAACCCATCGAGCTGGAAAACAAAGGCTCGGTCCAGGACAAGAAGACCGGGGCGTGGAAGGGGGTCGGCGAGGGGCCCACGCTGGACATCCATGTGAACGACCTGGGCGTCTTCCTGGGCAGCGAGACCTTGGACCTCTCCAATCCGGCGCAGTTATTCTCCGCGCCGCAGAAGATGGGCGAGGTGCAGGGCTTCCCCGTGTACAACGTGGGAGGCAAGGAGGTGTTGCTGCTCAGCAAGCGGGACGCCCTGCCCTGGCGGCCCTTCCCGGTAGAGAGCTACATCCAACTCCTCATCTCCCAGAATCAGGAGACCCTGGCCCTCTTCCAGAAGCAGCTGTCCTCCGCCACGGGCGCCGGGAAGGCGGAGCTCGAGAAGTCGAACGCCAAGAACCAGGCCACCCTCGACGCCCTGAATCAGGCGCTCGCGCCGCTCTCGCCCGCTCAGCGCCAGGCGGGGGCCTGCCTGAGCGCCAAACGCAAGCGGGACAACCCCACGGGGTTGGATCTCACCTGCGCCCCGGGTTCCTCGCCCCTGGTGGTGGTCAACCAGGACGTCTTCACCCGCCCGGCGGCGAAGGGCTCGCTGCAGTTCCTGACCCTCACCACCACCTGGGGCGTGCTGCCCAAAGATGACCGGATGCCCAATGCCCTGGGACGTGTCGTGCGCGCCGCCGTGCAGGACATGGACCTCAAGGCCCTGCAGGCGATGCTCGACTGAAGCAGGCCCGCCCGCTCCGGGAGGGCCAGACGCCTCAGCCCTCCTCGAGCAACATCTTCAGCTCGCGGACGCGGCGCGTGACGTGGTCGCGGTCCAGTCGGCGGAAGCTCTCGGGCAGCAGCTCCCGGCTGGTGCACTCCTGCACCGCCACCAGGTTCTGCAGCTCGATCTCCAGCGGGTAGCTCGGCGGCACGAAGTCCTCGAAGACGGCCTTGAGGTCCTCCACCGTGGCCTGCTCGCGCCCGTTCGCCAGCGCCCGGAAGCGCGTGCGCACCAGCACCGCCTCCATGTCCGCGCCGCTCAACTGCCGCGTCCCGGTGGGGATCAGCTCCGAGATGGACGTCACGTCCAGCTTCAGGCCCGTCTTCTTCTGCATCACCTTGAAGAGCTCCTCCCGCTCCTCTTCCGTCTCTGGATAGAAGAGCGCGAGGTGCTCCTCGGCGCGGCCCTGGCGCTTGAGGTCGATGGGCAGCAGGTCCGGCCGGGCCGTCAGCAGGAACCAGACGATCTTCCCGCGGTACACCGTGTTGCCCATGAACGAGGCGATGGAGCCGAAGATGCGGCTGCTCGTCCCCGAGTCCCCGCCCGAGTCCCGGTTGCCCAGGAAGGTGTCCGCCTCGTCCACCATCACCGCCACCGGCCAGAGCGCCTTGAGGAGGTTGAAGATCTTCTCCAGGTTGGACTCGGTGACGCCCTGCCACTGGCTGCGGAAGTTGAGGAACTTCACCACCGGGATGCCAATCTCTCCGGCGAAGCAGGACACCATGAACGTCTTGCCGGTGCCCACCGGGCCGCTGACGAGGTAGCCCATGGGCATCACCTCGATGCGCCCCTTCTTCAGCGCGTTGGCCGCGTGGCGCAGCATGTCCTTGGCCTTGGCGTGGCCCGCCACCGCCTCCAGCGTGTGCACCGGCTCGATGAACTCGAGCAGGCCATGGCACTCGGCCTGGATGAGCTCCTTCTTCTTCTCCTTGAGCAGATCCGTGGTGATGCGCACGTCGCGCTCGAGGGCCTCGGTGAGCACGCGGTCCAGGTTGATGCGGGAGAGGCCCGCCGTCATCTTCGCCAGGCCCGCCAGCGGCACGTCCGACACCGCCGCCAGCTTCTTGCCCTCCAGCTTGTAGCGCACGTACTCCAGCCGCTCGTCCTCGGTGGGCAGGGGCAGCTCGATGGCCGCCACGTACGGGTTGCGCGACAGGCGCTGGGACACGTCCGCCAGGTTCTCCGCCAGCAGCACCACCGAGGCGTCGCCCCCGAGGAACTGCGGGTCGTGCGCCCACTTGTCCAGCGTGGCCAGGACGAACCGGTCCTCCGCCGACAGGTGGCTCATCTCTCCGCCCGGCACCAGCGTCTCGGCGAAGTCGATGATGAGCGCCAGCGACTTGCCCTCGCTCAGGCGCATCCGCAGGAAGTTCTCCAGAATCTGCAGCGCCCGGGCGGGGTCCCTCGGCAGGCTCTTGGCGTAGTCCGTGCCGTACATCGCGTCATACCCGGCCATCGTCCGCTGGAAGTCCTTCTGCGTCTCCGGAGACGCCGAGCGGATGCCGGACGAGCGGTCATAGAAGATGACGTGATCGCGCCCGCCGAAGAGTTCCTCGGACAGGAAGGTGCGCAGCGTGCCGAAGCTCCGGCTGCCGTCCTCCTGGGTGGTGGGCTGCAGGTCGCGCACCGCTCCGTAGAGCAGGAAGGTGCTGACGGTCTTCGTGTAGTACTTCTGAGCCAGCTTCTGGGCCCAACCCGGCAGTCCCGCGAGTGGATCCGCCGCCTCA
>DASQMW010000063.1:0-32329 GCA_035645295.1 Archangium sp.
CTGGACGTCCAGAAGTGAGGTCCGCGAGTGCCCACGAAGCGCAAGGCCCACGAGGCTCGCTGGAGACGGGGAAAATGAGCGAACTCGGGTGCCGGGCGCGAGGACCCCCGCGCCTCTCACTGCCCGAGCGACGAGGGCGGCGGTTTGGCGCCGGGTAAGGTATCAAAGGACTCGTTCCGACACCTCGGTTCCTACAAATCGTCCGACACCATTCCGGTACCCCGAGGAAAATGGAGAACGGCATGAGCCCCTCCTCACCAAGTAGCCCAGCGTCGCTTGCGCTTGCGGAAATGGCCAAGCTGGGTAGCGTGTACCATCCGTCCTGCGCCGATGAGGTCCCGGTCGGCGAGTTCGTCTACCTCGTGTCGAACGGCGAGAACATCCTCCAGCTCGGCAAGGGCGATAACGATCGCGTAAAGAAGTGCACTCGCGGCGGGCTAGCGGGGAAGCACAACAAGGCATTCATTTGCGCAGTTGGCGAGCTGGTCCTGGGCAGGCCTAACAGCTACGCACTTCTGAGAGTCCAATCAAAGGATTGCGCTGATGTCATCGAGAAAAAGCTCCAAACAGATCTCGGTATCACCCGGAACAAAGATGGCGCAACACTCATCACCGGCGTCGATGCGCGGTCGATAGTCGGGATCCACGAAGCACTCTGGACGCGCGCCAAGAGCACGAATGCCTATCGGGCGCTGGACTCCGTTGAGCAGCTCATGGTGGAGGAGATGTTTGAGATCGCCACGTATGCCACCAGCCGGATCCTCAGGAGCAGTGGCAGGCTCATCTCCTCGAAGCAGGCGGATAACCTTGAGGGCAACATCTTGATGAACCTGGGCCGGCGGCACCTGGCGAACATCTTCATGAAGCTCACCGGACAATATCTCCGCTATAGGTCGACGCATCGACTGACCGATGATGAGTTCGCGAGCATGAAGTTCGGCTACACCTATGTTCCGAAAGAGCAGCCCTTCGTCGTTACGAACACCGCAGGGCTGGCGACGTGACCCAGGTTCCCACGCCGAGCACGATTGAGGAGTGGGTCGCTTCAGAGCGACCGCAGCGGATAGCTGCTGATACGTGGCAGGAATTTGACGATCTGGTGCGGCATTGGAGCCCTGCGGTCCTGGGGCTCACGGGCCCCATCCCCGATATCCTCGTCGGCCTCACGCCGTCGTTCGTGCCGGTGAAGGTCTGGGGTGGGTCGCTGGGTTGGCCATCCCAGAAGCGGCTCGCGAAGTGGAAAACGATGATGGCGTGGTGGGGACTCCCAACCGATGACCCCGCCCGTGGCGTGCTGCTGTGCTGCCGCTTCGATCCGCGTGCGATCCTCCCGCACCCGATCATCCCGCCGATCTGGGCCTTGGAGCAGCACGACCGCTACTTCCCCATACAAGGGCCTACGGCCGAGGCCGAGTTCGACCGCATCCACCAGTGGCTTGAGGCCAATGAGTCCGCTATACACGCCCACATTGAGCCTGCGCTCGCTGCGTTCGACGTGCAGGTCGTCGCGCACCACTATTACACCCACCACTCCACTCGGCTCGTTGACTACTGCGACCTCGCGTTCCACCTGACCGGGGACGAAGGCTCAGAGCCGACCATTGGTGTTGCGAGCGTTTGGAAGGGAGAGACCGCGCTGGCTGAACTAGTGCGGCGCTTCTTCCCCGACGCGCAGAGACAATACAGCCCGGATTGGCTCCATCCCCAACGTCTCGACGTATACGTCCCATCTCTCAAGCTAGCCTTCGAGTACCAGGGCCAACAGCACTACGAGGCAGTCGAGCACTTCGGCGGAGAAGAGGCGCTGCATCGGAACCAGGAGCGTGACCGCCGGAAGGCCGCGCGCTGCCGGAAAGCAGGGGTGACGCTGATCGAGTGGCCGCACCACTACACACTCAGCCCAGACCGTCTCCGTCATCAGGTACTGGAGGCAGGACTCCCTTGGCCGAACGGGAACTAAGGGTGAGCCTGCCCCCGGTGGGCGGGCAGGCGCAGCAGGCTTCCGACTCTCAGTGTCGGCGCAGTGGGGTTCCTCTCCGTCCAGGGAGAAACAGGGCCCGTCCTCCCCGGCGAGAGCACGTGGAAGTCCTGCGCCGGGATGCGCCCTGCGGAGAGCCACGGGTAGCGGGCCCGCGCCTCCTTGGTGGGCACACGGGGTGCGGCGGAGGCCCGCACCGCTCCTCCCGGGAGTCTCGAACGGCGAGCAACGAGAGCAAGGACAGGTGAAAGGGGGTCATCAACCCCCTCCAAGCTCACCGCGCGGCGTCGAGCCAGGGGCGCAGCCGCGTGTTCGGCTGGGCCTCACCACGCACGCCCTGCTCCACGTCGAGCACCAGCGTGTGGAAGCCCCGCGCGCGGATGCCCTCTCCCTACGAGTCCTCTGACACCTTCGAACAGACAACGAGACTCCCCTGCGCCTCCGGGACCTTCACCACGCTCTGGTGAGCCGCCGGGCAGGGCTCATCAGGCCCGGCTGCCGGGCCGTACTCTTCCGCCTCCACTCCGTAGCGCTCATGGTCCGGTGCCCGGTCGCCCCGCCGCTTGACTGCGCGGCTGGAAACCCCCTCTTCTTCGGGCCATGGGTTGGGCTCTCACGTACTCCATACGGTTGAAACGGCCGCTGACGACGGACGAGCAGGCAGGGCTCGAGCGCTGGAGCCGCGAACACGACCTGCGGCTTTCGTCCACTCGAGGTGATGCACTCGATGCATGGCGCGGTCTTCTGCCCGACGCCCGGATCGACGAACTGAAGCAATCCGGCAGGAAGTCCGCGCCGCCGGGCGCCGACTACGCATCCTTCTTTCAAGTCCGCACCGAGGCGCATTTCCGAAAGCTGGTGCGTGCGTTTCAGAAGCTCGAGGCCATTCTGCCGGCTGCGGAGATCCTGATTTCAGACGACTACCAGCTGAGCAACGAACGGCCTTCGGAGGTCGAGCTCTCCGGGACACCCTCGGCTCGCCCGAAGAAGGCGGCCGAGCCAGCCCCGCCCCCCATGCTCGAGCTGGAGGGCGAAGAAGAACCGGATCCGGACAGCGACGACGTCGCCGCCACCTTGGAGCGCGCGAAGCGCGAATTCGAGCGCTGGAAGAGGTCGAAGTCGTAGACGGCGTGGCTTGTTGCTCCGCGCCGCTCGCCTCCTGACGCCTCAGCGCGGGGTCTGCTCTTTCGAGCCGCCCCCGGACGGCCTGGCCCGCTCGAAGCCGAGCACCGCCGCCAGGACGTACCGCCCGAAGAGGATGAGCGGCAGCGCCGAGCCGGCCTCGTTGTAGTGGCTGCCGGTGAAGGCGGCGGTGAGGCCCGGTGAGGGGGCCACGAAGACGTACTGACCGCCGTTGCCCCGCGCGAACGTCACCTCCACCGGCTGGTCCTGGATGACGAAGCGGGTGCTCCACCAAAGCAGCCCGTACCGGGCGTCCCCGAGCTGGCTGTGCGGCGTGCCGGACCCGGACACCCACTCCTCGGAGACCAGGTGCTTGCCATGCCACCGTCCTCCTCGAGGAAGACCTGACCGAGCTTCGGGAAGTCGCGCGGGCGCAGCCGCAGGTGTCCGTCGGTGTCCGTCCCCGCCGGCCCGCTGGCTCCCACGAGAAGTCCTCCACGCCCAGCGGCTGGAAGAGCCACTGGCGGGAGAGTTCCGGAATGGACATTCCACTCGCGCGCTCCAGGACGGCGCCCAGCAGCACCACGCCGCCCGTGCAGTAGCTCGCCACGGTGCCCGGCTCCGCGCTCATGGGGAGGTCCACCACGAAGCGGGCCCAGTCGTCCGTGTCGTACATCTTCTCCTCGTTACCGGGCGAGCGCGCGTCCCAGTCGTCACAGGCCAGGCCCGTGCGCATCTCCAGCTGGTGGCGAAGGGTGAGGCGGTCCTTGCGGGGGTCCGGGTTGCGCACCGGCGCGAGGTCCGGCAGGAGCGGCAGGACGGGCGCGTCCAGGTCCGGCAGGACGCCGCGCTCGTGGGCCATGCCCACCTCCACCGCGGGTACGGCGCGTGGCCCTCCTCCACGTCCAGCCGCGGCCCCTCCGGGCACTGGTAGGGGGTGCACCGCCACCACGCGCTCGCGGGCATGGAGTGACAGTGCACCTGTGCGGTAGGACGTCCCGGAAGCACCGAGCAACTCCTGGATCGAGGGCTCGGCGCCATGCGAACAAGTACCTCGGGCCTCCGGTAGGCGGAGCGGCCAGCGAGGAGCACGCATGGACGAAGAGAAGAAGTCCGAGAGGAGTTGGGAGGAGCGGACGCAGTTGGGGCCCTATCAACTCGAGGAGCAGGTGTCACAGCCAGCGAACAGCCCGGGTGAGCTCTATCGTGCCAGGCACGAGACGAGCGGGGCCACGGCCCTGGTGCTCAAACCCGCCGCCGAGGAGGACGTGGCGCTGTTGAAGGAGTGGCGGGTGCGCATCATCTCCTCCATCACACCGAGCTACATCGCCCTGGAGGTCGAGGACTCGCACTGGTCCGTCGCCCCCGACAAGCACTCGGTGGAGGCGCTGGTGTTCCTGTTGGAGGGTGTCCGCGCGGGAGTGCGACGCATGGCCCGCGCCCTCTCCGGCCCCTCCGAGCCTGGTCGCCGGTGGCGGGTGGGGCTGGCGTTGGCGGGCACTGCCGTGGTGTGCGGCCTGTTCTTCGCGTGGGGGCTCCAGGCGTCCAGTGGCCAGGAACTCGTGACGAGCATCCCCCCCGCCCTCATGAGCCACGAGGAGTCCACGGCAGGTGGAACGCCGGACCAACCCGCCCGCCCATGGGGGCTCGTGGACACGTTGGATGCTGGGGAGTCCGTGCTCGCAGATCCGCTGCCGAGTAAGCCCTTCAAGGGTCAGAAGCGCCCTCCGTGCACACGCTACGTCGAGGTCGAGTTGGTCGGCGCCTGCTGGTTGCCGCACGAGCTGAAGGCCCCGTGCCCGGACGTCCTTTATGAGTACCAGGGCAAGTGCTACTCGCCCGCCATCAGCGCGAAGCCACCGCCCCAGTCTCTCGGGCATTGAGTGACGCGGCGGCGGGGGGGCGAATGACCCCCCCTCCCAAACGAGCCCGGCCACCCGTGGCAGGTGCCACCGCTGACTGTCGCTGAGTTCCACCTGCGCGAGGGGCGGCCCAGAGCGCGCCCGCCGAGGAGCCGCTGCCCACGTCGTCCCCGGCCTGCTTCACGAGCAGCGATAGCGCCGCAGCTCGGCCCCTGTCCCCGTGCGCACCAGGTAGAGAATCGTCCCGTCCGCCATCACCGAGAGCTCCCGGAAGGTCTCGTCGGCCAGCCGGTTGGGCGGCAGCATCGCGCTGCCCCGCACCTCACCCTCGGGCGACAGGCAGAGCACCTGAACGCCCTCGTCGAGCGGCGGCTCGCCCGGCGCGGCCTCCCGGCCCACGGAGGCGCTCACGTAGATGCGGCCGGAGGGATCGGCCTCCAGGGTCATCAGGTGCCGGATGGGCATCGGCAGGCGCAGCTCCCTCATGAAGCGCAGCTGGCCGCTCGCGCGCTCCACCAGGCGCACCCACAGGCGCCCGGCCTGTCCATCGATGAGCGCCGCGGAGAGCAGGGACTTCCCGTCGGGTGTCGGCCGCCCGTCCAGCAGGGGCTGCTCCGGATCGCTCCGCCCCCGCATGTCACCCACCCGCACCAGCGGACCATGCCCCCGCTCCACGTAGATGCCCGTCTCGTCCACGAACAGCCCCGTGGACATCCCGGCCTCCGGCAGGTTCTTCCCCACCAGCGGGATGTCGCCCACCAGCGTCCCCTCCCGATTGAAGATGGCAACGCTCCGGTCGGCCAGCCGATCCATGACGGCCAGGGAGCCATCGGGAGCAACGGCCAGCTCGTGCGCCAGCGTCTGGCTCAGCGCAATGGGGGCGAGAGGCCGGCCGTCGCGGTCATACCGGGAGATCCGGCCATTCACTTGGTCCAGCACCAGGAGGGTTCCGTCAGGGCCAACGGTGAAGGACATCGGCCCTTCGGGGTTGCCCTCTTCCGGCGCGCTCCGGCCGAGCTGTCCCTCCCCCGAGCCCCAATCCGTGCTCACCAGCACGTCGAGGGGACGCGACAGGGGGGCCGTGCGCGCTGGCCTGGCTTCCGGCGCCGAGGCCCCTGGACGCCCCTCTCCCGCGCCGGAGCCCTCGGCCCGCGGCGCTCCAGTCCCGGGCGCGGTGTCCGTGCCCAGTGGGGCACCCCCGGGGGGAAGCCTCAGCAGCCAGAGCAGGGCGAGGCCGGCCACTCCCACCAGGCCGGCCCACAGGAAGGCTCGCGAGCGCGGTTTCATCGGGCGAGCCCTCCAGGCTCAGTTCGCGCCGGCGAAGACGGCGTCCCCGAAGGTGAAGACGCCACCGTCCTTGCCGATCAACCAGTAGCCGTTGCCGGTGGAGGTCGACGAGATGCCGGAGATGGGCGCGTTCAGGGCCGAGCCGTTCATGCCGCCGTGGTAGGCGGCGCTCCCGAAGCTGTAGATGGCGCCGGTCGACGTGACCAGCCAGTAGCCCGTGCCGTCGGGCTTCGCGGCCATGCCGACGAAGGGAGTGGACGTCAGGCCCGCGCCGCTGCCGTGGAAGGCGGCGTTGCCGTAGGCGAAGATGCCGCCGTCCGCCCCCAGCAGCCAGTAGCCGGCTCCGTTGCCGGTGCGGGCCATTCCTACGATGGGCTTGTTGAGCGGCTTGCCCCCCATGGAGCCGTAGAAGCCCGCGTTGCCGAAGGCGAAGATGCCGCCGTCCGCCCCCACCAGCCAATAGCCACCCCCCGTGGGCGTCGAGACGATGCCCACGATGGGCGCGTTCAGGGTCGTGTTGCCCAGGGAGCCGTAGAAGGGGGCGTTGCCGTAGGCGAAGATGCCTCCATCCTGGCTGGCGAGCCAGTAGCCCCCCGCGTCCGCCGTCCTGGCCAGGCCCACCACCGGCTTCTTGCCGGAGATGGCCGCGGCCGAGCCGTGGAAGGCCGCCGTCCCGTACGAGAAGACCCCTCCATCATCGGCCACGAGCCAATACCCGTTGGGCGTGGTCACCCCCACGACGCCCACATGCTGCGGGACGGCCGGAGGAGGAGCCGTCGACCCCAGGTTCTTGCGGCGGATGGCGATGTACTCGCTGCCCGCCGTCCGGGTGCGGTGGACGACCCCGGTGGAGCATCCGGCGGCCTCGTAGACGACCATCGAGCCCCAGGGATCGCCCGACTCGTACAAGAAGATGTGGCCCGCGCCGCCGCTGCGGTAGACGAACGCATCGCCCTTCTGCGCGGTGCCGCGATCGACCCGGCTCCACTCGAGGTCCGTCCGGTTGCGGAAGTGATCCGTCGAGTAGGGGTGCCGATCCTGGGACACATCGGTGTTGTAATCGGGCACCTGCCACACCTTGGCGACGTACCCCGAGCAATCGGCGCCGTAGGAGCCCGAGTGCGAGCAGCCGGGGCAGCTCCCCGAGCAGGACCCCTTGTTGGTGCTGGTGGCGCCCGTGGGCGACCACCGGCCGTGGCCCCACCAATAGGAGAAACCGACGCCGCTCTGGGCGCGCGAGATGATCTCGGTCACGGAGATGGCCTGCTCGGTGGTCCCGAGCTGCTCCGTCCGGCGCAGGTGGGCGCCGAACACCCAGCCCTCACGCCCCAGGTAGAGGACCTTGTAGAAGCCCTCCCGCGGTGCCTCGGCCGCGGCCTCGACGCGCGAGCCGGATGGAATCACCAGGAGGACGGAGGCCTGGGCCGACGGGCTCCCGCGCAGGTTCGCGTTCGCGGTGACCTCGAGCTCGCTTCCCGCGCCGAGCGAGGCCCCACCGAGCGCGTCCCCAGGAGCGCTGCCCTCCAGCACGTCCGGTGCACCGGCGAGCTCGATGTTCTGGATACCGCCCTCACCCCCGCAGCCCACGACGAGAGCGGCGGCGATCACCACAGCGAAGGGAATGCCCGCGATCCTGCGCATGAGACCTCCAGTTTTTCTTGAGTACCGGTTTCTCATGGCATGGAAGATGGGTCAATCAATCCATTGCTTTCTGGAGTCCGGGATGTTCCCGGGGATGCTCGAGGTGCGTCACGGCCCCTGCAGGACGCCCGGGTTGAGAGCCTCTCCGGATGGACTGCTGCTGCTGCTCTTGGCCCTTCGCGTGGCCGAGGCCGTGCGCAAGCGCCGGGCTCGCGCCTCGGCCCCGGTCTCGGCCACCTGAGGGGGCCGTCCGGGACGACGCGGACACCCAGGTCGCGGTCTCCCCCACCAAGAAGATGTGCGCCTCTGACGTGCAGGACATGCAGGGCGGGAACCTTCCGGGCAATCCGTGGATCGTCATCGCCCCCCAGAAGCCCAACTACCTGAAGGCGCGGCAGATCGTCTTCCGGGAAGGGATCGGCCTGTGGCTCATCAACAGTTCCACGAGGCGCCTCGTCTACAAGAACGCCTTGTGAGTGAGCGCCCTCGCTGAGCACTCAGCGCTCGTTTCAGCGCGGCCCCGGCGGATGCCTATTCAGGCCTTCGCTCATCAGCCGCCCTTGCCGATCAAGAGCCCGCGGCCGGCTTCTGCTCCGGGAGGAGCTTCAGGGCCTCCGGGGGAGTAATTTCGGCCCTCGTGACAGGGGTGGAGGACGCCATGCCGGACGGCATCTCCGGCACCTTGGTGGCCGGTGGAGTCGTGGTTCCCTCCTGCGCGGCACGCTGAACGTTCTCCGTCATGAGCTCGGTGGCCTTCTTCTTCTTCCGTGGAGGGCCATCCGGATTGGCCTGCTTGCGACGCTTCGGGCGGGCCGAGGAACGGTTCTGCTGTCCGAAGATGTAGCCACCCACCGTGCCCAGCAAGGCGCCGAGAACCGAGCGATCCATCTTTTCACCAGTGCCCAGGATGATGATGGTCAACAGCAGGAAGGCCATGCCAATCATCTCCACCAGGGTGCGATTTTCAAAGATGGTGGATTGAATGCTCTCGCGAGCGAAGAGCGTGGCGACGTACAGGATGATGAGTGCTGCCACCATGAAGTAGATGGCGAAGGTCAGCTTGTGGTCCGCTCCGGACTTGTCGTCTACCACCTGGGCCAGCGTCTCGATCTGGGAGCGGAGTTTGGTCAGTTCGCTCGAGCGCTTTGAGACTTCTTTGTTCAGGCTTTCCTGCAGAGCGTTGGCTTGTTCTTCTGCATGGGGGAGGCCGCTCTTCAATAACTCCGGTATTTCTTTATTGGATAGGATCCTCTTCAGCTTGTCATGTGCGTCCTTGCCGGTGCTCTGCTTGTTCGGACCTTGGATAAATACATTAAATGAACTGGAATTCCAATCCCTAGGAAATTCGTAGTTTACGGGAACGCCGTATTCCCGCATGGTCCTCGCTTCTTCTTCGCGGAAAATGCTCCGAAACACGTTACGAAGTTCGAAGTAACTATCTTGTAATTCATGTAAGGCATTTTTCGCGGCATCCAGGTCGGCCTTGTTTGAGTCCTCCTGCAAGTTATCCGTCATGGTCTCGAATTTTTTCCATGCTTTTACTGCTTCGTCCGATCGAGCTTCGAGGTTGCTCGTCCATGCCTGAATCCTGTGCTTGAGATATGTCTGGCTGCGTAAGAGCTTGCCGTGTGCGTCGTCCTTCTCCTGCAACTGGTTCTCAAGGGTCTTGAGCTCCGACGTCAGTTGCGACAATGGCTTCTTCGAGTACTTTTCGTAGAGTTTCCGCTTTTCATCTTCCGATTTTTCATCTTCCGATGGGGAATTCCCCGGTTCCGACTGCTGTCCCGTGTCCGAGTCGTTGGTCTCGGGTTGAGTGGACTGGGACTGGGCGCTCGCCCAGGAGGAAAGGAGAATGCAGAGGAGGGGGGCTATGTATCGCAAGTTCTTCACAAATCCTCGCATTGCATGGCGAGCGCCTTTTTCAGAGGCATTGGTTTGAAGCGGGCTCGATTGTACGGGACTCAACAGTTGGTCGGCAAGCCAGGGGCCTCGTATGAGAACAAACCTGTCCGGGTTGACGCGATGCTGCCATTCACTCGTTTCAAGCCGCTTGGCTCGGACCTCGTGAGACGTACCCTGCCAGAGGGGCCAGGTTCTCACTGTGAAGCGCTTCACCGGATATCCGTGACGTCCGTCACCTCGTGTGGGCTCGTCTGCCTGAGTCCCCTCCCTCGGCTCGCAAGCCAGCCAGGAGGCGCCTGGCCGGCTGAATTGCCTGGGATGCCGAGGGCCGGTGCCCACCTGGGAGCGCCGTCAGGGCTTTGACTGGCGCGAATGCGGAGACTCCGAGGTGAACCTTCGCCTCTTCCTTCGTTCCATGGACACTACCTCCCGTGTCGCATGAAAAAGGGCGGGGCGCCCGGTTGGACGCTCCGCCCCGGAAATCGAGCCGCCACGACCGCGCGACGAGTTACGGCGACCGACGGCAAAGCCCCGTGTTCCAGTCGCAGTAGCTCAGAAGACCTCGATCTCGGCGATCTGGAAGTAGTAGCCGCCGCCGCCCACACTGCGCAGGTTGGTGGCGAGGACGCGGACGAAGCGCGCGGGCTGGGCCGTGAACTCGAAGGTCTGGACGCCGGTGGGCCGCGGGTAGTTGGTGCGGGTGACGACGGTCCTCCAGTTGACGCCATCCGCCGACAGCTCGATGTTGAAGTTGACCGGGAAGCCATCGCCCACGACCGACCCGTAGGTGGCGTCGTTGCGCGGGTACATGTCCACGCGGCTCACCCAGCGCTCGGCAGGCAACTGGAAGCGGATCCACTGGAGCGTCGACGGGCTGGAGGAGTACATGCTGGACCAGCCATAGCCGGTGGAGAGCGAGTTGCGGTTGCCATCCACCGCCCAGTTGGCGGTCCACCGCGAGTCGGGCTGGGTCTCGCTGTAGCCCGTCGTGCTGGACACCGTCACGGTCGCGTTCCGCGAGAGATTGCAGGTGTCCGCATCCAGGGAGGTGGGGGCCGGGCCTCCTGCCACCCCGTAGAGCTTGTGGATGCCGAGCCGGTCATGGCACCCGAGCAGCAGGCCGCCCGGGCTCCAGGGCTCGCCCACGCTGCCCAGCGGTTGCGGGCTGACGGCCGTCCCGGCGCGGTAGTGCATCACGGAGCTGTAGTCATAGGGCCCGAAGATGCTGTACTTGGCGGCGCACTCCTTGCGGTTGTTGCTGTCGTTACCCACGCCCGTGATGAAGGAGTCGCGGTCGCAGCGCTGCTGCTCATGGATGAGGCCAATGGCATGCCCCATCTCGTGCTGCACGGTCCGCTGGTTGACGCAGTCCGGGTCGATGCGAATCTTCTGGGGCAGCCCGCTGTGGCCCACGATGGAGTTGCCGCAGGCCTTGGAGAGCTTCTTCACCTTGAACATCACGCGCACGAAGCGCGAGGGGTCCTCGACCCAGCGCACCGCGACCCGGTTGTTCCAATCATTGATGAAGCCGCGGATGGCCTGCCGGTGGTCCTCGCTGACCTCCCGGTGGAACTCGAAGTAGACCGTGTTGTTGGGCCAGCGCGGGTCGATGATCTTCCGCTTCCAGCAGCCCACCTGCCAGAACTTGCAGCGCTGGTGAGCGTTGACACCCGCGGACAGGCCGCTGACCCCGCCCTCGGAGCTTCCGCCCGAGGCGCTGCCCACCTGGTTGATATAGGCCTGATACTCGCCGAAGAGGCCGTCCAGCTCCGTGGCCTCCGCCACGAGCACGTCCTCGCTCGCCACGGCGTCGCCGTTGTCGAGGGTCAGCTCGGCCATCTCGCCATCCGAGAAGGTATAGGTGAGCCGGTCCGGATTGTCATACAGCTCCACCTCGGCGAGCTGGAAGTAGTAGCCCCCCCCCGCGACGGAATCCAGCCGCGTGGCCCGGATGCGCAGGAAGCGGGTGAGCACCGTCCCGAAGCGGAAGGTCTGGAGCTGCTCGGTGGGGGTGGGGTAGTTGGCCTGCGTCACCACCGGGCTCCAGCTCGCGCCGTCCTGGGAGACCTCGATGACGAAGTCCCGGGGGAAGCCATCGCCCAGCGTGGTGCCGTACGTCGCGTCATTGCGGGCGTAGAGCTGCACCTCGTTGACGGAGCGCTGGGAGCCGAAGTCGAAGCGGATCCACTCGGTGGTGTACTCCGAGTTCCTGGCCATGGAGGACCAGCCATAAGCGGTGTCCACCGATTCGCGGTTGCCATCCAGCGCCCGGGCGATGGTCCACCGGCTGTCGGGCTGGGTGGCGCTGGAGCCCGTCGTGCTCGAGACGGTGACCGTCGCCGAGCGTGCCAGGTTGGGCATGCAGGGCAACGAGGAGCACATCCGCGGCGACGGCAGCGCCATCGCGGATTCCGTCTGCTTGGAGTCCACCCCCTGCGTGTCGGTGGGTCCACCGCACGCGAGAAGGCCCATGAGCCCGAGGCCCATTCCCACCCGGGAGAACACAGTCATGTTGAATCGCCTTTCGTTGGTGCCTCGAGCTTCGTGACGAGCGGCCCGCGCCCGTTCGTGTCCGGTGGGGGCGCGGCGCTCCGCTCGGGGCCAGGAGCTTAACCGGTTTATCCTCGTTTTTCCAGCAGCATGGATTTTTATCGTTTCTGGCCAGTCCCTGGGTGGCGAGCATCAACAAGGCCGCGGCGAGCAGGCGTGGCTTCATGTATCGCCTCCGCGCTCAGCCAGAGTCACATCCGACCCTCCTTCGTCATACAAGACCCGTCTTCACCATGACCGAGACATCCGTATGATGGAGCATCGAGCGCGGTCGCGTTCCTCATTGCGAGACAAACGGAGTTCCGATGAAGACCAGCCAATGGCCATCCCTCTTCTTTTGTCTGCTTCTCGGTGCCATGACACAGGCCAAGGCGACGACGCGTGGGCCGGTATGCCAGGCGAGTCCACCCTCACCGGCCTCGCAGCGGCTCAAGCAGGTGGGCGAGGAGGTCGTGCGCCGGCTCGAGTCACCCCACCCGTACTCGGCCACGGCGCAGCACCTCGCCAGCGGTGCCCTCCACGAGGTCATCATCACCCACCCCGGGGCCACGTACATCGCTCCGCACTTCGCCAGGCTCGAGTTGGAGGAGGGGGACTACCTGCTGGTTCGCTCGCCGGACGGCTCGCGCTCGTGGCGCTACGACAACTCGCACCCGGGCGCGCGTGATGGGTTCTGGGGCATTCCCATTCCCGGGGACACCGCCCTCATCGAGCTGCACAGCCCGACGCTCAACCGCCGTGGCGTGCTCAACCCGTACGGCTACCGCATCGACAAGTACGCGCGCGGCTACTCCGCCCTGGAGTTGGAGGTGACGGCCGGTTTTCAGGCCCAGACCCTGTGCGGAGGGGACGACTCCGGTTGGGCCCGCTGCTACGAGGCCAGCGACGCTCAAATCTACAACCACGCCCGGCCCGTGGCGCGTCTGCTCATCAATGGCACCAGCGCCTGCACCGGCTGGCTCGTGGGCAACCAGGGCCACCTGCTGACCAACAACCACTGCATCACCACGGCCACGGACGCGCAGAACACCACCTATGAGTTCATGGCCGAGGGCTCCACCTGCTCCACCCTGTGCGACTCGTTTGGCGCCTGCCCGGGGACGGTGGTGGCCACCAGCGCCACGCTGGTGAAGACAGATGCCGCGCGCGACTACACGCTGGTGCAGCTGCCCACCAACCCCACGGGCACCTACGGCTTCCTCCAGCTGCGCTCCACCAGCGCGGTGGTGGACGAGCGCATCTACGTGCCCCAGCACCCGCTGGCCTGGGGCAAGAAGATCGCCGTCACCTCCAGCGCCACCGCCGATGCCTCCGGCTACGCCGAGGTGTACAGCCTCGACGAGACGTCCTGCCAGCTCGGTGGCCCCAAGGACATGGGCTACTACGCGGACACCGAGGAGGGCTCCTCGGGCTCGCCCGTGCTCGGCCATGCCGACCACCGCGTGGTGGCCCTGCACCACTGCGCCGGCTGCCCCAACCGCGGCGTGCCCATCCAGGTCATCATCAACCACCTGGGCAGCAGCCTCCCGCCGTGCGCCCTGCGCAGCGAGACCTGCCCCGACCCCTGGGGCGCCAATGGCCAGCCTCCGCTGCCGCCGCCTCCTCCGGCCAACTCCTTCACCTACAGCGCCACCAACACCAGCAGCGCCCAGCAGAACACCGTCAACCTGAGCCTCACCGTCAACGCGGGAGACATCGTGGAGGTGGGCACCTGCAACCTCGCCGGTGCCACGGCCGTCGGAGACACCTACCTGCGCCTGTTCGACACCGCCTCGGGCACCCAGGTCGCGGTCAACGACGATTCGTGCGGCGGTCACTCCTCGTACCTCAAGTACACCGTGCCGGCGGGCCAGGGCGGCACCTACGAGGTTCGCGCCGGCTGCTACTCCAGCGAGAGCTGCGGGGGCACCGTGGTGTGGCGCGTCAGCGCGACCCCGCCTGTCACCACCGGCTCGTTCACCTACAGAGCCAGCAACACCCGCGGCGCCACCCGCGACACTGTTGACCGCACCGTGATGCTGGCCGAGGGACAGACGCTCCAGTTCGGCACCTGTACCGTGGCGGGCTCGTCCGGCAACGGCGACACCTACCTGCGGCTCGTCAACGCGGCCGGCGTCGAGGTGGGCGCCAACGACAACGCGTGCGGCTCCCTCTCCTACCTGCTCTACACCGTGCCGGCGGGCGCGGGCGGCATGTACACCCTCCGCGCCGGCTGTGCCGCCAATCGCACGTGCAGCGGCACGGTGGCCTACTCCTTCCAGTAGGCCTCGGGGCCTCTACGGGGCCTCGACGATGTTGAAGAACGACTTGATGACCTGCTTGCCCTTCACCTCCCAGATGACCACCTGGCCCTGGCGGATGAAGTAGCTGTCGCCCGCCTTGTACGTGTGGCTCTGGCCCGTCTCGTCCGTGATGGTGACCTCACCCTCGAGGATGGTGGCGTGCTCCGTGAAGGGGAAGTAGATCTCGATCTTCCCCCGGGTCGCCTTGAAGAGGCCCGCCGTCGTGCCGTTCCGGCTGTGGTCGACGCGGGCGAAGATCTCCGGGTTGCCCTCGAGCACCCGCCCGCCCAGGCCCTCGGGCGAGCCCAGCGACACGAAGCCCGCCTCGCTCACCGGCTTGCCCCGGGGCGAGTAGACGATCATCGCCGCCGGGGTGGCCCCCGCGTTGTCCGCGTCGCTGAGCGCCGCCGCCGTCGTGGCCGGTTCGAAACCACCGTCCAGTTGCTCACCCCCACACGCCGTCAGGAGACCCGCCAGGGCGATGACGCTGAGGCCCAGCATGCTGTGGAGGCGAACGCGACGGAACATGACTTCTCCCGGTTTCGTTGTTCGCAGATATTTAAAGCAGTCCCTGAATCCAATGTCTATACAACTTCGTCGTGGGACTCGAAAAAACAGCCAGGAGTTGCCTGGTGAGCGCTTACCAAGAGCGCTGTCTGTCTACCCTTGCTCCCGTATGTCTACCATTGCGCCTGTCTGTCTTCACGCCACGAGGGGGAAACGCGACCGGGAGCCCACGGCGACAAAGATGTTTATACGCCGTTACGAGAAAAAATCAATCTGGCTGTGTTTTGAGAGTCTTTGAGAGCCAGGAGGCTCGACGTGCGTTGTGGGCGTAATTTGCCAGTCCGGCAGCATGCGCTGCACCTGCTCCGTGTCCACGTGGCACAGGTCTCCACTGACCGAGCCTGCCCTGGTTTTGTGGCTCTCCCGCGCTTGGTGTGATCGATGCGCTCATTGCTCCAAGGCGTGGTCAGCGCGGCCCGAACGGCGTCGCCGTCCTGTTCAAGGCCCTGCGCGAAGGTCTCCATCGCGCACACGCCACACGTGCGCGCCTCACCCAGCCACTGCTCGAAGGTGCTGCCGGGCTACCTCAAAGCCAATGCCGTGAAGACTCCTGGCTCACCCCCTTCTCACAATCAGCGGTGTGTCCGTGAATGAACAGGCGAGCCCGCGGTTCGTTCGCCGGGCACGCGGGGGAGATCCAATCGCTCCGCGTGACCGCAATAGCAGATGGTACCTCGTTGCCACTGACTGGAGCCCCCACCTCATGCGGATCTCAGCATCTCGTTTTGCAACATGGACCCTGGCATGGACCCTCGTCCTGCTCGTGGGTCTCGCCCCCGGCTCGTCCCAGGCCCAGAGCCTCGATACCCTGCAGGTCAGCCTCACCACGGATCAGAGCAGCTACGCGCGTGGAAACCCGGCGCTGCTGACCCTGGAGGTGAAGAACATCGGGCTCACGCCCGTGACGGTGAGCTTCTCCAACGGGCAGAAGTACGAGTTCACGGCGCAGAACGCCAGCGGCGCCACCGTGTGGAGCTGGTCCTTCGGGAAGACCTTCGACCCGGCTTCGTCCAGCAAGACGCTGGCCGCGGGGGAGACGTGGCGCTTCCAGGAGTCGTGGACGTACAACGCCAACGCGGGCGGCCCGGCGGCGGACGGCGCCTACACCATTCGCGGCACCTTCCTGGGCAACTACGCGGGCCGCAGCGGCACCAAGAGCGCGCAGAAGTCCATCTCCCTCTCCACGCCGGACTACCTGCAGGTCTCCTTCGCCGCCGACAAGAGCGCCTACCGCCGGGGCGAGCAGGCCGTGCTCTCCCTGACGATGACCAACACCGCCCCCTACGCGCTCCAGGTGAACTTCGCCACCGGCCAGTCCTACGACTTCGCCGCCACGGACGCCGCGGGCAACGTCGTGTGGACCTGGTCCTACGGGAAGAGCTTCGATGGCAACCCCCAGTCGCGCACGCTGGCTCCCGGTGAGACGTGGACCGTGCAGGAGACCTGGAGCTTCGTGGAAGATGATGGGTCCGGGGTGCCGGATGGCGACTTCGCCGTGAGCGGCGTCCTCCTGGGCGACTACCTGGGCCGCGTCGGCACCAAGGGCGGCTCGCAGAGCATCAACCTGCTCACGCCGGATCCCCTCCAGGTAACGTTCACGACGGACAAGAGCAGCTACGTGCGCACCCAGGGGGCGGCCCAGCTGAAGCTGGTGGTGACCAACATCGCGACCTACGCGGTGACCCTCCAGTTCCAGACGGGGCAGGCCTACGACTTCGCCGTGCGCAACTCCAGCGGTCAGGTGGTGTGGAACTGGGCCAATGGCAAGAGCTTCCCGCCGGGCGCCTCGCAGGTGGAGCTCGCCCCCGGCGCGTCGCTCCAGTACACGCAGTCCTGGTCCTACGTGAACAACAGCGGTCTGCCCGTGTCCGATGGCACGTACACCGCCAGCGGGACCTTCCTGGGCTCCTGGTACGCCGAGTCCAACAAGGGTGGGCAGAAGCAGATCCGCCTGTCCTCGTTCTGAGAGGCGGGGCCTCGCCCGCAGCCGCGGCACCCGTCCAGCCGTGACGGGGGCCGCGGTGCTTTTTTGGCATCACCCTCACCTGCAACTGCCTTCGCGGCCTGCGAGGCTGGCCCTGGGCTTGCCCCGGTTGCGTGGCGCTCCCGCAGCTTGTGTGAATCCTGGGTGCATCCGGATGGCCGCAAGCGCGAGGCTCGCCTGCCAGCCTGAGGCAGGCTCACTCAGCGGCTCGGCGGTGCGTTGGCGCCCGTGAGCTCGAACGGATTGGCCGGGTGGCGCGTGTTCCACTCGTTGATGACGTCGAGCAGGTCCCCGGCTTTGGGCATGACCGCGAAGGAGATCAGCCCGCTGCCCAGTGCAACGCCCAGCCCGCCGTACACCATTCCGAAGTGGGGCCTCGGCACGCAGAACGGGTCGGCTCCCGGGATCCGGGACGGTTCGCACTGCTCCGACCTGGACCCGATGCCGACCGCGGTGAGGACCACGCCCACCGCGACGCCCGCGATGCCCAACGCGAGGCCGGCCTTCCTGCGCTCGGCCAACTGCTGCGCCTTGGGGCCCACGAGCGGGTCCTCCTTGACCAGCTCCGCCAGGTGCTCCAGGTCCTTCACGTAGATCTTCGGCGAGGGCGGGGTGGCCTCACGCTCCGGGCGATCCGCCTCCGGAGCCTGCGCCACCGCCGGGGGAGCCGCCGTAGCCGGCGCGGCGGGCGGAGCGGCCTCCGCCGTCACGAGCCGCAGCGCGCTCTCCTGGATGTAACCCACGTTCCCGTCGGGCAGCCGCACCCGGCGCCAGCCCGCCTCGGCCTCCTCGGACACGGACACCTCCGCCTTCTCCACGAAGGTGTGGAGCACGGGCGATGTCGTATCGGGTTGGGCGTGGGCCTTGGCCTCGAACACCTTCACCACCGCGGGGGCGGCGTGGGCGGTGGTGGCCAGCAAGAGACCGAGGAAGAGAGCGGTGCACAGCGAACGCATGGGTCCTCCGGGTAGGGAGGCCCTTCTACGTGGCTGTTCGTTGCCAGTCCAAGGGCCCGTGGTGCGCAACGCGCTCCTCCGGGCCCGGGCCGGCCGCTCAGCCCTTCCTGGGTAGCGGCAGGATGGTGTCCACCAGCGTCATCAGCTGGGCGCAGCTCACCGGCTTGCGCACGAAGGCGTTGATGCCCGCCTTCTGGCCCTTGTTGCGCACCTCGGCGGCGTTCGCGTCACCCGTCATCATCAGGATGGGAATCTTCGCCACCTTCACGTCGCGGCTGGCCCGCACCGTCGCCGCGAAGTCCGCGCCGTTCATCCCGTCCATGTGGAAGTCGGTGAGGATGAGGTCCACCGGCTGCGTCTCCAGCACCTTCAAGCCCGCCTCGGCCGACTCGGCCTCGATGTACTCGAAGGAGCGCGCCATCAGGTAGATCTTCAGCAGCGTCCGGATGGAGCGGCTGTCATCCACCAGCAGCACGCGCTGCGGCTGCACGCCGGGCTCCGGACGGGCGAAGGGCCGCGTCTCGGGGTCCTTCGCGGCCGCGAAGGCCTTGGCCGTCTCGGCGTTGAGCACGCCGAAGGGACGCGCCGACTCGGAAGGGGGCGCCGGAGGATGCGCCAACCCGGTGGAGACAGCAGTGGGGCGCGCCGGCTCGGTGGGAGCCGTCGTCGGACGGGGCGACGAGGTCGCTGCTGCTTCGGGCACAACAGTTGCCGACTTCATTGGAGAGTCTCCCTGCACTGTCCCCCCTCCACATCCCTGTCCGGGAATTCCTACAGTATGTTGGACGACGGACAGCTCGAAGTCAAAGAGGCCTGTGATCAGGCCCTGGAGTTTTTCGCGCTGCTCGGATGAGCCTTTTTCACGGCACGTCGAGGACGAACGACTGGCTTTCCACCGAAGGCAGCCCGTCCTCGGGCGCCAGGGCGGGAGACAGCTCGTTGGGCACGCGCCACGTCTGGCCGGTGAACTGGACGAGCGTGACGGCGTAGCGTCCGGAGGGCACCGACTTCAGGGGCTGCCGGTTGGCCGGGTCGCGCACGTCGAGCGCCAGGGGCTGCACGAGGACTCCCAGTGAAGGCACCACTTCCACACATGGGGATTCATCGCGATCGAGGAGGGCGTCCATCAGCGCCGGGTCGGGCGCCAGCCCCGCGGCGAGCACCACCTGGTCCGGCAGCCCGTCGCTGGTGCCATCGGCCCGGGGGTAGTCGACGCCCACGGCATCGAGGAGGCCATCGCGGTCCAGGTCGTTCTCGTCGGCGAGCTTCTGCGCCTCGGGGAGGCCCGGCCAGCCCGTCAGCTTGCGCACCAGCACGCGCGGCCACAGGTCCGGCACCCTGTCCCCGTTGGCGTCGTCGGGGACGCCGTCGCCATTGTCGTCCACGCAGCGCACGACCAGGCCGGCATGGCCCGCGGAGACCACGCCCTCCTGGATTCGCAGGGGCAGCAGGTCGAGCCGTTTGGTGCCCGCCGAGGGGTCGAACCGGGAGCCTCCCTCCACGCGGAAGGCGGGCCGCTCGGTGGGGACGGTGCTCGAGTCGCTGAAGCTCACGATGACGCCGGTGGCGGCCTGGAGGGCGCCGTCCGGGCCCGCGGCCACCTCCACCACGCGCGGCACGCGGGTGACGGGGTCCACCGCGGCGCCGCCCACGTCCCCGGCGTTGGGCTCGCCGGTGATGCTGTACCAGGGGATGAAGTCCGGGCCATGGCAGGGCGTCGCGCCCGTGAGGCACGTGTCCGAGTCGATGAAGCCGCGCAGCAGGTAGCGCCCCGGGGCCACGAGGCTGAAGGAGAAGGGCGCGGTGAAGGGGCCGGAGGAGCCCGGCTGCGCCGGTCCGAAGAGCTTCTGCGCGGGGATGACGGTGAAGCTCAGCGGGCGGCCCGAGCCCAGGGGAGGCGGCGGACGGGTTGCGTCGTAGAGCAGGACGATGGCGTTGCCGCGGGCCTGGCTCTGCACCACCACCTGGCCCTCGATGCGGGACAGCTGCTGGTTCTGCCGGTGGTCCGCGGTGGGCACCACGGGCGGGGGTTCGCAGCCGGTGGCGAGCACGGACGCGAGGGCCAGGCCCACCAGCGTCTTGGGGGAGGAGAGGCTCATGGGGTCACCGTCAGGAGGGCGAGCACGCGGCGCTCGATGCGGTTGCCGAAGGGGTGCTGGGCGTGCGTGGGGCCGAGGTTGGAGCCCACCAGCGCCACCGACACGCGGTCCTTCACCGGCGTGTAGCCCACGCGGGCGTTGATGACGGCGTAGGCGGGCAGCGTGTTGGCCAACGGCTCGATGACGGTGGGGTCCTTCGACGAGGGCTCGCGCTCCACCCAGGTGGTGGCGGACGTCCAGGCCGCGTCCACGCCCAGCTCCAGGGCCTGGCGCGTGCGGTAGGTGATGCCGCCGAACAGCTTGAACTGGGGCGCCTGGCTGCACGGGCCGCACAGGCCGTCCTCACCATTGGCCGCCACTTGTTGGAAGGCGGCGCTGGCCTTGATGCCGAGCCCATCCACCGGGGCCAGCGTCACGCCGGCCTCGGCGCCGCGCGCGGTGTAGACGGCCGCCTCGTTCTCGAAGAGGGAGCGGCCCAGCAGGTAGGTGCCCGTCTCCACGTCCCAGGACTCGCTCGCGGGCAGCGGCTGCACGGCGGACAGGTGGATGAGGTTGCTCGCCGTGTGCTGGTAGAGCGCCACGTCCCAGTCCATGCCGAGGTCCGGCGCCTCGCCGCGGTAGCCCAGCTCGAGCGCCACCATCTGCTCGGCCTGGAGCGCCCGGTTGCCCAGGGAGAGCGCGCTGGCGCCGTTGACGCCCGGGATGGGGACGCGCACGTCCGTGTAGCTCTCCAGGAACGTGGGCTCGCGGAAGGCCGAGGCCGCGCTGGCGCGGAAGGCATGGCCCTCGAAGGGCATGAAGAGGGCGGAGATGCGCGGCGAGTGCGCCAGGCCCGGCTGCCCCTTGTTCAGCAGCGGGTGCCGGTCCACGCGGTAGGAGGCCACCACGCGCAGGGGCTGGGCCAGCCGCCACTCGTCCTGCACGTAGGCCGCGGCGTGGAACTCCTCGCGCAGCGGGCCCAGGTAGCTCCACGCCACGCGCTTGAGGCGGCCCTCCACGCCCACGTTCACCTGGTGCTCGCCCAGCAGTTGGAAGCTCTTGCTGTAGAGCACCTCGCCGTTGAAGAGGTTGGACTCGACGCGCGTGGCCAGCGAGCGCTGCCCCACGGGCTCGTACTGCGGCCCCGCGTCCACCCCGAGGTGGTTCCAGAAGGCCTTGACCTTGAGAGGCCCCAGCCCCACGTCCAGCTTGGCGAAGGCGCTCACCCCATCCAGGTAGAAGTTGCGCAGCAGGCCCAGCGGGTAGATTTCCGTGTAGAAGCGGTTGATGCCGCCGGACATGCCCACTTCGACGCCGGAGTCGAACTTGTAGCTGGTGGCCAGGTTGCCGCGCGCGCTGCGCAGGCCGAGGTCCGGCTGGGGATCCGTCACCGCGACGTCCGGCCGGTCATCCGCGAAGTCCCGGCTCCACTTGTCCGCCTGCGAGTACGCCGCCGAGGCGCGGTAGCGCAGCCCGCCCGAGCCGCCATGGCTCACGAAGCTGCCCCCCGCGGCGTTGGCGTTGCCGGCATGGGCCTGGAAGCGGGCCTTGGGGCCGGTGCCCGGATCCCGGGTGATGATGTTGACCACGCCCAGCATCGCGTTGGCGCCGTAGAGCGCGCTGCCCGGACCGCGGATGACCTCGATGCGCTCGATGTCCTCCAGCTCCACCGACATGGACGACCAGAGCGTCATGCCCAGGAAGTCCTGGTACTCGGTGCGGCCGTCCACCAGCACCAGCACCTTGTTGGCGATGCGCTGGTTGAAGCCGCGCATCGACACGTTGGCGCTGCCCGGCCCCAGCATCATCACCTCGGCGCCCGGCACGCGGCGCAGCAGCTCCGGCAGGGTGGTGGCACCCGACAGGCGGATGTCCTCGGAGGTGATGACGGAGGTGGCGTTGGGGGCTTCCAGCGAGGACTGGGCACGGCGGCTGGCCGTCACCACGCGCTCCTCGTAGGGCACCGCGCCCTCGTCCATTTCGGAGACGGCCGCCGGTGCGGCCTCGGGGGCTTCCTCGGCCGGAGTGGGCTTCTCGGGGTTGGTGGCGGCCGGCGCCGCGGGCAGGGACTCGGCGCGGGCGATGGCCTTCTCCAGCCGTTCGACCAGCACCGCGAGCGAGCGGGCCGCCTCGGCCCCGGGGGGCGCGGGCATGGGGGGCAGTCCTCCGGGCTTCTTCCCCGGCACCACCGGCTCGCTGGCCTTCGCCGCCTCGGCCTGCTTCGCCGCTTCGGCGGCCCGCAGCGACTCCTCCAACTTCACCAGCTCGGCCTGCGCCGTGGCCACGTCCGGCGGGTTGGCGGCGATGTAACGCCGCAGGTAGTCGGCCGCCTCGGTCAACCGGCCCGCGTCCTGGTACGCCTGGGCGATGTTGTAGAGGACGTTGGGGTGGGGCTTGATGGAATACGCCACCAGCAGCTCGGCGATGCCCTGGTCGTACTGACCCTGGGCGATGAGGCTCATGCCGGTGCGGAAATGACGGCGGGCCTCCAGGCGCGCGTCGCCGAAGGCACTCCCCGCGTACAGCATCAGCGCGAGGGCGCCCGCTCGCTTCAGGGCGGTTGGGTTCATCACCATCTTAGTAGGGGTCGTCCTTGTACCCGGCGGATTTCCTGTCCGATGCGGAGCGGGAACCGGACTTCTTCTTCAGCTTCTGCGTGTGGCGCACCTCCGGCCCCTCGCCTCGGGCGATGAAGGTGACACGGTGGTAGCCCTCCAGCGCGAAGGTGAGGCGGGCGCTCGCGCGGCCATCGGCGCCCGGGGGCAGTGGCAGCTCCACGGGCGTCTCTCCCAGCACGCGTCCCTCGTACAGCACCTTCGCGCCGCCGGGCTCGCTGTCGATCAGGAAGCGGATGGCCACGGGCTGGGCCGGAGCGGGCGGGGCGGCCTCCACCACGGGCTCGGCGGCGGGCTGCGCTGCCGGGAGCGCGGCCTCGGCGGCAACGGGGGGCGGCTCCGTGGGCGCGGGCTGCTCGGGGGCGGGCGTCTTCGCCGCTGGAGCCACCGCCTGGAGGGGCTCGGGCGCGGGAAGGGGCTGGGGCGCGGGGGCGCGCAGGGCCACCACCGCGGCCACCGTGAGCCCGAGCATCAGCGAGCCGGCGAAGAGGGCCAGGGGCAGTGTGCGCCGGGCGGCCGGTTTCGCGGGCGCCTCCTCCACGGCGATGTCCAGCGCCACGGTGCTCGCGCCCGTGGAGCCGGGGGAGGGCAGGGGGCCGGTCTGCGGGCCCGACATGGGGCCGCTGCCAGGAGGGGGAAGCGCCATGAAGCCGCCGGTGACGGCGCGCGGGCTGGAGAAGGCCCCACTGAAGCCCGCGGACGCGGCGGCGCGGCGGATGGCCTCCAGCACCTCGTCCATGGACTGGAAGCGCTCCTCGGGGCGCTTGTAGAGGCAGCGCATCACCAGCGCCTCCACCTCCTGCGGCACGGTGTGCGCGGGCCAGACGGCGGCGAAGACGGGCGGGGCCTCGTTGAGGTGCTTGAAGATGACGTCGATGCTCTGCGCGGCCTGGAAGGGCGGGCGCCCCATCAGCATCTGGAACATCACCACGCCCAGCGAGTACACGTCGCTGCGCGGGTCGGACACGTTGCGCGCCTGCTCGGGCGCCATGTACTGCGGCGAGCCGAGGATGACGCCGGCCTGGGTGATTTCCGTCTCGTTGGTCCCGCCCCGGTCCGGCAGGAAGGACTTCACCAGGCCGAAGTCCAGCACCTTCACCACGTCATGGTCGTCCTCCTGGTTGAGGACCATGATGTTGGCGGGCTTGAGGTCGCGGTGGATGAGGCCCACCCGGTGCGCCTCGCGCAGTGAGCGCGCCACCTGCTGGACGATGTTCATCACCCGCATCCAGGGCAGCGGCCCCATCTGCGTGAGGAGCTGCGCCAGCGTCTGCCCCTCCAGGTACTCCATGGCGATGTACAGCACGCCATCGTCCGTGCTGCCGTAGTCGATGACGGTGACGGTGTTGGGGTGGCGCAGCTTGGAGGTGACGGCCGCCTCCAGGAAGAAGCGCTTCTGGAAGCCCGGGTCCTTGCCCTCGCTGTACTGGGGGTTGAGGACCTTGAGGGCCACCAACCGGTCCAGCGGCGACTGCACGGCCTTGTACACGCGGCCCATGCCCCCGGAGCCGAGCGCCTCCACGATGCGGAACTTGTCGTTGAGGATCCGGCCGATGAGGGGATCTCCGACGTCGGCCGGTGCGCTTGGGGCCTGCGCGCCGCTTTGTACCATGAGCTCCCCCACGGCCCGCCGATGGGCGGGGTGAAATGTGACCTGTCTCGTATGCTACCACCAGACGCGCTGACTCCGAAAAGCCGGGAGCTGCTGGAATCCCGCTTCGCCAGGGGCCGACAATACGGCTCCGGCGCACATCCGTCACGTCTTGGACAGGTTCACCTGGGGAGTCCTTCCCTGACGCGCTGCGTACGAGCCGATACTCCTCGGGCCCGGGTTGGGTTTGCGCGCCGCGTCAAGGTGCGAGGGCGCCGGACTCCGAGCCTACTTGCGCTTGCGCGCGAGCGCCTTCTCCCGAGCGGCCTCCTTGGCCTTCTGCCGGGCGGCCTTGAGCTTCTCCAGCTTCTCCCGGGCGGCCTCCCGCTTCGCCTGGGCCTTCTCCCACTTCACCTGGGCCTTCTCCAGCTTCACCACCGCGCGCTGGGTGAGGCCCGCCTTCTTCTTGCACCCGGTGGCGACGGCCTTCAGCACCATCGGGCGGCCCTTCACCGGGAGGGGGCTGCGCGCGAGCTCGGGGAGCTCGGAGAGCAGCTTCTCCGCCTCGCTCCCACAGCGGCGGTAGCGGTCCCGTACCTGCGTGTAGAGCGAGAGCCGCGCCGCGATGTCCTTCTCCCGCCTCGCCTTCTTCTCCAGCTCCGGCGCTTCCTGGCTCTCGCCGAGCGGCCCGGACACGAAGTCGATCACCCTCCGCCCCTGCTTCAGCCGGACTTCCGCCTGCTCCAGCTTCCGCTCGGTGCTCCGCGCCGAGGCCGCGTAGTCCTCGCTCTTCGCCTCCAGCTCCTTGCCCGTCCGCAGCCGCTCCCGGGTGCGCTGGATGGCCTCGCTCGCCGCCGTCACCTGCGCGCTTCCGGCCTCCTTGGCCTCGAGTGCATCCAGCGCCTCGGTGACCGCGAACATCGCCTCCACCACCGCGTCCCGCTGCTTCTCCACCGCCGTCTCGAGCTCCTTGCGCTCGCGCTCCGCGAGGGACTGCTTCTCCCGCCGGACCTTCTCCTCGCGCACCCGGGGCACGCGCGCTTGGAGCTCCGCCAGCTCCGAGCGCAGCATCTCCCCCTCGGGTGACAGGTCCACATCCGGGTGGGCCAGCACCTCCTTCGCCTTGGCGAGCAGGGGCTCGGCCCGGTCCGCGTTCAGCTCCCGCAGGTGGTTCGTGGCCTCGTTGAGCAGCAGGGTGGCCTCGTCGGTCCGCTTCTCGCCGTAGGCCTGGCGCTGCTGTTTGGTACGGGGGCCGCAGGCGCTCGAGGCCACCGCCAGGAGGAGGAGGAGCACCCAGGTGCGAGAGGTCGTGCGTGCGGGAGTCATGTCGTTCGCCATCCCCGGCTCGAGGTAGGGGAGAGCATGGTCCGGAAGGCCGGGTGGAAGGAAGCCCGGGGGGCACACATCGGGCGCCGATCCAGGGCCGCTGAAGCCTTACACTGCGGCTCATGACTGACCGATTGAGGGCCCTCCTCTCCTCCGCGCCGCGCTACCCCCAGCGCATCGTCTGCATGACCGAGGAGACGACCGAGACGCTGTACCGGATCGGCGCCGGGGATCTCGTGGTGGGCGTCTCCGGTTTCACCGTGCGTCCGCCCGAGGCGCGCAAGAAGCCGCGCGTCAGCTCCTTCCTGGACGCCAACTTCGAGCGCATCCTCGAGTTGAAGCCGGATCTGGTCCTGGGCTTCTCGGACCTGCAGGCGGACATCGGCCGCGAGCTGTGCAAGCGCGGGGTGCCCGTGTACCTCTTCAACCAGCGCTCGCTCGCCGAAATCCTCCAGACGGTGCGGGTGGTGGGCGCGCTGGTGGGGCGGGCCGAGGCGGCGGAGAAGTTGGCGGACGAGCTGGAGGCCAACCTCGTGCGGCACGCGGAGGCGGCGGAGCGGCTGCCGCGCCGGCCCCGCATCTTCTTCGAGGAGTGGCACGAGCCGCTCATCTCCGGCATCCGTTGGTGCTCGGAGCTGGTGGAGCTGGTGGGGGGCGAGGACGTGTGCCGTGAGTCGCGCGAGCACCAGGGGGCCAAGGGCCGCATCTTCGAGCCGGCCGAGGTGGCCCGGAGAGACCCGGAGGGCGTCATCGCCAGCTGGTGTGGCCGCAAGGTGAAGCGCGAGAAGATCGTCTCGCGGCCCGGCTGGGAGCGGGTGAGGGCGGTGGTGGAGGATCAGCTCTACGAGGTGAAGAGCTCGTTCATCCTCCAACCGGGCCCGGCGGCCCTGTCGGATGGGGTGGATCAGCTCGCGAGCATCGTGGGGGCCATCGCCCGGGGCGAGAAGCTGCCCTCGCTCCGTCCGGGAGACCTGCGTGCCGCGCCGCTACCCGCCCACCGCGCGTAAGTGGGGGAGGGACTCGCACACCACCCGCAGGAAGTCGTCGATATCCAGCGGCTTGTGCATCAGCCGCACGCCCGCTGGAGGCCGGACCCGGGGATGGGCGGTGATCATCAACGCGCCCGTGCCGTGCAGACGGTGCTCCCGCTCCGCCTGCTCCAACAGCCAGTCGCCGTTCTGGCCGGGGAGCATGTAGTCGGTGATGACCAGGTGGAAGGACTCCGACCTCAAGCGGGCCAGACCCTCTTCCGCGGTACCGCTGCCGACGACCGAATACCCCTCGCTCTCGAGGAGATCGGTCAGCCCTTCGCGGATGTCCTCGTTGTCCTCTACCAGGAGAATCTTCACGGTTGTGTCCGGACGTTACGGGGGTGCATCTCTTCAAAGCCTGAAGTTTCCCGCTTCCGGCCATGCCCGGGAATCCCCTCCACTCCGGCAGGGGCTGAAGCTGTTCACTAGCGTATTCCCGGGCCCTTTCGGCGTGTCAGGATGGGGACCGTGTCGCTCGCCTGGCTGCCCCTCATCCTCGCTCCCCTGTTGGCGGCGGACCCCGCTCCGCCCGCCGAGGGCTACGAGGACGCGCTCGTGCAGTGGGGCCTCTCCCTCGACGGGGGCCAGAGCATCGAGCCGGACCCCGAGGGCAAGCGCCTGGAGGCCGTGCTCGTGGCCTCCGAGGACGTCGTCGCCCCGAGTGACCCGTACCCGCTGTGGCTCAACGTGTTCCACGCGCGGACCCGCGAGGCGGTCATCCGGCGCGAGGTGCTGCTGAAGCCCGGGTCACCCTACGCGGCGGCGCTGGCCCTGGAGACGGCGCGCAACCTGCGCAAGCTGGGCATCTTCGCGGTGGTGCGCGTGGTGCCGGTGCGGGGCTCCACGCCGGATGCGGTGTCGCTGCTCATCATCACCAAGGACCTCTGGTCGCTGCGGCTCAACCAGGACTTCCAGATCGTCGGCACGCTGGTGCAGTCGCTGCGGCTGCAGGGCACCGAGCAGAACTTCCTCGGGCTGAACAAGAAGGTGGCGCTGGACTTCCTGCTGCGCCGGGACTCGCTGAGCTTCGGGCAGACGTACGTGGACCCGCGCCTGGGTGGCAGCCGCTGGTACCTCAGTGAGACGGCCTCGCTCATCGTCGGACGCGAGAGCGGCCAGCTCGAGGGCTCGCGCGGCAGTGTGCTGGTGACGCGGCCCTTCTACTCGCTGGACACGCCGTGGAGCTTCCAGGCGCAGGCGGTGTGGCGCGTGCAGCCCATCCGCGTCTTCCGCGGCGCCGAGGTGTGGGCCCTGCCGTACCCCGAGGGCGGGACGGTGCCCTACATCTACGACGCGCGCGAGCTCAGCGGGAGCACGCTGTACCTGCGCTCGTGGGGCTCGCGCTACAAGCTGGACGCGGGCGGAGGCGTGGGCGTGTACCACCGGCGCTATGGGGCTCCCGCGGACTCCGGGCTGGACGAGGCCCGGCGCGCGTGGCTGCGCGACACCTACTTGCCTCGGGGCGAGGACGCCACCTACGTGCTCGGCTACGCGCGCTTCTGGGAGACGCGTTACGAGGTGATGCGCGACGTGGACTCCTACGCCCTCTCCGAGGACTTCCAGGTGGGGCCCTACCTCACCGCCACGGCGCGCTACGCGCCCGCGCTGCTGGCCACGGCCGGCCACTTCGCCGAGGTGGGCCTCACCGCCCGCTACCGCGTGCGCCTGGGGGATGCGCTCTCCTCGCTGGCCACCGCCGCCTCGGTGCGCCGGATTCTCGGAGGGCAGGGGGCGGGGACGTGGGTCAACCGCCGCTGGGCCGCGGAGTTTCAACAGGTGTCCCCGAAGGTGCTCGGCGGGCGCTTCGTGGTGCGCGGCCTGCTGGACGTGAACATCGACGACCTGAACGAGCGCGTGCTGTTGCTCGGCGGCGGCAACGGACTGCGGGGCGCGAGGCCCGAGGCCTACTCGGGCAAGCGCACGGCGCTGCTCAACGTGGAGTACCGCACCCGGCCCCTCATCCTCTACACGGTGCACCTGGGCGGCGTGCTCTTCTACGACGCGGGCTCGGCCTTCGAGGAGGGCCCCCGCTTCGTGCACTCGGTGGGCGTGGGGCTGCGGCTGCTCTTCCCCCAGTTCAACACCTTCCCGTTCCGCCTCGACTTCGGGTACGTCCTCAATGACGAGCGGCCCGAATTCGGCGGACGCTTCTCCTTCAGCGGCGGGCAGGTGACGGAGTTCCGGCCCGGTTTCCTGGATTCGCCACTCTAGGGCCCGCGACGGCGGCCGGCTGTGCCCTCAAGCGGGGCTGAAGGTGCGGCGGTAGTGGGGCCACGCGTCCCACAGGTACAGGCCGAAGGGCACCCACCAGATGAAGTCATTGGTGAGGCAGAGCACCAGCGTCGCCACCGGCCATTCGCCCCGGAAGATGAGGAGCGCGAGCCCCACCGGCCCCAGCACCTTTCCCAGCAGCCCCACCGCCGCCATGGCGAAGCCGTGCTCGGGCCGCCGCGCCACTTCCGCGTAGAGCAGGCCGTAGACGCCGATGACCATGCCCAGGCAGGCGAAGAGGGCGGGCTGGTTCATCGGCGGCATGCCCGCGAAGCGGAAGAGCCACTGCGGGTCCACCGCCGCGTAAAGGCCCCACAGCAGGTTGTACGCGGCCGCGAGAGTGAACACCGCGCGGTGCAGGGCTCGTCGTCTCATCTCGCGCCTCAGCGGTTGAGCTGGTAGCGGCGGGCGATCTCCGTCACCTCGCGGGTGACGGCCTGGAGCGTCTCGGTGGCCTGCAGCGTGGTGTCCAGCCGCTTCATCGTCTCGTCCATGCCGGCCGAGATGTGGGCGATGGCGTTGAAGATGTGCGAGATGCCCGTGTTCTGCTGGTTCACCGCGACGGCGATCTGCCGCACGGCCGCGGCGTTCTCCTGGATGATGAGCGACATCTCGCGCAGGTTGTTGCCCGAGGACTTCACCATCTCCAGGCCGCCCTCCACCTGCAGGGCGCCCTGCTCGCTCATGGAGACCACGTCCCGGATGGCCGTGCCGATGTCCAGCAGGCTCTTGCGGATGAGGGCGTTCTCCCGGATGGTCTGATCCGCCAGCTTGCGAATCTCACTGGCCACCACGGCGAAGCCCGCGCCCTGGTCTCCCGCGCGCGCGGCCTCGATGGAGGCATTGAGCGCCAGCAGGTGCGACTGGTCGGCCAGGTCCTTCACCGTGACGGCGATGTGAGCGATTTGCGTGGCGCTCTCCTGCAGCCGCAGCACCTTGCCGCGGATGCCGTCCACGAAGTCGCGGATGGTGTTGAGGCCCGTCAGGGTCCTGTCGAGCGCCTCCTCGCCGTACTGGCCGAGCTGCCCCGCGTGGCCGGCCACGCTCAGCACGCTCTCGGCCTTGTGCGAGGCCAGCTCCGAGGTGGTGCGGATGTCCTCCGAGGTGAGCTGGGCCTGCTGCAGCATGGCGGCCTGCTCGGACAGGCGCTGGCGCTGCTGGTGGCTCGCGGAGCCGAGCGCCGTGCTCGCCGACAGCAGCATGGTGGCCGAGGCCTGGAGCCGGGTGGGAATCTCCTGGAGCCGCTCGAGCACCGTGACCATGCCCGCCGCGAGGTCCCCCATCTCGTCGGTGGAGGCCCAGTGGGGCGCGAAGGGCGCACCCCGGGCCAGGGCCTCGATGGCCTCCATGACGGCCGCCGTCGCGCGCACCTGCCGCCGCGCCAGCATCCAGGCGGCGAGCGACAGGACGATGAGGACGAATGCCCCCAGCGCCAGCAGCGGCGGGCCCATCGTCGAGAGCAGGCTGTCGCTGAAGCCGTGCAGCTTCTGGGCGATCAGCTCGGCCTGGGCCTGGGGGATGGACGGGTCCTCGCGGATGGCCTGCATCTGGGCATCGCGCAACTCGAGCGTCTGCATGACGAACACCAGGCCCGAGAGCACCAGGGTGCTCGTCAGGGTGGTGGCGAACACGTAGGGCAGGAACCAACGCTGCCTCGGCCAGAAGAGCCCCCGTCCATGGGCGTGCACCCGCAGGCGGTTGCGCTCCTCGACGACGAGCGGCATCAACATCTGCTCGAGCTTGATGCCCACGGGCAGGGCCAGCACCTGGCCGATGGTGGCGGCCACCAGGAACCCGAGGCCGATCATCAAGGAGTGCTTGCCGGTCCGGATCACCAACGGGACGACATAGATGAGGCCGCCCACGAGGGCGGGGACCTGGGTCCCCACGAACGCGAGCTTCCAGGGCAGCATCTGCAGGCGGGCGAGCCGCTCCTGGGGAGGCTCGTCGGGCCGGGTGGGAAGGTTGCTCCGCAGCAGCAAGGAGATCCCCGTCCAGGGAATCAGCAGCGCCGCCACCACGAAGACGACGGGGAGCACATGCAGCAGGGCCCAGATGTGGTCCTGGACCGACAGCCCCAGCGACAACGCGAGGAGGTAGCCGGCGATGGGCGCGGAGGGAGTGAGCCACGCCAGCACGACGACATGGATCCGTCGGGCGAGCTGCGGAGGAATGACCGTCTGCGGGGGCGAGCCGTTCATGAGGCGGGGGCCATTCTCCCAGAGGGAGGGCATCGGAAGGAAAGGCGGGGGGAAGAAATCCCGGCGCCTGCCTGGATGCTTCCCTACCGGTGTGATGCTAGTCCGAGGCCGCCCGCTGTGTCTGCAAATAGAGGAAAACTGGGAAAAGGGAAGGCTAGGGGGGTGGGGTGCGCAGCAGCTCCCGGAAGAGCACTTCGGCCACGTCCCGGAAGAGCTCCCCCGAGGCCAGCAGCCCCCCGCAGTGGTGGGGCTCGCGCGCCAGCGTCAGCGCGACACACCGTTCCAGCACCGCCTCCCAGAAGGACTCCGAGTCCGGTGGCAGGAGGTAGTCCCGGATGACACCTCGGGGCCAGGGCAGCACCGTCGTGGGGTCCGCGTCGCTCAGGCTGGTGAAGCAGTCGAGGTCCACGTCCAGCAGGACGCGCTCGGCGGACTCGAGCACGTCGCGCACCGCGTCGCCGGGAGCGGGTGCGTTGAAAGCCTCGGCCGCGCGGTCCACCGTGGGCACCACCACCAGCCGGTGCGAGCGCCCCCGCGTGTCCACGTACACGTCTCCGGCGAATGTCCCCCGGGGCCGTCCCCGGGCGATCACCAGCGCGTCACCCACGAGTCCCGCCTCCATCGCCGCCAGCACGTGGTCGTAGTTGCGCACGTCCAGCGCCCACCGCGCGTGCTCGTCCAGGGCCCTCAGTCCCGCCGAGCGGTCCGGCACCGCCGCGGGCGCCTGGGGCACCACCAGGTCCAGGTGCCGGTCCAGCGTCACCAGCAGCGCCGCCGGCCCGTCCTCCAGCGCGCAGGCCCACGCGGGCAACGCCAACCGGTGCGGGTCGAACACGTACGCGTCCGAAGGGCCCCGCCCGCCGCCGAGTGACAGCCGGATGACGCCCGCGAGACGCAGGTGCTTGTGGGATTCGTCCATCACAGGGAATAACCGTTCCTGCACGGCATTTGGCGGGCCGCGCGCCGCCAGGAGTGTAGGCTGCGCGCGCTTCCTACCTCAAAGGAGGGACCGCCCGCCTCCCGGGCGCCAGCCCCGCATGCGCATCCTGCTCGCAGCCGCGCTCCTTTTGACGAGCGCCCCCGTC
>DASQMW010000064.1:0-4510 GCA_035645295.1 Archangium sp.
GGGTCTTCGTGACTCATGGGCCTCCCTCGCGAGCGGAGCCGCCCCGGCCGAGGGACGCGCTCGGGCGTCATTTCCCCTACCTCTCCGGGGCCAGAAAGTGAAGCTCCAGCGTACATGGCGCCGAGCGCTGGAAGATGTACCAGGAGCGCGTGCGCTGGGTGAAGGACCTCGAGCCCGGCTCGGCGGACTGTCCGGTGCGGTGAGCACAGGCGGAGCACGCCGCTCCTGAAGGCGTCCGCCCGGTCCGGCGTTCTCTCGCGTAGGCAGCTTGCGGAAGGTGATGCCGTCCAGCGTCAGGCGGTGCACGGCGGCCCTGAACCGCTCGGTGCCGATGAGCCTCGTCGCGAAGCTGCCCCCTCAGAACAGGTGCAGGTCCGTGGGCAGGCAAGGAGGCCGCGTCGAGGCAGGGTTCGTCGGGCCGTGTCCTTGGAACCGACACGCCGCCGGAAGGAACGTTCATTCCACGAGAGCCGTCCACCTGGGAGCTGCCTGTCATTCCCTCTCCCTGATCCACGTCATGGGGGCGAAGGTGATGCCGCCCAAGACCAGGGCGCGCGCGCCCCCATCCTCCGACAGCCACAGCGTCCACGGCTCCGCAGAGAGGACTTCGTCGGCCTCGGCTTCCACCAGGATGCGGCTCGGCTCGTCCGGGGTGACAGGCTGGTCCTGCCACACGGACAGGGTCTTCAGGAACTCGCCCCTGCTCCCCGCGAGCGACGCATTTCGTGCCGTCCAGGGCGCCCCTGGCTCCCGGGCCCGCAGGGAAAGCTCAACGACTATCCGGCGCTCGGCGCGGTAGGTGCGGAGCCGCTTCGCCGTGAACGCACCGTGTTGCCACCGGGAGGCCACGTCCACGAGGTTCCGCGTCGCGACCCCGCTGACATTGAGAATTCTGGAGACCAGCAGCGCCGTCAGTCCTCCAGGCCCGGCCTGGACTCGGGCCAGCGCGTCCTGGCACTGGCGCACGGCGGCGCGGGCCTCCCGCACCTCCGGCAGTTGGGACTCCGTCGGGTGTGACTTGACGGACACCTCCACCAAGCGGTCTGCCCGGTCCCCGCTCACCACCAGGACGAAGGTGGCCTGTGGCGGAGCAGCCCCCTCCTCGAAGCGCACGGTCAGCCGCGGGCGGTCCCCGGCCTTCAGCGCCTCGGAAGGGACCAGAAGGAGGACGGACTCCCCCGGCTCCACCTGCGTGAAGGCAGCGAACCGTTCCAGCGTTACCTGGAGGCGTCCCACCGGGCCACGCGCGAGCTTCACGTCGAAAGTGAGCACGGTGGAGACACCCGGGCGGATGTGGACCGCGGGCTCCCCGCTGGCGGTGCCGGCACTCAGCTCGATGCGGCGGACACCCGTCTCGGGCGGAGACGGCTGCGGCTGCGCGGCGGCGGTGGCCCCCGGCTCCGTCGCAAGGGCTATCACCAGCAGGGAGACAGAGAGTCGGCGCACGAGACGGAATCTCCTGGAGGCCACGGTCCTGGCCCCCTCGCGGCCGCGCCAGTCCACTGGCGCCAAAGGGCTCAGGGCGCGGCCGGATGGCAGTCAGCAGCGTGTCACTTGAAGCGCCTCACCCACCCGAGCATTCCCACCGGCCTCGCGAGCACCGTGCCGGGCTCTTTTCCCGGCCCCCGAGGCTCCCAGCCGCGTCCAAGATCCTCGTCCAGCAACACCATGCAGACGGGGTAGCGCCGGCCATCCCTCGTGCGAGCCTCGGTGAACCTCCCGTGGATACGTCCCTCGGCGAAGAACAGGCGCCCGACCACCGTGGTTCCACTTCGAGGCAAGGTCCCGAGCTCCGTGTCGAGATCGAACACCGCGGGTCCCTCCCGAAAGGGGGCCAGCCCCTGTTCCCAGGGACCGATGCTTCCGTCCGGCGTCGAGGCGCCTACCTTTCCGAACTGAAGTTCCTTCATCGCATCCAGCGCGGCCTGGGGACACTCCTCGGGAGGAGGCCACGCCTTCCACAGCGCCGCGAGGGCCGGAGGCGGCGTGGCCTGCTGGGGACCGGAGCATGCCGCTCCCACGCATACGGCGGCCGCGGCACCGAGTGCGCCGCCTACGGCAGCCGAAGTCTTCAGGCGCCGCTTTGCGAAAGGCTTGGAGGGGGTGGGAGTCTTCACGTCGGGGGTATCCTTGGGCTGGGTCTGGGTCATGGGCGCAGCATCGACTCGGGCGGGGCTCTCCTCCAAGGTGGGTGGCTTGGCCGTCCCTGGCGCCGGAGTCCCGCCAGGAGGCGCACCCGGCCGCGCAGCGTCTTCCGGAGGCCGCGCTTGAGGAGTGGCAGCCGACGGGCTCTCGGAGGGCACCGCGGGCACCGCCCCGCGACAGGTGGCCAGCAGGGCCGCGAGGCAGAGCAACACCAACGTTCCCAGCGCCACCGCAAGCCCCACGCGCGGGAAGCGCCGCCTACCCGTCACGCTGCTGGCGGCCCGCTCCCGAGGAGGTACGCCCGGGCTCACGCGCCTCAGCGGCAGTCCGTGCAAGGCCGGGTCCGCCACCGCCGAGGGGGGAAGCAGCATCACCCCGAGCCCCTGCCTCCCGGACGCCGAGCGCCGCGAGGCGGGCGCCGCCTGCTCCGGCGGAGGCGTGGCCGATGCCGGGGGCCAGGCCGGAAGCACCGAGCGCCGCACGGAGGCCTCTGCCCCCTGCGCGCCCTCGTCCCAGGCGAATACCCGCGCCTCCCAGGCCGCCGCCGGGCCGAGCGCCAGCGCCGCCTCCAGGGCCCGGTGCAGCTCTCTCCCGGAGCCATGGCGCGCCTGAGGCGTCTTCTCCAGCAGCCGTTCCACCACCGCGCTGAAGGCCGGTGGCACCCGGGGGTTGATGACCGTCACGGGCGGAGGCACGTGCGCGACGATGGCCAGCAGCAGCAGGTCGCCAGGAAGGTCGGGAGGAAACGGGTAGTGCCCCGTCAGGGCGCGGAACAAGCACACGCCCAGGGCATACAAATCATCGGTGGGCTGGAAGGCATAGCGCGCGCCCGGCTCGCGGAAGTGCAGCCGGTGGAAGTCGAGGGCCTCGGGGGTGCGCAGGTGCACGGTGCCCGGAGGTACCACTGTCGAGGTGAGCGTGCTGTCCCCCTCCTGCCGCCCCACGCCGAAGTCGATGAGGACGGGCTGCGAGTCACTGGCGCGCAGGAGGATGTGCTCGGGCTTGAGGTCGCGGTGGCGCACGCCCCGCGCATGCAGCCAGTCGAGCGTCCGGGCCAGGGTGCTCGCGACGCGCGCCAGCTCGCGCAGCGGCGGGTTGGTCGACTGCGCCCAGGTGTGCAGGGGCAAGCCCTGGACCCAGTCCATGACGAAGTACAGGTGGCTGCCCGCCACGCCCTGCCAGGTGCCCCAGTCGTGGACGCGCACCACGTTGGGGTGCTCCGTTCGGGCCAGCAGCGCCACCTCGCGCTCGGCGCGGGTGTCCGACGGCCGCAGGGCCAGCTTGAACGCGTACGTCTGCCCGGGGGCGTCCACGTCGTCTACCAAGTATACGGCGCCGTAGCCGCCGCTCCCCAGACGCTCCAGGACGCGCCAGCGGTCCACCCGGTCGCCGGGCTTCAACGCCGAGGGAGATGCCCTGCTGTCTTCGGCTGGTCCTGACATGCCCGCCTCGCCATGAGTCGCCATAGAACCTAGCAGGTGGTCAAGATTTCTGCATACCTGACAGCGGGGTCGACTGGATGGCGGTATCCATACGGCGGACGACGTGCTGCTGCGGGTCGTTGCCGGAGCGAGTGGGACAGGTCAGCCCTCGTCGGGTGCAGAAGAAAGCTGAGAAGCCGGAATGGTTGCGTGTCGCCGAGGAGTTCGAAGCGAGCGGGTGATACCCTCAAGGGCGTTTCGGCGAGTTGCTGCCGCACGAGTGGAAGCGCCTGCGTGCCACTGACATATTTTGTCTGGTAACCGTTCACCGGGTAGGGCGCCGACTGAGGGGAGCAGGCAAGGGAGGAGGCAGCATAAGAGGTAGGGTGTAGAGTGTTCTACCCATAGGGTGAGCACGTTCGAGTCCATACCGGCCCAGGTGGTCCAACTGCAAGTGCTGCTGGGGGCAGCGCTGACGAGGGTACGTCAGTTGGAGCAAGAAAACGCGCAGTTGAAAGAGCGCCTGGGACAGAACTCCACCCATTCCTCGAGCCCCCGTCGAGCGATGCTCCCGGAGCTGTTCGGGCCAAGAAGAAGAAGAAGAAGCACAAGAGACGGCGTCCCGGTGGGCAACCTGGCCACCTGAAGCACGAGCGGGAACTGGTGCCGCCCGAAAGCGTTCAGCAGGTGGTGGAGTGGGTGCCCCAGCGCTGCCAGCAGTGCCAGCGGAAGTTGAAGGGCAAGGACACGAATCCCCTGAGACATCAGGTGGTGGAGTTGGAGCCGGTGAAGACGGTGGTGACGGGTGTGGATCTGATCCTGAGCGTTGGACAAAGCCCAGAGAATTTGGTGGGTAGGGAGGCATGAGGAGGCAGAGCCATGCCGAAGGTCACCATTGAAGTGCCCAAGGAGTTGGCGGAGGCCGTCAGCAAGGTGGCAGCGGA
>DASQMW010000065.1:0-26852 GCA_035645295.1 Archangium sp.
CCCGGCCGCGCGCTGCACGAACTTGTCCAACAGTTGGACAAGTTTCTGAAGACCGAGCCCGGCAGGGGCACCCGTCCCGCCCGAACTCCACCGGAGGGTGGGGGCCCTTGTGTAAAGGAACTTCTGGTCACCTACTTAGCAACGAACTGCCACGGGAGTTGACGGTGGGCGCATCGCCGTGGGTGCCCCCCGGGTGGGGGTGCCACGTTCAGGGCCGAGCTTCCCCTGGCCGACTCCCCCCGCCTGAGTCCGCTTCGACTCCACCCGCACCATTTCCTGTCATGCCAGTTCGAGGCCAATCGACCGGGTTCGTTTGACATTGAGCCGGTAAAGCCTATGTTACAGAGCGCAACCCCCTGACGAGTCTCAACGTCAGCGGCGATGCGCCGAAGACATATCGCTTCTTCCTGGGTGTGGATGCCCTTCGGCGCCTTGAATCAAATCCCTCGCACAATCCAATCCCTTCCCCGGAGTGCCTTCCTGGCTACTCAGCACAGCAGCGCCATGCGTATCGCATGGATCCTTTCCTTCTCCGCTCTTCTCGCTACCTCCACCCTGGCCGCGTGCGGGGGTCCCGATGAGACCGGCGCCGAGCCCACGGTGAGCTCGTCGCACCCCGCGGATGGAGCCAGCGGCGTGCCCCGCAACGTGAGGGTCGCCGTGGCCTTCAGCGAGGCGATGGATCCGCTCTCGCTCACCACGGTGTCCTTCTCCGTGAAGCAGGGCACCACGCCGGTCCCGGGCACCGTGGCCGCGGGAGACGACGGGACGACGGCGATCTTCACCCCCACGAACAGCCTGGCAGCCAACACGCTCTTCACGGGGGTCATCACGGTCAAGGCCACCACTCCGGCGGGCCGGGCCCTGGCGAAAGATCACACCTGGAGCTTCACCACGGGAGCCACCGATGACACGGCTCCCCCCGTGGTCAGCGCTGTCAATCCGCCCAACGGCGGCACCGGTGTCCCCATCAACGCGAAGCTCACCGCGACGTTCAGCAAGGCGATGGACCCGCGCTCGCTCAACACGTCCACCTTCACCGTGAAGCAGGGCACCACGCCAGTCCCAGGCACCGTGGCCTACGGGACCACGGGCACGACGGCGATCTTCACCCCCACGAGCAACCTGGCGGTCAGCACGGCCTTCACCGCCGAGCTTTCGACCGGCGTCATGGATTCGGTCGGCAACCGCCTGGCCAGTGCGTTCTCCTGGAGCTTCACGACCGGGACCACCGAGGCGAAGGGGCCGGCGCCCGTAGGCCTTGGGATGGCGGGCAATTTTGCGGTGCTCGCCAAGACGGCCATCTCGACCGTTCCGGCCTCCGCCGTGACAGGAGATATTGGAATCAGCCCCGCCGCCGCGAGCTTCATCACGGGCTTCTCGTTGGTCGCCGATGCGACGAATGTCTTCTCCACCTCCTCGCAGTTGATCGGCAAGGCCTACGCCGCCAACTATGCGGTGCCAACTCCGTCCAACCTCACCACGGCCATCAGCAACATG
Organism: Archangium sp.; assembly: GCA_035645295.1. Classification (GTDB taxonomy): domain Bacteria; phylum Myxococcota; class Myxococcia; order Myxococcales; family Myxococcaceae; genus Archangium. Next base: position 1,501 of record DASQMW010000065.1, read on the forward strand.
GAGAGCGCGTACAGCGACGCCGCCGGACGGCCCACGCCTGACTTCCTCGAGCTCGGCACCGGGAACATCGGTGGGCTGACGCTCGTCCCGGGGCTCTACAAGTGGACGAGCACGGTGACAATCCCGGTGGATGTCGTCCTCTCGGGCGGGGCGAATGATGTCTGGATCTTCCAGACGACGGGAGACCTCACGATGAGCGCGGGCAAGAAGGTCACCCTGAGCGGCGGCGCACGGGCCCAGAACATCTTCTGGCAGGTCGCTGGCCAGGCGACCTTCGGCGCAAACTCCCACTTCGAGGGGATCATCCTGTCCAAGACGGACATCACGCTCCAGACGGGTGCGACGATGAACGGCCGGGCCCTGGCACAGACCCAGGTGGCGCTCCAGCAAGCGACCGTCACCCAGCCGGCTCCGTAGGCCCTGTGGGCGTGCCCCGGTCGCGTGGCTCTCCCGTACCTCGTGTGGTTTAGCGGTAGCGCCACCTCGGAGGCTTGGCGGGCATCACGATGCTCGGAGAGGTCCTGGCCAAGGGAGGCGCGGCGGCGACGCTCGAACAGCACCGCGCCGCGAGGGCTCCAAGGACTCATGCCGACACATGGCCCCCTACCAATCGTCTGACACCCTTCCTGGGATCAACTCTGGAAGCCCGCGGGCGCGTTCGCTCCGGCGTGCTCCGAATCCGCGACGGCCGAGAACCTCTCCGGCGAAGTCGCGGTGAGCGGGAGGGTAATCGTGAAGCAAGTCCCGTCCTGCGCGGAGCTCGTCACGTTCACCCTCCCACCGTGTGCTTCGGTAATGCCTCTCACCAGGGGCAGGCCGATGCCCCACCCTTTCTGCGCGCTCTCCACCGCGGACCTCGAGCGGTGAAAAGGCTCGAAGATGGTCAGGAGCTCGCTCCCGACGATGGGCTCGCCTTCATTCTTCACCTGGAGCATCACCTGGTCGCCGCTTCGGCTGAGCACGACCTCAATCGGAGTGCCCGGCGCGCCGTACTTCGCCGCATTCGAGGCCAGGTTCTCGACGATGCGGCGCAGCCCGCTCGGGTCCGCCACCATCTCGAGCGCGCCCTCTGCTTTCAGCACGAAGCGGTCCGAATAGACCGACGCGAGCTCCTCCAGCGCCTGGATGGTGATGGCGTGGAGGTCGCACTCGCTCACCATCAGGGGCACCAGCCTCCCGGCCTTGATGCGGTTCGCGTCCAGCAAGTCCTGAATCATGCGCTCCGCGCGGTTCAGGCTCTCGGTCACCCGAGTCACTGATGCCTGGACCGCCGGCAGGTCCGGATGGCGTCTCGCGAGAAGTTGCACGCCCAGCTTCGATGCCGTCAGGGGCGTGCGGAGATCATGGGTCAGCGCCGCGACGAACGTGTCCCGGAGATTCTGCTCGGTCTTCAGTTTCGCGATCTGATTCCGGAGATTGATCTCCGTCATGATGGACGCCGTCAACTCCCGCATCACCTTGATTTCATGCGCGGTCCATTCGCGCACCTTGGGTTCGATGCAGCAGAAGGTTCCCAGCACGTGTCCGTCCGGGTTGATCAATGGAATCACGATGATGGCGACGATTCCCCAGGGCCCCGTCGAGGGATGGAACCTCAGGAAGGGGTCGGCCGGGGCATTCGAGGTGATGATGGGCTCGCCCTCGAGGGTGTAGCGGCAGAGCGACGCGTCAATCGGTAGCTCTCGCGTCTCCCGAAAGGGCGACGGCAGGCCGAAGTCCGCCTTGAAGAACTGTTTGTCGGCATCCACCAGGGAAACAATCGTCAAGGGGACGTTGAGGATCTCCGCCGCCAGGCGGGCGAGGCGATCAAAGGCCTCCTCCCGAGGCGTGTCCATCAACCCGGTGTCGCGGAGCGCCTGCAGCCGGTTGGGGTCCGAGAGGCGACGATTGCACCGTTGCGTCCGTCCCAGAGAAGCTTCATCCAACTCACCTAGAAACTGCATGGGGGAATTCTAACCCGGTGTGCCGGAGGACAGACATCCGCTGCCGCCAGTCGAACTTCCTCGTTCGCGGGGCAACCATCAGGTGTTGAGCACCCTGACGGACGTACCTGCCGCGCACCCGGGCACGATTCAGTGTCCCGGGAATCGTTCAATGCGCACGTGGGCAAGGCGAGGGCGAGCGCCCCGCCGGGCCGCACTTCAAGGGGACTGCGCGGCCTCTCCACCCGTTTGGTGCACTGCTGGGCCGGCAGCCCGCTCCCTCAACAAGCCATCCATTCGCCCCATGCGTCGGCACGCACCCGGGCAGCGGGCTGCTGACCCTGTGTGAATCCTGAGAACAGGCAGCCACGTAACCGGGGCAGGCTCACCTGCCCACGGTGGAGGCCGCCGTCGAGAAAGCGAGGGTCGACGCGGCGAGGCGAGGCGGCACCAACGCTCACGATTCTCAATTGCCCGTTTGTAGGAGCCCGGGCCCAGAGCCTCTACGGATGCCACGTCGCGAGACCGAGCGCGAAGAGGGCACCGCCGAGCCGCACGGCCCGCTCGTTCTGCGAGTCACCGAGGAGAACCTCCGCCTGGCGCGCGGCTCGCAGTTCCGGCCCCCCCCTCGTCCCTTGCACGAACGGACGCATACGACGAGGCTCTCACGCCCCAGGTGAGGCACTCGGGTGACGTGAATGCTGGGCAGCGGGCACGTACACGGTGACCTACTCGCTGACGGACAGCGGCGGTAATAGCGCCACGCCCGTCACGCGCACCGTGGACGTCGTCAACTGCCCCTGGTAGCGACAGGGGCAGTGACCGAAGGGCCGTGAGGCCCTACCCGGCAGGATGGAGGCTTGAGCTTCCCCTCCCGGGTGGTGAGAGGCGCTGGCCCATCACCGGTTATTGACGGAGCAGTAGATTGGCGACAGCGTCGTGTCGAACTCGCCGCCCGGGCCGAAGAAGGAGGCGACGACATCCGGCCACGTGGCGGCTTGACGATCGAGCTGGTCGAGCCACCAGTTGTAGCCGCTCGTGTCCGGGTCGCGGGCCAGCACCGCGCGGTACAGCGCGGTGAGCTTGCTGGCGTTGGTCGGGCGCCGGGACATGAATTCGGGGCTGGTCATGAATCCCACCGCGGTATCCTTGAAGGCCAGCGTGCCGCAGGCCTTGCTGTTCAGCAGATTCAAATTCCACATGAAGCCGTCGTAGTCGGGGACTCTTGCCATGCCCTCCGTGTACAGCTTGGCGACGTAGAACGCCTTGAACACCGTCTGGGGGACGGTCCACACCTCGTCGTAGAGGCGCAGCTTGAAGTTCACATCATTCGTCAGCGTGTTCGCATCGACGTCCTTCACGGTGAAGGTCGTGATGGCGGGCGAGTCCTCCAAGTTGAAGAGCGTGACCGTCTCAGGCTTGTCGCCAGCCTGGCGCTGATTTCCGCCGCCGACGATATCCAGGTCCCGCGGCCGGCCGGCGGTGGTCCAGGTCAGCTCCACATTGACTCTGCTCCTCGGCGGAACCTTGATGTTGAACACGTGGGACTGTCCCTGCTGGTAGATCTTTCCGCGAACGAGGTACTCCAGCGCCGTGCTGACATCGATGCTCGTGGGCTGGCCCGCCATCACCGAGTAAGGAATCACCGTTGCCGCGCGCGACGCATGGACCGCCTTGGCCCCGTTCACCCCGCCAGCGCCGCAGTCGGTGCAATTGACCGGCGACGTGTTGGCCGTCAGGAGCCGGCCGGCGATGTTGGTGCGCAGGGCCGGGTTCTTCGACAGCATCAGGGCCACGACACCGGAGACGTGCGGAGCCGCCATCGAGGTTCCCTGCAGGGACTGATAGATGTCCGAGCCCGGCGAGGTGGACCCGCTGTTATACGTCGACAGGATGCCGCTCGGGTCACCCGCGTAGCTCATGGCGCCACCCGGAGCCGCCAGCGCGGTGGGGCTGCCGTAGTTGGAGTACGGAGCCTTGTTCTTGTTGCGGTCGACGGCGGCGACGGCGATCACAGCCGGGCAATTGGCGGGCCGGAAGTTCGACGTCGGCATCGCCGCGTTGCCAGCGGCGGCGATCAGTACGGCGCCGCGCAACTTCGCTTCGGCAGTGGCCAAGCTCAGGGTGGACCCCAACGCCGCGCAGGGACCTTGGCCGCCGAAGCTCATATTGATGACCTGGGCCGGCGTCTTATTGGACGGAACGTTCGGGACCTCTCCCCCCGCGGCCCAGACGATCGCATCCGAGATGTCCGAGTCGTAGCCGCCGCACTTCCCGAGCACGCGCACCGGCAGGAGCTTTGCCCCGTAAGCGATGCCGGCGAGGCCGAGGCCGTTGTTGCCAACGCCCGCGATCGTCCCCGCGACATGCGTACCGTGCCAGCTCGCCCGCTCGTCCTGTCCAGGGGAGCCGTTGCCGCACTCACCTGCCACCACCGCGTCACCCGTGTCGGTCGCGTCGGAATCGCGGCCATTGCCATCGTTGGCGCGCCAGCTGTCTGTGATGAAGTCGTAGCCCGGGAGGACGTTCGCCGTCAGGTCCTCATGGGGGCGGTAGCCGGTGTCGATGACCGCGACCGTCACGCCCGTGCCGCTCACTGCCTTGGACCCGTCTCCCCCCGCACCGCTGTCCCAAGCGTTGAAGACGTCAATCATGCCGTGCCCCCACAGGCCCTGCAGCAGGGGATCGTTGGTCCGGAGGGCGGCCGGATGGTGAATCCGGTCGGGCTCAGCGAATTCGATGTCCGGATCGGCTCTCTGGAGCCGACGGGCGATTTCCAGGACGTCCGTCACCGTCCTGCGCTTGTCGAGCCTGGCCACGCTCGCGCCCGCGAAGTTGCGGCGCAGATGCTTGAGCGGGACGCCGGCCTGGGAACCCAGTCTGGCAATCTGAGCCTCCGCCGCATCCGGCAGCTCGAGCTGGCGTGCCTTGAGAGCGGACGGCTTGTACTTGATGATGATCTGGTCGGTCTGACTGTCCGTGGCCCGGGCTGCCCGCGTGTCTGGGTCGATGCTGGCATCAGAAGACGCGGGAGCGGCATACGCCGAGGCGGTGAGTAGCAACACGGCTGAGAGCAAGGCACTTCTGGACTGCCGGAGGACTGAAGTCACGTTGGGTTTCCACCTTTGAGGGTGCAGGGCTTCTTGAACACCCGTCCACCGGCCTCATCCAACAGCTTACGGGCGTAGGCGCCCTTGTCCGCCCGGCTGTCAGCAGGGGCATGGCGGACGTCCCTCCAGGTTCGAAGACCATCGCGGCAGCCGAGGGGTTGGTTCGGCCCGCTTGATACGTGTTGGGGGAGAGGAGGAGGTGCCTATGGAGCCTGCAAACAAGCAGTGGCTGCTCCAGTGTGCGCTTCGCGTCGGCGGCTTGCTGCTGACCGCGGGTGCGACTGTCTACGACGGGAAGCGAGCGGCCTGGTGCTCGGACGAGCAGAAGCGTGGTCCTCACTCTCTTCCACGGCCCTCCTGCGTGAGCGGTTGGGGTCCGGACTGCACAGGAGCATGCTCTGGGCTCGGAATCGTGGAGGCGAGGTGCGGCTGCTGGGCCAAGCCGGGACGTGGCGGGCAGGGCGCCCGCCACACGCTGAACCGGCTCAGCGACCCTTGAGGTTGCCGAGGACGAAGTCCCAGTTCACCAGCTTCTCGAGGAACGTGTCGATGTACTTGGGACGCGCGTTGCGGAAGTCGATGTAGTACGCGTGCTCCCACACGTCGATGGTCAGCAGGGCCTTCTGGCCGTGCTTGAGGGGCAGGTCCGCGTTGCCCGTCTTGGTCACCGCGAGCTTGCCCTTCTCCAGCACGAGCCAGGCCCAGCCCGAGCCGAACTGCGTCGCGGCGGCGTTGGCGAACTCCTCGCGGAAGCGCTCGAAGGAGCCGAAGTCGCGGGTGATGGCATCCGCGAGCTCGCCGGTGGGACGCCCGCCCCCGTTCGGCTTCATGCAGTTCCAGTAGAACGTGTGGTTCCACACCTGGGCCGCGTTGTTGAAGACGCCTCCGTCACTGCCGAGGATGACCTCCTCGAGCGAGCGGCTCGCCTCGGGCTTGCCGTCGAGCAGCTTGTTCAGGTTCGTCACATACGCGGCGTGGTGCTTGCCGTGGTGGTACTCGAGCGTCTCCGCGCTGATGTGCGGGGCGAGGGCATCCTTCGGGTAGGGCAGATCCGGCAGGGTGAACGGCATGGGAGAGGTCCCTTCGTGATGGGTTGCCCCCGCTCTACCCGTACTCCGCCCATATGTCATCAGCGTTGCCAATACGTTGGCGGATTGCCAATGCGTTGGCCGGCTGTCGCCGTGAGCTCGGGCTCCACCAGCGGCAGGAAGCTCACATCCGGGCGCGCCACGCCGCGCCCTCACCACGCCACCGCGAGGGCCTGGCGCACCATGTCCTCACGGGTGAGGCAGTCGAGCGTGAAGCGCGCGAGGTCCGCGCGGGAGATGGAGAACCCGCGCGGCAGAATGTACGTCCCCACGCCTTCGCGCACCTGGCCGCGCGCGGGCACGTTGAGCAGCCGGGACGGCCGCAGCACCGTCCACCGTAAGCCGCTCTCCTGGACGAGCACCTCCATCTTCAGCATGTCGTCGTAGAAGCCGCGGAAGATCGGCTTGAGGATGCGCTCGAAGAAGAACGTGCTCTCCGGCACCACGCCCGGCGCCGTGCCCCCGCTGCTGATGACGATCAGCCGCTCCACCCCCGTCTGCTTCATGGCGGCCACGATGTTCCGCGTGCCCTCCGAGTAGAGGCGCACCGGCTGGCGCGTGTAGGGCAGGCCGATGGTGCTGATGACGGCGTCCTGCCCCTGGATGGCGGGCGTGAGTGTCTCCGGCTGCAGTACGTCGCCCCGGAGGACGCGCAGCTTCGGGTGCGAGACGGTGACGGCCTCGGGACGGCGCACGAGCACGGTGACGTCGTGTCCGCGCTCGAGCGCCCCCTGGGTGAGGAGCATTCCGGTGGGTCCGGTGGCGCCAAAGATGGTGAGTCGCATGAGAGGTCCCTTGTTCCAATAGATTGTCGATGCACGGGTGATAACGGGGCGTGATGGGCATCCCCCGTGCCGCTGTTCACCCCCTGCGGTGGTCGCGCCGGTACGCGCCTGGAGCGACGCCTCCCCAGCGCTTGAAGGCCCGGTTGAACGAGGCCTCGCTCTGGTAGCCGATGGACGCCGCGACCTCGCTCAACGGCAGTTCGCTCTCGCGCAGGGACTGGGCGGCCTTCGTCATCCGCCACCGCGCGAGGTACTCCAAGGGAGGCTCTCCGACGAGCTCACTGAAGCGCGCGGCGAAGCTGGACCGCGAGAGGGCCACGGCCGTCGCGAGGCTCTCCACGGTCCACGGCTCGGCATGCCGCTCGTGGATGAGCGAGAGGGCCTTGCGAATCTGGGGGTCCGCGAGCGCGCACAACCCGTGCTCCTGGCACGAGCGTGCCGCGATGTGCGTCCGCAGGGCCTGCACGAGCAGGATGTCCGCGAGCCGGCTCAGGATGACGGTCGCGCCCGGGCTCGTCGAGGCGCTCTCCGTGATGAGCAGTTGAACGATCGCCGCCAGCGAGGGAGACGTCTCGGGATCGTCCGCGGTGACGTGGATGACACGTGGAAGCCCCTCGAACAGCGGCGTGCGGGACGCGGCGCCGAGCCGGAAGGAACCCGCCACCAGGGTCGTCCGGGGCCCGTTCCCCCCGAGCCGGATGGGCCCCACCCCACGGGCCCGCTGGCACTCGCCCCCCCCGAGGAGGTGGAGCGGACTGCCTTCCGCGTCGCGCAGCGTGTGCCCTCCACCGTGGGGGAGCAGGGCCAGGTCGCCCGCCGACAGCACACTGGCGCCCGCTTCCCCCTCGACCTCCAGGCGGGCACTTCCCCGCGCGATGACGACAATGTGCGCCCCTGGGCTCTCCGGGAACTGGACCCCCCAGGGCGCTCCCAGCTCGAAGCGGCCATGCATCAGGGTCGTCAGGCGCATCGAGTCCAACACATCCGCGAGGACGTCGGTTACCTGCTCGTCCTGAAGTTCTGGACGATCGGTCAATTCTTTTGGACTGGATGCCATGGCACGTCCATACCGACTCGGGCATTTTCCGGCCATGGCAAATCAATCCCAGCTCTTCTCCCCCTTCCGCCTGGGCCGGCTCGAACTGAAGAACCGCATGGCGATGGCGCCCATGACGCGCAGCCGGGCGCTCGTCGATGGCAACGTGCCCAACCCCCTGGCGGTGACCTATTACGTGCAGCGCGCCTCCGCGGGGCTCCTCATCACCGAGGGCACCCAGGTGAGCACCCAGGGCGTGGGGTACATCCGCACGCCCGGCATCCACTCGTCCGCGCAGGTGGCGGGCTGGCGGAAGGTGACGGACGCCGTCCACGCGGCGGGCGGCGTCATCTTCGCCCAGCTGTGGCACGTGGGCCGGATGTCGCACCCGGACTTCCATGACGGCCAGCTTCCCGTGGCGCCCTCGGCCATCCCCGTGGAGGGAGAGGTCTTCACGTTCAACGGCAAGACGCACATGGTGGCGCCGCGAGCCCTGGAGACCCACGAGCTTCCCGGCCTCGTCGAGCAGTTCCGGCTCGCGGCCGTGAATGCGAAGGACGCGGGCTTCGATGGCGTCGAGCTGCACGGCAGCAACGGCTACCTGCTGGACCAGTTCCTGCGGGATGGCTCCAACCAGCGCACGGATGCGTACGGCGGCAGCATCGAGAACCGGGCGCGCTTCCCGCTGGAGGTGGCGCGGGCGGTGGTGGGCGTCTGGGGCGCGGAGCGGGTGGGCTACCGGCTCTCGCCGCAGCCGTTTCCCTACGGGGGCATGTCGGACTCCACCCCGGCCGAGACGTTCTCGTACATGGCCCGCGAGCTGAGCCGGTTGGGGCTCGGCTACCTGCATGTGACCGAGGCCGTGTCGGGCAAGTCCGCCCCGAGCCCGGAGCAGCGCATCTCCCCGCTGCTGCGCAAGGCCTTCCAGGGCGCGTTCATCGTCAACGGCGGCTACGACGCGCAGACGGGCGAGGCGGCGCTCTCCCGGGGCGAGGCGGATCTCGTCTCCTACGGCGTGCCCTTCCTCGCCAATCCGGACCTGGTGGAGCGCTACCGCAACGGCGCCCCGCTCAACACGCCGGACTTCTCCACCTTCTACAGCGGCGAGGAGAAGGGCTTCACCGACTACCCCGCGCTGCGCTGATCCCAGGCGCCCGCACGAGTGCCCGCGCTTCCCAGACGGGCAACCGATGGGCCGCCCTCCTGCTTCCCCTGGAGCCCCATTCCGGCGTCACCGCACCGCGGCGTCGCGGGCCGGATGTGCTCCCAGGGGACGTGGGAGGCGTGGGGCATGATGGCCTCATGAAGGACCGCCGCCCAGCGCCGCCGGGAAACTTGCCCCGGGGTGTACCCACCGCAGGATGGCGGCCCCACCACCGCCCCAGCGCGAGGCCCCCATGAGCAATCAACGAACCGAACGGTGGCAGCAACTCCTCTCTCCGCACCGCGTGGGGGACAAGAAGGACCGGCCCCTCCCGCAGGACCACCGGGACGAGCGGACGGCGTTCGACATCGACTACGACCGCATCGTCTTCTCGAGCGCCTTCCGGAGCCTGCACGACAAGACGCAGGTGTTTCCCCTGTCCACGAGCGACTACACACGCACGCGGCTGACGCACAGCATCGAGGCCTCCAGTGTGGGGCGCTCGCTGGGGCAGTTGGCGGGGCGCTCGCTGAAGCAGCGGGACGTACGGGTGGAGCCGCCGCACCTGGGCACCATCGTGGCCGCGGCGTGCCTCGCGCATGACATCGGCAACCCGCCCTTCGGGCACTCGGGAGAGGCGGCCATCCAGCACTGGGTCGAGAAGCGCTTCCCGCCCTACGCGCACGAGCGGGCCACCGGCCCGAACAATCCGTTCGCCACCGAGAGCGAGCAGCAGGACCTGGTGCGCTTCGAGGGCAACGCGCAGGGCTTCCGCATCCTCACGCGGCTGCAGGCGCGCAACCGGGACGGCGGGCTGCGCTACACCGTGGCGACCGTGGGTGCCATGAGCAAGTACCCGAGGCCCTCGGTGCTGCCGGGGCGGCGCGACAAGGACAAGGCGCGCATCTCGGAGAAGAAGTTCGGGTTCTTCCAGGAGGACGCGCAGCTGGCCCGCGAGGTGTACCGCACGCTCGGGCTCACCGAGCGCGAGCCGGACGTGTTCAGCCGTCACCCGCTGGCCTTCCTCGTCGAGGCGGCGGATGACATCTGCTACGCGCTCATCGACCTGGAGGACTCGGCGAAGCTGGGCCTCATCCCCATGGAGGAGGCGTGCTCGCTGCTGGAGAACGTGGCGGCGCTGCAGCCGAGCTTCCATCCCCTGAAGGAGAAGGTGGACTGGGAGTCGCGCCTGGGGCGGGCTCGCGCCGGGGCCATCTTCGCGCTCATCCAGGAGTGCGTGGACGCCTTCGAGGAGCACGTGGAGGCCATGGAGGTGGGGCGCTTCGAGCGGCCCCTGGTCTCGGCCCGGCCCGAGGTGGACAAGAAACTCAAGGCCATCACCGAGATCACCCGGGCGAAGGGCTACGAGAGCGAGCGCGTGCTTCAGATTGAAGCGGCGGGCTTCAAGACGCTGGGCGGTCTGCTGGACATGTTCGCGCCGGCGGTGCTCGCGGACAGGCCGGACCGGCAGCAGAAGAAGCTGCGGCAGTTGCTCCCGCTGGAAGTGTTCCAGCGGCCGGGGCCGTACCTGGAGAACCGGGACGAGGCCATCGAGCGGCTGACGCCCTACCAGCGGCTGCTGTGCGTGACGGACTACGTGTCGGCCATGACGGACGGCTTCGCGGTGGAGCTCTTCCAGCGACTCTCCGGCATCAAGCTGCCGGAGTAGTCCCGCTCATCGTGGCGAGGCCTCGGGGGTCGACAACACCTCGATGCTCATCACCGGGTTGCCGCGGGCATAGAGGTCCGCGGAGGCGCGCACCAAGGTGCCCTCGCTGAGGTTGCGCAGGGCCACCTGCTGGCGGCCCTGGGTGACGCGCACGTTCTTGGCGAGCGACAGCGTGCTGGTGCCTCCGTCCTCCTCATCGAGCACGAGTTCCTGCTGGGACACCGAGCGCACGCGGCCCCTGTGGATGACGTGGGCCACCGCGACTCCCTCGTTGCTGGTGTCCACCGCCCCGCCCGCGTTACCTCCACCGCCCACGCCCTCGGCCGTGGCGTAACCGATTCCGGCGGCTCCGTCGGGAGCCTCGGCGTTCGGGTCGCCGATGCCCGCGGTGCCACTGCCGCCCGTCCCCTGCCCGCTCCCGCCCGTGCCTTGTCCGCTCCCGCCCGTGCCCTGGGCGGCCTGCGTCCGCGCGAGCTGGACCCGCATCTGCGCGAGCTGCTGCTCGAGTCCGGCCACCTGCGCGCGCAACCGGGCAATCTCCACCCGCTGCTGGGCCTCGACGTCCGATGCCTGGGCCTGCTGCGTCCCCGCCGTCCCCTGCCCCGTCATGGAACCGCTCGTGTCCTGCCCCGTCGCGTAGCCGCCCGCTCCCTGCTGCATCCCGGAGCCGCCCGTGCCCGTGCCTTCAGGCGTCAGCCCCTGGTCGGAGCCCATCCCGTCCGGCGTCCCGGTGATACGGGTGTCCTGGGTGACGTCTCCCACCGAGCCCTCGGGGTCCGGAGCCTGAGCTGTCCCCTGCACGGCGCTGCACACGAGCACCAGGCCAAGCACCGCGATTCCCAAATTCCACCAGGTCGGCTTCCGCATCTACGCCGCGCTCCCTTCTTCCGGTAGAACGTTGGGCGGCGGACGTCCACGAGCAACCGGCTTGGAGCCGGGGACACGGGACGGACGGAGCGGCGCACCGGCCGCTCTCCGAGCCTCCGAGGAGGCTCCTGACCCACGGAAGCCACCTCCGTAGGCCCGGCCAGTCTCGCGTGGCCCGCGGGGGAGCAGCGCTTGTCGAACCCAGATTCATCGTCCAGCAACCCAAGGGGTATCCCATCGGCTAGCATCGGCGAGCCCGGCGCCCTGCCCTCGTCTCCCGCTCCCCAGCCCACCGTGCGCGTCGACGCGTCCAAGCCCCGCAACGTCCTGCGCGAGCCCGCTCTCTGGCTCGTGGCCGACTCGTCCCGCGCCCTGGACACCAACCATCGCATCACCCAGGGCTACATCCAGCTCGCCCACGCCATGCAGGAGCTGCTCGACCCGGAGTACCGGCCCGGAGGGAGCAGCCGCGTTCTGTGCAACTGGTTCACCTTCGCCCCCCACGCGTCACTGGAGGCAGGCAAGGGAATGCTCGGTGCCTACCTCGCCCGGGCCATCATCGACGCCGCCCAGGGCGAGCCCGCTCCGTCCATTCAGCGGGCGCTCGACCACGGGAGTCTCTCCGGCCCGGATCGCCTCGTCGCGGAGAAGGTGGCGGGCACGCTGCGGTGGTTCGGCCTGTCGCATGACGTGGCCGCCTCCCTGGGCACGCTGCTGAGCGGGGCCAACCTCGACGTGTTCGCGGATCCACGCACCCTGTGGATCACCACCTGGCGGGTCGCGCGCGTGTTGAATGATGCGCCGGGAGTCACGCCGCTCGAGAAGGCCGAGGCGATGGCGCGCACGCTCGAGCAACTGCTGATCGAAGGAAACGTGGCCATCTACGGGGACATCGCCATCGCGGGGCGCATGTACCTCGACTGGCGCGGGCGCTCGGGCGGGAACGCGGTGAAGGCGGCCCAGGTGGTGGACGGCTTCGCGCTGGAGGGAGCCCAGGCCGGCGAGGCCCGGCGGGCCTGGAGGTACGCGCTCGAGCACGTGAAGGACTCGCCGCAGCCCACGCATTTCACGAGCGTGCTGCCCGAGGTGGGCGGGCGGAGCCTGCTGGTGGCCGCCTTCGCCCTCTATGAGGATGCGCGCCAGACGGCCGGAGCCTCGGAGCGGGATGCGCTCATCGCCTTCGCCAACAACTACCTGGCCTGGCACGAGCAGCACAACGCCGTGCAGCCAGCCTTCACGCCCTCCTCCCACCGCGAGGGCGAGGTGCCCCGCGCCGCCCTCATGCACGCGATGACGCCGACGCTGCGCCTGCCGCTCGGCCCTGTCGCCTGGGAGTTCAGCGACTACACCGGCCGGCAGCCGGACCGGGACTACAACGTCCTCACCTCGAAGCCCACCGAGTACAACTGGGCCCTCTTCGAGGATCGCTGGCCCGCCATCCTGAGTGCTTTCGATGTCGGCTACCAGCACCAGGCGGGGCTGTGGCAGATGCCCCAGCCCCTCATCCCGTCGCTGAACCTGCTGGAGCTCGACTGAGGCTCACTGCTGGGGGGTCTGCTGCGGCGGGACCACCATCCGCTGCCCGGGCCCCATCCGCTCCTGGCGCTGCTGCTGCTGCCGCTGTTGCCGCTCGCGCTGCTGCTGCTGCGGCCTCTGGGGCTGCGTGACGATGTAGCGCGCGTGCTCCTCGCCAGAGATGAGCGCGAACGAGGTGCGCACCGGTGTCCCCTCGGAGAGCTGATCCACGGGGATGCGCTTCAGGTCCGGCCCCACGAACGCCCGCGTCTGGTCATCGACGGTGAGGCGGTAGAAGGTGCCATCCGAGATGTCGACGATGTCGATGTGCTTGCGCGAGATGTCGACGACCCGGCCGTCGAACACCGCGGTGGCCACGGTGACGGGACCCTGAACCGCCATGTCCTCCGGATCCGGGCCCGGGGTGCCGGTGTCGACCCCCGGGGTAGCGCCGCCAGTGCCCCCACCGCCTGTTCCCCCGCCGCCCGTGCCGCGCAGGGCTCCGAGCTCAGCCTCCAGGCGGGACACGCGCTGGCGCAGGGTGGTCAACTCTCGCTGCATCGCATCGGAGCCCACGGGCGCCTGCTGCATCGCGGACTGGCCGCCGCCGCCACCCTGGGTGCCCGCGCCGCTTCCGCCGCCCACCGAGCCCGCTCCGGTTCCGCCCGTGCCCGTCCCGCCCGTGTCACCACCACCGCCCGTGTCACCACCACCGCCCGTGCCCACGGTGCCCGTTCCCGCGCCCCCGGCCTGCTCACCGGGCTCGGGTCCAACGCGGGTGCCGACATCGATCGGAGGCGACGCGGGCGCCATCTCCTGCGTGGTGCCGCGATACGTGGAGCCCGTCGTTCCACCGCCCCCGGTCCCCGCCCCACCCCCCACGCCAGCCCCACCCATTCCGCCAGCCGCCCCGCCAGCCCCGCCGCCCTGTCCATCACCGGAGCCCTGGACCCCTCCGCCGCCGGTCGCTGGCTGGCCCTGGGCCGTCCCGATGGCCCCGGCCGACTGCTGCCCAGGCGACCCGGGAGCCTGCTGGGCCGTCGTATCCTGTCCCCGGTCGATGCTCGCCGCGCCTGAGGGGCTCGCCGCCGGGGCTGATCCTGTGTTCTGCTGCGCCAGGGCCACCAGCGGGGCAGTCCCCATGAAGGCCAGCGCCATCCAGATGGCTCTCCGCATGCCGTTCTCCTCGTTGACCCCTCCCCGTGGCGAAAGGTGGGAATTGTTCTCGGAGGGACACACCCGGCCCGCGGCGCCCCCCCGCTTCCCTGGCGGCCCTCGGGCCGGGCGGGCACGGTCTGATGCATCCGGCCAGCATGAAAGAGAACGAGCGGTGAAACTCCCGGCGGCTTCATGTCACCACGACGCGTGAGCTACCTCTTCGCGGTCCGATTGCCTCTGGTCGGCGGCGCCTCCTCGGCCGAGGACGCCGAGCGTCGGCTGCTCACACGCGCGCGGCGGGGAGACCCGGTCGCCTTCCGGACCCTCTTCGAGCAGCACTCGCCGACCGTCTGGCGCTTCCTGCGCGATCTCTTCCGGGACGAGTCCGCCGCGGACGAGGCCACCCAGGAGACCTTCGTGCGGGCGCACGGGAAGCTCGGGGCGCTGCGCGACGATGCGCGCCTGTCCTCGTGGCTGCTGGGAATCGCCCGCCACATCTACCTCGAGTCGCGCCGGACGCGGGGCACGCACCTGGACATCGCCTCCGAGGAGAACGAGCCGCTGCTGGAGGCGGCACTGCCCTCGCCCACGCCGGAGGATCTGCTGTTGGACCGGGAGCTGGAGGGGCTGTTGGCGGAGGCGCTCGGGGAGCTGCGCGAGGAGCGGCGCTCGGCGCTGCTGCTGCGCATCGATCATGGGCTGGCGTACGAGGACATCGCCCAGGTGATGGGCTGGTCGCTGCCCAAGGTGAAGAACGAAATTCACCGTGCACGGCTGCAGCTGCGCGAGCGGCTCGCCGGGCACGTCGGAAACGGAGGTCATTCATGAGCCCGCCCTGCCGCGAGCCGGAGCTGGACGCGCTGCTCGCCGGAGAGCTCTCCCCGGAGGAAGCCGAGCGCGTGAGCGCGCATGCGGCCACGTGTGCCACGTGCACGCGGGCGTTGGCATGGCTGCGCACGGAGCGGGGATGGATGGCGCAGCGGGCCCGGCGCATGCCGGCGCGTCCGGCGCTGAGCTTCGAGGCCCTGGAGGCGAGGCTGCGTCCGCCGCCCGCGCCGTGCCAGGTGCGCCGGGAGCCTCGGGGGCTGGTGGCGATGATGGGGGCCGCGGCGGCGGTGGCCTTCATGGCCCTGAGCATGACGCCGCGCTCGCCTTCCACGTCGCTCTCGTCCTTCTCCTCCGAGGACGCGTGGAGTGAGGGGCTCGTCTCCATGGCGCAGGTGCCGGCGTGCATGGATCCGAGCGTGGACGCGGTGGCGCGGGTCGAGGCCCGTTTCGGGGCGTGCCTGCTGGCATCGCCCGCGCGGCCGCTGCCCTGAGGGGGACGAGCGCTCCCGTGTGACGTGACACGGGAGCGCCAGGAGACACGCGGTCCCCGGACTACGGCTTCTGCGACTCCAGGACGGCCTTCTCCACCGCGGCCCGGGCCTGCACGAGGCCGTAGCCGAAGACGATGTCCTTGCCGTCGGCGCCCTCGGGCGTCTCGCCGTCGGTGAGGTTCTTGGCGGTGCTCTCGAGGATGCGGCGCACGTCGGCGTTGGTGAGGTCCTTGTTGACGCTCCACACCAGCGCGGCCACGGCGGAGACGTGGGGCGTGGCCATGGAGGTGCCGGAGCTATAGGCGTAGTCACCGCCGCGGATGCCCACGCGCACGCTCTTGCCGAACTGGGCGCGGATGGCGGGCACGGTGGTGGTGGGCACGGCCGTCACGGGCGGCCAGGAGGCGGGGTTGCCCAGCGTGAAGCCCAGGGCGTCGTCATCGGCCGGATCGTTGTTGCCGACGATGACGGCGCGCGCGCCCTGGGAGCGCACGTTCTTCACCTTGTCGTTGAACTTGATGTCACCGCGGTCCACGTAGGCGACGAAGCCCTCGCAGGTGGCGCCCAGGCACGAGCGCATGCCCACGCCCAGGCCGCAGTCGACGAGCGTGCCCTCGTACTCCTCGTAGGGGACGTAGTCGAGGGCGCGCGAGGCGTAGAAGACGCCGCCGGCCACCACGTTGGCGAAGGGCGAGCGGCCCCGCGGGTAGGTGGAGTAGATGTTGACGCCAGGGGCCACGAGGCTCAGGTGCTCTCCGCCCTGGGAGAACTTGGGATGCTTCTCCTGCTCATCCACCGCGCCCACGGCGATGACGGTGGGGTAGGCGGCCGGGTAGATTTTCGAATCCGCGGTGGCGAGCTCCCCGCCGTTGCCGCTGGCCGCGATGGCGAGCACGCCCGCGTTCCAGCTCGCCTGGAAGGCCGCCTCCTCGACGGGATCCGGGGAGGACGAGCCGAGCGAGAGCGAGATGACCTGGGCGCCCGCCTTGCCGCACCACTCGACCGCCGCGATGACGTCGGAGGTGCGCCCATCGCCGCGCTCATCGAGCACGCGGGCAACGAGGAGCCGGGCGCTGGGGGCCAGCCCCACCATGCCGTTGGGGCTCAGGCTGGTGTCGTTGAGGTCCACCTGACCGCCCGCGCCGAGCTGGGCGAGGATGGTGCCGGCCACGTGGGTGCCATGGCCGCCGCCCCACGCGCCCGTCGCGTCCCGGTCCTCGGGGTTGTCGTCGTCGTCGATGAAGTCCTTGCCGCCGGCGTAGACGGGCTTGAGCTCGGGGTGCTCGGAGTCGATGCCGCTGTCGATGACGCACACGGTGATGCCGGAGCCGGTGGGGGCGCCGGTGTCGAGCACGCCATTGCCGTCGGCGTCCCACACGTCATGGGCCTGGGTCATGCGGACGGCCCAGGTGTACTCGGAGGCGGGAGCGGGGGCGGCGAGCAGGGCGGGCACGGCCACGCGGGGGGCGAGGCCGAGCGCGTGGACGGGCCGGTCCGGGGAGACGGAGAGGACGTCGGGGTCCTGGGCGAGCCGGGCCTGCTCCTCGGGAGTGAGGGTGGCGGCCACGGTGTCGAGCGAGGGCCAGTGGTACTTGAGCCGGGCGCCCAGCTTGCGGACCTTGTCTTCGCGCTGACGGACCGCGGCGGCGGAGCGCATGCCGGTCTGCTTGCGGAAGCGCACCAGCATGGGCTGGGCGGCGCCGGGCGCGGAAGTCAGCGCGGAGGAGGCGGTGCCCAGCGCGCGGGGACTGCCGGAGGAGCGGCTGAGGTCCTCGACGACCAGCTCGGGGCAGAGCGGCTTCTCCTGCGGCTCGGGGCCGCCGTCGTCAGGGGGCTCGATGAGACAACCGTTCACACCCAGGCCCAGAAGGCCCAACAGCACCAATCGCCTCATGTGTACGTCTCCTTACCCCGTCCGGGGGATGGCACCGCCTGGCGGTACCGGGCGGAGGACAAGGGTCCGGACAACGCTTGGAGGACGGACCCATTCCTTATTGAAGCACGGTAGGTCGCCTGATTGCTGGCCGGTAGGGCAGACAGGCGGGCGCGGCCCCGGCTGAGTCGGGTGGACGTCAGGCGTCGGCGGGATCGATGCCGAAGAGCCGCTCCACATCGCGCGAGTAGTCGGCGAGCTGGCGCTCGAGCTCCTCGGGGCTCCAGCCCAGGAGGGGGGCCATGTCGGAGGCGGCGAGGCGGGCGGCGGCGCGGCCGAGGTCCCTCGTCTCGAAGGCGACCTTGAGGCGGCGCACGAGCAGGTCGGACAGGGTGTGGACGAGCTCGTGGGTGACGCCGTGGACGGCCTCGGCGCGGATGTAGGGAAGGCCGGAGACGAGGGGCTCGGCAAGGAGGGGCTGTTCGCGGGTGAGGGCCCACACCTGGCGCCAGCGGCCGCCATAGGCGCGCACGAGGTGGACGGCGGTGTCCTCGCGGCCGATCCCGGCGCGGGCGGTGGCGAGCTCGGCGTCGAAGGAAGGGATGTCGCCGCCGGGCAGCGGGAGGGTGTCGGTGGGGGCCTTGCGGTGGGGAGCCTCGAGGGCCTTCTCGACGGCGTCGACCATGTCGCGGGCCATGACGCGGTAGGTGGTGAGCTTGCCGCCGGAGATGGAGAGCACGCCGGTGGGGCTGGAGTGGATGGCGTGCTCGCGGCTGGCGCTGCCGGAGTCGGTGCCGTTGTAGCCGCTGGCGACGAGGGGGCGGATGCCGGCCCAGGCGCTGACGACGTCCTCGCGGGAGAGGTGGGCCTCGCGGAAGAAGCCGTTGGCGGAGGTGAGGAGGTAGTCGACGTCGGAGACGCTGGCGCGGACCTCGGAGGGGTGGGCGCGGGTGGCGGTTTCCGTGGTGCCGATGATGGTGTGGGTGCCGGCGGGGAGGATGAACATGACGCGCCCGTCGACGGGGGACAGGAGGGTGAGGGCGCAGTCGGTGGGGAGCCGGTCGCGGGGGACGGAGATGTGGACGCCCTTGGAGCCGCGGACGGAGGGGTTGCCACCGTTGGCGGCGTCGAGCTTGCGGATCTCATCGGTCCAGGGCCCGGTGGCATTGACGATGACGCGGGCGCGGACGGAGAGCTGCTGGCCGGTGAGGGAGTCGACGACGGTGGCACCGCGGGCGTGGCCGTCCTGGATGGTGAGGGAGCGGACGGCGACGTGGTTGAGGACGATGGCGCCGGCCTCGGAGGCGGCGAGGGCGTTGATGAAGGTGAGGCGGGCGTCGTCGGTGGCGGCGTCGTAGTAGCGGGAGCCGCCGGTGAGGCCGTCGGTGCGCAGACCGGGGACGGCCTCGGAGACCTGGCGGGCGTTGAGGCTGCGCGAGCCCTTCACATTCCGGAAGAGGGCGAGGGCGTCATAGAGCTTGAGGCCGGCGGCGAGCTTCCAGCGGGGGATGCGGGCGCCCTGGTAGACGGGCCAGACGAAGGCGAGGGGCCGGACGAGGTGGGGGGCGAGGCGGAGGAGGCGGTAGCGCTCGATGGAGGACTCGAAGACGAGACCGAGGTGGCCGTGCTCGAGGTAGCGGACGCCGCCGTGGATGAGGCGGGAGGAGCGGCTGGAGGTACCGGAGGCGAAGTCCTCGCGTTCGACGAGGGCGACGCGGAGGCCGCGCAGGGCGGCATCGCGGGCGATACCGGAGCCGGTGACACCGCCGCCGATGACGAGGAGATCGAACTCGCTGGAGGAGAGAGCGAGGAGGCGCTCGGAGCGGGGGGCGGGAGGCTGGGGCGCCGGAGGAGGAAGGGAGGCGAGGGCGGAGGAGTCGCGGGTAGCGAGGGCGGCGGAGTCAGGGCGCACGGCGGGAGTGTAATGGCGGGAGGAAGGGGGAGGCAGCAGGAAGTAAACGCGGCGCGTCAGAGTGAACGAGAGGGAAAACCGGACAAATCACCCCTCCCAGTCCCCTCCCAGTACCCTCCCAGTACCCTCCAAGTACCCCTCCAAGTACCCCTCTCCCCTCGGGAGAGGGACGGGGTGAGGGTGTCGAGGGCCCCGGGTTCCCCAAGAGGAAGCCCCGAGAGGGAGCAACCTGGGAGCGAAGCTCCGAGACGGCACCGGGGACCGCTGGGGTGGGCAAGTGTCGGAAAGGGGGCGAGCGGGCTGCGAGGAGGCGTGGGCGTGACTACCTCCAGAGGGTGGAGCCCTTAGGCCGGGGGAGGTGGCGCGTGAAGACGGTGACGTACGAGCGCAGCGGGAGGACGAACACGGGGGCGCAGGCGGTGCGGGTGGAGGGGTTGAGACACCTGCGGGTGCTGGAGCAGGGCGAGACGGTGGTGGAGAGGGACCTGACGGAGGAGGAGATCGCGCGCCTGGGCCCGCTGGTGGAGGAAGCGGAGAGGCAGCCGGCGCCGGTGATGGTGGAGCCGGTGGCGGGGGGCCCGAGGGGGATGGCGGTGAGCCTGGCGTTCGAGGACGAGGAGACGCCGCGGGTGAGGCTGGAGGCGCACGCGGGGCAGCCGGCGCGGGGGGATGGGACGCCGTACGACGAGCTGCTGACGGAGCTGGACGAGCTGCTGACGGAGGAGCTGCACCTGAAGGCGCCGAGGCACGCGCACGCGGTGTTGCCGCACGAGCTGCGCCAGGGGGAGTGACCCACGCTTCAGGCGGAGGCGTGGGAGGGGGAGTCTTCGCGGGAGCTGGGAGGCGGCTCGAGGGGAAGGGCCACGGTGAAGGTGGCACCCTTTCCGGGCTGACTTTCGACGCGGATGTCGCCGCCGAGCGACTCGACGATCTGCTTGACGATCCACAGGCCGAGACCGAAGCCGCCGTAGTGGCGCTCGGAGACGGCGCGCTCGAAGCGCTGGAAGATACGGGCCTGGTTCTCGGGGGCGATGCCGATGCCGTGATCTCTCACGGTGAGGAGGGCGATCTCTCCGTCCTGGACGACGGTCATCTCGACGGGGTGGTTGGCGCCGTACTTGATGGCATTGGAGAGCAGGTTGGTGACGACCTGCTCGAGGCGGAGACGATCCCAGCGGCCGATGACGGGGGAGTCGGCGTGGAGGATGAGGGTGCAGCCGGCGCCGGCGGCATCGGCCTCGGAGCGGGTGACGACGTCCTGGAGGAGGGCGGAGAAGTCGACGGTCTCGTGCTCGAGGGCGAGGCGGCCGGCGCGGATGCGGGAGACGTCGAGCAGGTTGTTGACGAGCTGGTGGAGGCGCTCGGCGGGGCGGCGGGTGGCCTCGATGCGCTTGCGAGCCGGATGGGGCTGGCCGTCGGGGCCGGTCTCGGGGAGCGAGCGCCACAGCAGCTGCAACTGGAGCTGGAGTGAGGTGAGGGGCGTCTTGAGCTCGTGGGAGGCGACGGAGAGGAAGTCGTCGCGAATCTGAAGGGCCTTCTGCAGATCGGAGGCGAGCGCCTCGACTTCACGGCGGGCGAGCACCTGTTCGGTGACCTCGGCGCACAGGCCCATGGTGCCGAGGATTTCGCCGGCGTGGCCGCGCCAGGGCTGCCAGGTGAGGTCGAAGTACTTCACCTCGGGGTGGCCGGTGCCGGAGAAGTCGGCGCGGAGGGGGACCTCGTGGCCGGTGAAGGGGGTGCCCTTGCGGTAGACCTCGTCGAGGAGCTGGAGGAGGTGGGGATCCAGGCCGGAGAAGGAGTCGCGGACGGAGCGGCCCGGGGTGAGGAGTTCCCCGACGAGGGTCTGCCCGAGCGGATTGACGAGCTCGACGACGTGGTCCTGGCCGCGGGTGAGGCAGATGGCGACGGGGGCCTGCATGAAGAGGGTCTCGAGCCGTTCGCGCTGGGTCTCGGCCTCGCGGAGGGCATCGAGCTCGCGGGCGAGGAGCTGGGCGTGCTCGTGCTCCTCGCGGTAGCGGGCGGAGATATCGCGGAAGACGATGACGGTGCCGAGGGAGTGGCCCTGGGAGTCGGAGATGGGGGCGAGGGTGTGCTCGATGGGGAGCTCGGCGCCGCTCTTGGAGAGGAGGAGGGCCTGGCGGCCGAGCTGGACGGGCCGGGCCTCGTCGGGGACGAAGCGGGAGGGGTCGAGGGGCTCGCGGGTAGAGGGATCGACGAGACGCAGGACGCGTGGGAGGGGTTGGCCGATGGCCTCGGCCTCACGCCAGCCGGTGAAGTAGGAGGCGACGGGGTTGATGAAGCGGACGAGGCCGTCGGGGCCGGTGGTGAGGACGGCGTCGCCGATGCTGCGCAGGGTGATGGCGAGGGTATGGCCATTGGCCTGAGCGGAGGCGCGGGCGGCCTGGGCCTCATGGAGGAGGACGCGGACGCGGGAGGCCACCAGGGTCAGCAGGGCGGAGACGCCGGTGAAGAGGGAGCTGGAGACGAGGTGGTGGGAGGGGGGCCCGGGGGGGCGGAAGAAGAGGGAGATGAGGAGGAGGGAGAGGGCGGTGGCGAGGACGCCGGGCCCATGGCCGCCGAACCAGGAGGCGAGGAGGATGGCGGAGAGGAAGAGGAAGTAGGGCGAAGAGGAGAGCCAGGGCGAGAGGAGCCCCTGGAGGGAGAAGGCGAGGCCGGTGAGCAGCAGGGCCAGTCCATAGCGGGCCCAGAGGGGCGCGCCATGGGGCTGGGAGAAGCTGCTGGGGAGGAAGGCCACGGCGTCTCCGAGGGGAAGCGACGGGGGGACGGAATCCGGCAACGGATAGATGGAGGAACGCCGCGATGAAACTACGGAAGTCCGCTCCCCTTCCCGAGTGAGTTGGAAACCGTTCACATGTGCCCCCCCTGAACCGGGACAGTGTACCTGCCTGACCGAGGAGCGGGCCAGGGAGGGAGCGAGAAGGGGCGTGAGGGCGGGTTGCGGGCGGAGAGGAGCGCCGACTAGAGAGGGAGCATGAAGCGAGTGAGGTTTTCGGTGCACCGGACGGCGGGGGAGGCGCGGCTGCGGGCGGGGTTGCTGACGGGCTCGGGGTTGTCGGTGGAGGTGCGAGGGGAGGCGTTGGCGCCGTTGGGAGGGGAGATACCGAGCACGGAGACGTGGGTGGAGCTGTGGGTGCCGGAGGAGGAGGTGGAGAGGGCGAAGGAGCTGCTGGAGGAGGTGGAGGGGGACGGGGAGAAGGCGGCGAGGGAGGTGGAGTGCCCGGGGTGCCGGGAAGAGAATCCGGGGAACTTCGAGCTGTGCTGGAGTTGTGGGGAGGAGTTGCCGGAGACGCCGAGGCCGCGGCTGCGGGCGGTGTCCTGAGGCGGGGGGGATGAGCCTGGCTGATTGCTGCGGGCAACGGTTGTCGGGCAGTGACCAGGGGAGCGGGCGGGGGGCGCTGCGGAGCGGGAGGCGAGTCCCTTAGAGTCGAAGGGCCGTGTTGAACGTCCCGCCCACCGACACCGAAGAGACCGGGGATCGCCGAGATCCCGAGATGCCACCCGAAGCCCCGCGGGAGCCGGAACGGCCGCGCCGCTGGTGGAAGGAACGGGGCATGAAGGGCGTGCTGATCGCCTGCTCGGTGGCCTTCGTGGTGCACCTGATTCCATTGTTCCTGCCGAGGAACATGCCGGAGCAGGACCTGGCGCTCGCGAGGGTGATACCGGACGCGGCGCAGCGGGTGCATGTGCTGAAGAAGCTGAAGGAGAACCCGAAGGCGACGGGGGCGAACCTGAGGGAGGCGGCGGAGCTGGTGCAGGAGGGAGCGCCGCTGGACGCCTACGAGCTGGCGAAGGAAGCGGAGAAGAGAGCGCCGGGGGAAGTGGAGACGCAGCTCTTGCTGGCACGGGTGTGCCACGGGCAGCGGATGAACCGGTGCGAGGAGGAGTCGCTGGCGAAGGCGGTGGAACTGGCGCCGGGAGATCCGAGGGCGGATCTGCTGCGAGCGGACTTCGCGGAGAGGGATGGGGATGTGGGGGGCGCCCTGAAGGCGGTGGAGAAGGCGTACGGGAAGGCGCCCGGGGAGGTGGGAGTGGGGGTGAGGTACGGGAGGCTGCTGAGCGAGGCGGGCCGGGGTGAGGAAGCGATTCAGGTCTTGAGGAAGCTGGAGGGGGTGTTGGGGAGGGCGAAGGTATGGGTGGAGGAGGGACGGGTGAGGGCGGCGCAGGGGCGGATGAAGGAGGCGAAGGAGCTATTCGCGAAGGCGGTGAAGGAGGAGCCGGGGTTGGTGATGGGGCACTACCACCTGGGGATGGCGGCGTACCGGGTGGGAGACGTGGAGGGAGCGGAGGAGGCGTTGAGGGAGGCGGATCGCCTGAACATGTCGGACATGAGACCGCTGTCAGCGCTCTGTGAGATTCAAAGACAGACGGGGCGGCTGGACGACATGAGGGCGACGAGGATGGATCTGGAGAGACGTTTTCCGGAGCGGATGGACGCGGTGAGGAGCGCCTGCCGCACGCCGTAGCCCCATCAATCAACCCCAATCAAGCCCAAGACCCCCAAGAACCCCTCTCCCTTCGGGAGAGGGACGGGGTGAGGGGCCCGTACCCCAGGTTGAACCCGGGTCAACTCACTCGGGGATGCCGCGGATCTGTCGGAGCAGCCGGGCAGCGGCCTTGACCTCGAGATCGACGGAACCATCAGCGATCTCGGTCCGGACGACCGCCTGGAGGAAGGGAACGGCCTCCTCGTCGCGACCTTCGGAGGACAACAGCTCACCCAGAGCCATGCGAGCGCGGGTGAGCATGACGAGGTCCTCGGCCTGAACGGAGGCATCGATGGCATCGCTCAAGGCGGACTCGGCGAGCTCGGGCCGGCCGCGCTCGAGGAGCTCACGGGCGCGAAGGAGGTGGCGGGAGGCATCCATGGGGCACACGGGAGCGGAGCCGCGACACGGGACAACGAGAGCAGAGCCGGGTTATCCCAGGGGAATGGAAGACGAGTCGCGGATCGTGGAGTTGGAGCTGCGCTACATGCAGCTGCAGGAGCTGCTGCAGGAGCTGAGCGAGGTGCTGTATGCCCAGCAGCGCGAGATGGACGCGCTGAGGGCGGAGGTGGAGCAGCTGAAGAAGAAGCTGCAGGACGAGCCGGGCCTGGTGGACGCGAGGCAGCACGAGAAGCCGCCGCACTACTGAGCGCTGAGCCAGGCCAGGGCCTGATGGAGGGGACTAGAAGCGCCAGCCGAGGCGCAGACCGACATGGGGCCTGGGCTGGAGGTAGCCGATCTCGAGGCCGAAGCTGACGGAGCGGCCCTGGTAGCCGAAGCCGAAGGCGCCGTGGGCGCGGAAGACATCGCCCTCGAAGAAGATCCACGGGCCGCCGAGGACCTCCACGTAGAGGGGGGTGCGCCTGGGGTTGAAGCGGAGGCTGAGGTCGAGGGGGACGCCGAGGCTATTGGGTGAGGTGGTGAGGAGGGCGCCGAAGCGGGTGCCGATGGAGAGGGGGCCGACGAAGACGAAGTCGACGGTGCCGGTGAGGTGGAAGAATGCGCCGGTGTCGATCTGGTAGTCGCCGCCGAGGGTGAGCCGGAAGTCAGCCGCCTCGGCACGCTCCGGAGCGAGGAAGACGGCGAGGGCGAGGAGACCACCGAGGACGGGACGCAGCAGATGCTTCATGGGCGAGGCGCTCCTGGGACTTGAAGGGTGGAACACCAATCAAGCAAGCCTGGAGAGGCATCGCCAGCGCGAAGATGAAAAGGATGTCGCGCAGGGGACTGCTCTGCGGAAAGAGACACGCGGAGCGGAGAAATGCGGTAGCCCGCAAAGGCGAAGGCCCCGAGTCCACACGTGTGTGAGGACTCGGGGCCTTCAAAAAAAATCCGGCAGCGACCTACTCTCCCGCGCGGTTTCCCGCGGAGTACCATCGGCTCTGGAGGGCTTAACTTCCGTGTTCGGGATGGGAACGGGTGGGACCCCTCCGACATTGCCACCGGAAA
>DASQMW010000066.1:0-9076 GCA_035645295.1 Archangium sp.
CGCTTCCAGCCCTACTACCACTGGCGCCGCACCCCCTTCACGGGCACGTACACGAACGTGGATGCCCAGGGCGTGCGCCTGACGCCGAAGACGCCAGCGCCCGGCGCGAAGAAGGTCTTCGTCTTCGGCGGCTCGACGGTATGGGGGACCGGGGTGCCCGACGGGGACACGATTCCCGCGCAGCTGCAGAAGCTGCTCGGCAACGACTTTGACGTCTACAACCTGGGCGAGTCCGGCTGGGTCACCACCCAGAGCCTCCACTACCTCATGCACCGGCTGGCCCAGGGGGACGTGCCCCACGCCGTCATCTTCTACGACGGAGTGAATGACACCTATGCGGGCGCCTATTCCCCGGCAGTGCCCAGGGACCCTCTCAACCTGCGTGATCGCTCCGAGGTGAAGGAGGCGCCGGGCCCCGTGCTGCTGAAGGTTCTCGCGCAGACGAACCTCAAGCGCATCCCCGAGCTGCTCACCGCCCGGGGCCCGGGCAACGAGTCAGAAGCCTGGGACGCGAAGGTCGCGCCGCACATCCAGCCCAACCTGAAGGCGTCGCTCGACGTGTACGAGGCCAACGTGCGCCAGACGAAGGCGCTGGGCGCGGAGTACGGGTTCCGGACGTGGTTCTTCTGGCAGCCCAACCTGATGAGCCTGACGAAGAAGATGCACCCCTACGAGGAGCAGCTCCTGAAATCCAAGTCTCCCACCTGGCTGGAAGTCCAGCGCCAGGCGTACCTGCTCGCGAAGCAGCGGCTGTCCGGGCGGGAGGCCGAGGGCATCCACTTCATCGGCGACCTCTTCAACGACGTGGAGGACAACCTCTACATCGACCAGACCCACGTCGGCCCCGTCGCCAACCGGCTCGTCGCGGAGGAGATGCATCGCCGGCTCGCCGATGCCCTCCGCGAGGGCCCCGTCCTGGCACAGCCCTCGCCTGAGAGTGGAGTCCCTCCCGAGGCTCGGTAGGTGTCACGCCCGCCGGGCAGGTCCCGCCCAGCAGCCCCGCATCCCCAGCTCCCAGGGCCGTCCGGCACGTCCGGACGGCGCTAAATGAGGAGCTGCCCCAGCCTGCTGGAGCAGCTCGGCGCGGCGAGCGCCTCGCGGGTGGTGGCGCTCTACAGCCGCTGCTTCCCTCCGCACCGAGGAGACTTTTCGAGACATCAAGGACTTGCGCTTCGGCATGGGCTTGTCGGCCATGCGCATTGCGGAGTCGGTGCGGCGCGACCGGCTGCTGCGGGTCTGCGCCCTCGTGCTGGCGTTGCTGGGGGCTGCCAAGGAGCGGCTGGGAATGGAGCGCCACCTCAAAGCCAATACAGCCAAGAGCCGCACCTACTCGCTCTTCCGCCAAGGCTGCTTCTACTACCGAGCGCTGCCCATGATGCCTGAGGCTCAGCTGCGTCCACGGATGGAACTCTTCGGGTCGCTCGTTCAAGAGCAGCCCGTTGTAAGGCCAAATCACGCCCCAGGTGGAAGTTGCCCTCTATGACAGAAATTGCAATCTCTGCATCTATTGCAACTGCGTTTCAAGTTTGATAGAGCGCCCCCCTCACGGCGGGGAACCATGGAACAGAGACCTCCAATCGACCAGACTCACGCCAGCGCCGCTGGCAACCGGCTCCTTGCCGCCGAGATGCACCGGAGGCTCGCGGCCGTCCTCGACGGCGGTGCCGCGGCAGGGGCCTCGTTCCAGGCGGCAGTCCCATGAGCGCCTCCCCCGCACTCTCACAGGCCGCACCGCTCCCGCCGTCCGCGCAGGGTCGGCAACCCACCGCCGCCCTGGTCATGGGGCGCCCGGAGGCGGCAGCGCAGGTCTGGCGTGACGCGCCAGAGGGCGCCTCTTCCCCGGCGAAGGCACGAGGGCGCAGAGGTGCGGGCCTGGTGAAGGCACTGGTGGGGGCCGTGGCCGCGACCCTGCTCGCCCTGCTGGGACACCCGGCGCTCGCCGGGGTGGCCGGTGGCATCGCCACACTCCACGCCGTGGCGGCGGTCTTCTCTCCAGGCCGGCTGCAGCCGCTGCTGGGCCGGCTGGAGGCGCGGCTGGCCGGGCTCATCGCCCAGGGGGTGACGTGGGCGCTGATGGTCCCCTTCTTCTTCCTCGTCTTCGTTCCCTTCGGGCTGCTCTTCCGCCGGGGGGCTCGCAACTCGATGTCGCCCCTGCTGGAGCCGCGCGCCCCCACGTACTGGCGGTCGCGCGAGGCGCAAGCGGACACCACCTGCAGTGAGCGTCCATTCTAAGGGGCATCCCCATGCGCGTGCTCGGTATCAGCTGTTACTACCATGACGCAGCGGCCTGCCTGGTCGAGGACGGCCGCATCGTCGCGGCGGCGCAGGAGGAGCGCTTCTCTCGCCGCAAGCATGACGCCGGCTTTCCCCAGCAGGCCGTGCGTTACTGCCTGGCGGAGGCCGGGGCGCAGGAGGTCGACGTCGTCGCCTTCTATGACAAGCCCCTGCTCAAGTTCCACCGCATCCTGGAGACGTACCTCTCCGTCGCTCCGCGGGGCCTGACCTCCTTCGTCCAGGCCATGCCCCTGTGGCTGCGCGACAAGCTCTGGACGGAGCCGCGCATCCAGTCCGCGCTGGAGGCGTGCGGCGTCCGGGGGCCCCTTCGCATCGTCTACCCGGAGCACCACGAGTCCCACGCGGCGAGCGCCTTCTACCCCTCGCCCTTCGAGCAGGCCGCCGTCCTCACCCTGGACGGGGTGGGCGAGTGGGCCACCGCCACCTTGGGCGTGGGCGAGGGCCGCACGCTCCGCCTCCTCAAGGAGCTCTCCTTCCCCCACTCGCTCGGGCTGCTCTACTCGGCGTTCACCTACTTCACGGGCTTCCGCGTCAACTCGGGAGAGTACAAGCTGATGGGCCTCGCCCCGTACGGCGAGCCCCGGTACGCCGACCTCATCCGTGAGCACCTCATCGACCTCAAGGAGGACGGCTCGTTCCGGCTGAACCTGCGCTACTTCGGCTTTGTCGACGGCCTGGCGATGACCAACGCGCACTTCGCCGAGCTCTTCGGCGGGCCCGCGCGGCAGCCAGAGGCCCCCCTCACCCGGCGCGAGATGGACATCGCCCGCTCCATCCAGGAGGTGACCGAGGACATCGTCCTGCGCATGGCCCGGCACGCGCGCGCGGAGACGGGCCAGCGACACCTGTGCCTGGCCGGGGGCGTCGCGCTCAACTGCGTGGCCAACGGGAAGCTGCTGCGCGCCGGCATCTTCGACGACCTGTGGATTCAACCGGCCGCGGGCGACGCGGGGGGCGCGCTCGGCGCGGCGCTGGCCGCCTACCACAACATGCTGGGACACGCGCGGCAGCTGCGCCCCGACGGGCTCGACACCATGAATGGCGCCCTGCTGGGGCCCGAGTTCAGCCGCGAGCAGATCCAGTCGTACCTCGACAACCATGGCTACCCCTACGAGGAATTGAGCGAGGAGGCCTGGCCGGAGACGGTGGCGCGGCTGCTGGCCGAGGAGAACATCGTCGGGCTCTTCCAGGGGCGCATGGAGTTCGGCCCGCGGGCGCTCGGCAACCGCTCCATCATCGGAGACCCGCGCTCGCCGCGGATGCAGTCGGCGATGAACCTGAAGATCAAGTTCCGGGAGAGCTTCCGCCCCTTCGCCCCAGCGTGCCTGGAGGAGCGGGCCGGGGAGCTGTTCGAACTCGACCGGCCCTCGCCGTACATGCTGCTGGTGGCGCCGGTGCGCTCCGAGCGCTGCGTGCCCCCGGTGGGCGACGAGCGCGAGCTGGAGCTTCAGGCCTGGGCCAACCGGCCGCGCTCCGACGTGCCGGCCATCACCCACGTCGACCACTCGGCCCGGGTGCAGACCGTGAGCCGGCAGACCCACCCGGGCTTCCACCAGCTCATCGAGTCCTTCGCGGCGCTCACGGGCTGCCCCGCCCTCATCAACACCAGCTTCAACGTGCGCGGAGAGCCCATCGTCTGCACGCCCACCGACGCGTACCGCTGCTTCATGCGCTCGGGGATTGACTACCTGTCGCTCGGGCCCTTCCTCTTGAAGAAGACGGAGCAGCCCCGCTGGCAGGAGGTCGAGCGCTGGCAGGAGACGTTCCAACTCGACTGAGCAAGGAGACGACGTGAACCGGATTGGCTACAGCAGCAAGCTCCTACGGGAGCTCTGGGCGTTCGCGAAGCAGCGGAAAATTTACTGGCTCCTGCCCATCGTCCTCGTGGGGTTGATCATCGCCCTCATGGTGACGGCTGCTCACGTCAGCGCGCCCTTCATCTACACCCTCTTCTGACGTGGGCTTGCCCCGATTTCGTGGACAGGTTCGTTAAGTTGCCGCACTTCCATCCGGAGCGCGCGCAGCATGCCGTAGGGGAGCGGCGCGAGGGGCATTTCGCTCGAGTGCCTCCACCCAGTATAGTCAACGCCATCCATGACACCTGAAGCGGGCCCTGTTGCGACAGCTGGCAATTCCTTCCGCGCTCGAGCCGAGGCGCGCCAGCGCGCCTACCGCGCCGATGTCCTGAAGACTGGTTGGTGGAAGTACGGGCACTGGCTGGATGACGAGGCCACAGGCCAGGGACGCAACTTCGTGCTTCCGGAAGCGCACCAGGCTGCACGCCGCCGGCAGGAACTCGGGAAGGGCGTTGCCGAGCGAACCTTCCGCAACATGCTCTCGAGCCAGGCGATGTGCTTCAACCTCTTCGCGCCCCTTGAACAAGACCTCGGGCTGGCAACGGAGGTCCTGAAGCCCTTCATGCCGGAGCTGGTCAGGGTCAGGGACATCCTGATTGAATACACGCCCCCCAAGGAGCTCTTCGAAGACCAGAGCGGCCTGAGCGGCGTCGACTGCGACCTGCTCATCGAAGGCGAGTGGGAAAATGGCGCCGGAGCCCTCCTGAGCATCGAGACCAAGTTCGTGGAGCCCGAGTTCAGCACGTGCGGGTTCCGCAAGCGGAGGAGCTCGGAGAAGAAGCACACGGTGTGTCCCGACGACGTTGCACTGGGCTCCGACGGGTCCGGCTGCCTGTACGCATCGCAGAAGCGATACCGCTACTGGGAACATACGATGCGTGTCGGCACGCTCGCTCCCGGCGCACTCGGTGCCTCCGGGTGTCCGTTCGGCGGCCCCGCCTGGCAGCTGTGGGTCAACCACACGCTGGTCCATGCCGAGGCCGAGCCCGAGGCCGAGCCCGAGGCCGAGCGTCGCAATGTCCGGCACGCCGTGTTCGCGCTCTGCGCGCCCGTGCAGAACGAGGCGCTCCTCAAGGGCGGCATCATCAATGCATTCCGCGGGCACCTCGCACGGCCGGAGACGTTCCGCTTCATCGCCCTCGATGACCTCATCAGCCGCATCGGAGAGCTCGCCGCCAAGCGGCCTCCCGCACTCCAGCAATGGAGTGAGGGCCTGGCACACCGCTACGGGGGCATCTGAAGGCGGAAAGGGCCCTGCTCCGCGCTGTGTCCCCGGAGGGAGAGTGCCGCATGGAACCGAATGCCCCGTCGTCCAAGCCCGCCGCGCCGTTGAAGATGTACATCCTCATCCGCGACTCGCTGCCCACCGGGCACGCGGTGCTGGCGGCGGCGCATGCGTCGCTCGCGGCGTACCTGAAGTTCAAGGACACACCCGAGGTGGCCGAGTGGCTCTCCGGCCCCTTCTACAAGGCGGTGTGTCGCGTGTCGGACGCGGAGTTCGAGCAGGGCCGGGCCTGCGAGGACCATGTGGTGCTCACCGAGTCCTCCCTGGGCGGGCAGGAGGTGGCCATCGCCTTCCGCCCGCGCCGCGAGTGGCCGAAGGCGTTCCGCTTCTTCCGCCTCTACAAGTGACTCAGCGCTCGTAGGTGAGGAACGCGAAGGGCCGCTCCGCTGGCGACCTTCGCCACCCCCTTCGCGCTCGTGGCGGCCTTGTCGCGCAGGTTCACCGAAGAAGGAGCGGACGCCGCGAGTGGAAGGGGCCGGGCTGCTGCGCCGGACGGGAAGCGCGGGACGTCTGGGCCTGCGTCAGGTGGAGAGGGCGACGCCGGGGGCGGGCATCCCTGACGGCACCGGGTGGGGTGCGCGCTATTTGGGAACACTTGGAACTCCCCACGCGGCCTGCGAAGCGGGCCCCGGCGCAGGGGTCACCGCAGCTGGCGGGGTGTTGAGAGCAGAGGGGACGTCCCCCCCCTTGATGTTTGACGGATATCTAATTAGATATCTGTCGAACATGAAGCGCACCGCCCCCGGCCCCTTCGAAGCGCTCGCGGACCCCACCCGCCGCGCCATCCTGCGTCGTCTCCGCTCCGGCCCGCTCAGCGCCGGCGAGGTGGGCGAGGCTTTCTCCCTCACCAAGGCCACGCTCTCGCACCACTTCCGCATCCTGCGCGCGGCCGGCCTGGTGCGCTCAGAGAAGCGCGGAACGTCCGTCATCTACACGCTGCAGAGCAACGTGCTGGAGGATGTCGCGTCGGAGTTGCTCGAGCTGGTGGAGCGCGTGAAGCCCGCGCGGCGGGCGAGGAAGGTGACCCCGTGAGGCTGCGCCTGTCCTTCGAGGAACGGCTGTCCTTGGTCCTGCTGGGCGCGCTGCTCGTCGTCACCGCCCTGCTCTATCCGCGGCTGCCCGACACCATCCCCATCCACTTCGGACTCGACGGTGAGCCGGATCGCTGGGGCTCGCGCGCCCACCTGTTCGCGCTGCCCGCGCTGCTCACCGGAGTCCTGCTCTTCATGCGGCGGGTCGCCCTGCCCGGCCTGGGCCGTACCAACGCGGCGGCCAGCCGCTTCACTCTGCTGCTCGTCGTGGCTGCCGCGTGTCCCCTGCAGGTGCTCGTCCTGCGTGCTGCGATGGGGTACCCCTTCGCCACGGGGGGCGTGGCGGCGGTGCTGGGTGGCCTGTTCATCGGCATCGGGCTGTGGATGCCGCGCCTGCGGCCCAATCGTGTCATCGGCATCCGGACCTCCGCGACGCTGGCGTCCGAGGAGGTCTGGGTGCGCACGCACCGCATCGGGGGGCGCCGTCACCACGCTGGCCGGCGTGGCCACGCTGCTGCTCTCCCTCGTCTCGCCCGCGGCGGCCGTCGTGCTGATGACCGCGGTGTCCCTGTCGCTCATCCCCCTCTCCTTCATCGTCTCGCGGCAGAGAGCCTGAGGCCCCGCATGTCCCGCGTCGACACCCGCGCCCTCGCACGCTTCCTCGCCGTCACGTGCGGCTTCAGCTGGTCGCTGCACCTGGCCCTCTATCTCGCGCCCGGCCTGCCGGGGCTCGCGAAGCTGGGCCTCACCGCGGGGTCCATGTTCGGGCCCGCGCTCGGGACGCTCGCCGTCACGCGCTGGCCGTGGCGCGCCCCGGACGTCGCGCGCAGCACCGGGCTCATCCTCGGCACTCAGTGGCCGCGCTTCTGGGCGCTCGCATGGTTCGGCACGCCACTCCTGTTCGCCGCGGCGCTCGCGCTGTCGGCGCTCGTCGGCACCTACGACGTGGACCTCGTGGGCCTCTCGGGCTTCGTCGCCGTGCTCCAGAAGGCGGGCAAGGCGCTGCCGGCCTGGGCCACGCCGCACCGGCTGCTGGGAATCCAGGTCGCGGTGGGGCTCATCCTCGCGCCCGCCCTCAACGCCCTGCCCAGCTTCGGTGAGGAATGGGGTTGGCGCGGGTGGCTGCTGCCGCAGTTGCTCCCGCTGGGCACCTGGCGCGCGCTGCTCTTGCACGGCGCCATCTGGGGCCTGTGGCATGCACCCCTCATCCTTCAGGGCCACAACTACCCGGACGCGCGCGTCGCGGGGGTGCTGTACATGACTCTCATGTGCGTGCTGATGGGCATTCTGCTGGGCTGGACGCGGTTGGCCACCGGCAGCATCTGGCCCTCCGTCATCGCGCACGCCTCCATCAATGCGCTGCCAGGCTTCATGTTCGCGCTCCAGCGCGAGGGCACCGAACTCGACACGACGCAGGTGGGCCTGACGGGCTGGCCCGGCTGGCTGCTGCTGGCCGCGCTCGTGGCGCTGCTCGTCTGGACGCGCCGGCTGCCAGGCCGCGCGCCGTCACCTGCGAGCGCGCCCGGTGGGCCTGCTGCGCCGTCGCCGGGCGTCGGTGGCTGAGAGCGAAGGGCTGGCGGCGCCCTCGTTCCCACCCTTCACGCACGCCCGCGGGGAGCACACTCACCCGGGGCGGAGGCGCGAAGGGGGGGCCGTGCTGCAACTGCCGCCTCCGTTCGCTCTAGCGGTGGCGGTGACGGTGGTCCGCGTACGTCAATAGCTGCCGGTGGGCCGCGTCGAACGCGTCGGCCACCGCGACGTAGGCGTCCTCGTGCGCCTTCGCGTCACCCGGGTCGTTGCTCACGACGATGTCGCGGCCCGGGACGCTCACGTCCACTCGCACGTGGAACTGCCGTCCGGTCCTGTGATGCCGGTGCGGCTCCTCGACGACGACCTTGCAGCCCACCACTCCATCGAAGACCTCTTCCAGTCGGTCCGCCTGCTCCCGGATCCGGTCGCTGAGCGCTTCGCTCGGGTCCATTCCGCGGAAGGTGATCTGAAGGGCGCGTCGCATGGTGCTCCTCGTGTAGGAAGACTCTGCGCACTGCGGTGCTGCGACTGCATGCTGCGGTGCCGTTCGTGCTGTGGACTGCGGTGCTTCGGTGCGGTGCTGCGCTCCTCTGGGCCTGCGGGAGAACGGTGCTTCCGGTGCGCGGTGCGGTATTGCCCTCCTGTGGATCTGCGGGGAAACGGTGCTTCCGGTGCGGTATTGCCCTCCTGACCTGCGGGGACCGTGCTTCCGGGTGCGGTGCTGCGCTCGCGGTGCTGCGGGTGGGGTGCTCCGGCGCGCTGCTGGCCTCCTTCCCGTATGCGGCTGCGGTGCTGCATGCAGCACTTTCAAGCCTTGCATCGTGCGCGCCACGACGCCCGCCGCAGCGCGCCGTTCCGGATTCCGCGGGGTTGTGGCGGAGCGTGTGGCGTGGACGTCCCTGATTGTGAAGTCCCTTTCACACCAGGCGAGGCATTGCGCACCCAGGTGCCTCAATCGATGGTGAGGCCGCTCACCGCGTCGGCAACTCGCGAAAGGTGATGCCGGGCAGTTCCAGGTGGTGCACTGCATCCCTGAAGCGCTCCGTGCCAACAATCACCGTCGCGAAGTTGCCCACCCG
>DASQMW010000067.1:0-19454 GCA_035645295.1 Archangium sp.
CGGCAGCACGCCGACGCTCCCCGGCCCCACCACCGCCGCGAGCAGGAGCGCGCCCGCCCAGGCGAGCAGTCCATGCAGGTACGCGCCGAGGATGCCGCGCTCGCCCGAGGCGGAGGCCCCCGTCCACGCCGCCAGGCCCGCGGCCAGCAGCGGCGCCACCACCCACCACACCTGGCGCCCGAGTCCGGGTTCCTCTTCCAGCAGCAGCGCCCGGGGCACGTCCCCGAAGCGCAGCAGCACCAGCCACACCGCCGCGCCCAACAACGCGCCCGTGGCCACCGCGCCCCACCGCACGTCGGTGAGGGGGCGGAACGTTCTGCGATGGGTCTCCTCCATGGTGTCTCTCCTCGCTCGGGGGTGTCTGTCGCGAGCACCCTGGCGGGCGCTCCGCTGATCAGCATGTGCAGTGCACTCCCCCAGCGCAGCACTCCCCGGGAAGCCCCGCCTCGCCACATCGGGAGGGCGTCCAGGCAGCAGGGGCCGCTTCACCCACCGCGAAGGCGGGCGGGCGGGCGGGCGCTCTGGACGCCCGCCAGGGTCTCTCTCCCCGCGAGGACCTAGGAAGCATCAACGAGGAGTTCGAACCCGGACGGGTCCCGAAGCTCGAAGCGCCGCCCCATCTTCGTCAGGGTTCCGAAGACACGCACCTGCAGCCCATCCCGATGCGCGTTGGTGGCAGCGGCATACGCCGCTCCCGAGAGGCGCACATGTATCTTGGCACTCCCATAGCCCTCGAGCTGGGTGGCGATGATCACCTCACCCGGTTGTTCAACCCCCTTTTCCGGGCGCTCCAGACGGACCACGAAACCTTCCACCTCCAGACCAGGAACGGGACTGGTCTCACGCAGGGCCCGCGCGGCCTCGGTGAACATGCCGAACACTCCCTGCTCGAACTTGACCCTCGAGCGCGCAAGCACCGGCTCCGGGCGTGCGCGCGACCAACTCACGTCAATCTCCACGAAGGAGCGTTCCCCGCTGGGACGCATGTCGGCGAGCGCCGTGAGGAAGTTGGAACTGACCCCGCTCTGGGCCCGGTCCAGCAACGTCGCAGGCTCGCCCACCTCGACACTCTGGAACGCTTCCGCCAGGGCGCCCATCAATGTCCGGGTCACACGGCGGGCGTAGGGTTCTTCCAGCTCTGGACTCCCTACAGGCGGAGTGACTGGCACCAACAGCGACGTCACGTAGCTCCCGCGCTCGGTCTGGGTCTCACGGCAGTCCCGCAGCAGCTCGAGCGCGGAAGCCTGTGCGAGCCGGGCGAAGTGACGCTGGGGTTTCAAGGTGGAGTGGGCGGATGACAGGAAGAGTTGCCGGGCCGCCTGCCTCAGCCGAATGGAATCATCCAGGGCAATGGTCCCCGAGCGCGTGCTCTCCGAGAAGATGCGGAAACGGATTCGATCTCCCGGTGGGATGAGCAGGTCATCGAGGATCTCGATGAACGCTCTCCGCTCGAAGCGCGCGAGGACATCGATCAACTCGGCTGTCCGCAACGCATAATCCGAGAAGGCTGGATCGAGCAGCACCCGGACCTTGACCACAGTGTCATCCACCGCCTGGATGTACTCGACCACCTCACCCCGAGGCTCACCCCGAGGGAGCCACCCCTTCTGGCGGAGGTACTGCTGCACGTCTGACGGCCGGACCGCATCGATTCCTGGCACGAGCGAGACGTTCATAGAGGTTCACCTCGGCTGACCCGCTCCATCATCGACATCAACTGCTCGGGAGAGAAGACGTTGGTGCGGGGCAGGTGAACGACCTTGGAATCGGAGGTGATGGGAGGCAACCCCGCCATCGAGAGCCAATAAGCACACCGCCGGATGACGAGTGCTTCCACACTGTGCTCCAACCATTGCGCCTCCAAGCCGGGAAGAACGAGCACCACCAGGAGCTTGGGGATCGAGGAGCGGGCGCGCAGCTTGTCGTAATGGGGCCGCGTCAGTTGCCACGCAATGTGGTCCTCATGCAGGGTGCGTCCATCGCTCGTGCACTTGAGCTGAAGATCGAGCCGTGGGTCTTCCAGGGTTCCCCCACCCAATGCACTGCTCGCTCCGATGCTCACATCGACACAACCCTGGTCCTGCGACCACGACCCCACGGCGAAACCACAGCGCGCCGCAACGGCGTGGACATAGGCCCTGCTGAGTTCCTCCTTCTGCTGCTCGGGAGTCATGGTCACCTGAGAGGTAGGGACTATAACGTGACCACTCCCGTCGTGTCGATTCAGGAGTGAGACCTCTTCAAGCAGACCCTCACCCCAGCCCTCTCCCAGAGGGAGAGGGGGCTCGCAACCCGCGACGCTCACCTGCTCCGCTCGCCCCCGGACCCGGGCTCCACGACGACTCCGAACATCTCGCGCTTCTCCAGCTCGAGCGCCGCACGCCCCAGCCGCAACGACGCGAGCGCGAACACCGCGATGCCCCCCAGCAGCACCACGCCCACCGCGAAGGACACCACCGGCAGCACATCCGGCACGCCGAAGCGCCGCTGCGACAGGTACAGCAGCGACGTCACCACGAACGAGATGAGCGCCCCGTAGGCCATCGCCATCGCCCACGCCAGCAGCCGGTGCCGCCGGTCCAGGATGGCCACCTCCAGCCGCAGCACCTCGCGCCGCGGGCTGTCCTCCGGCAGCGAGCGCCACTCCTTCAGCATGTCCCGCGAGCGCGACGTCATCCGCGCGATCTGGTTGTCCAGCCCCGTGGCCAGGATGCCGCACGCCGACACCATCACCGCTGGCGTCACCGCCGCTCCGATGACCCGGATGGAGGAGATGTCCATGCCGCCCGTTGCGTCCATGCCCCTCTCTGTCACACCCGCTCCTGCCCCGTGCAAGCCAGGTCGCCTGCCCTCCTACATCCCGCCACTGCTTACATGACAGTGACAAATCACCAGTGACAACTTGACACAGACAGTGTCGAGTCTTACTGTCAGAGGCGTGAGCACGACGAACACACGCAAGGAGTGGAAGCTGACGGAGCTGGCCGAGGCGGCGGGCGTGTCCCCGCGCACCGTGCGCTACTACGTCCAGCGCGGGCTCCTGCCCGCCCCGCCCTTCAAGGGGCCGGACACCGTCTATGGGGAGGAGCACCTGGTGCGCCTCAAGGCCATCCGGGTCCTCCAGGCGAAGTTCCTCCCGCTCGATGCCATCCAGGTGGAGCTGACGCGGCTGGGCCCCGACGAGCTGAAGGCGCTCGCGGACGCGGAGCCCACGCCCCTCGCTTCCGAGGCCGTCCCCGTCGCCGAGGCGCCCCCCGCCGCGCCGTCCCGCCCCGGGCCGGTGAAGGACGAGGCCCCTGCCAGCGCCTCGGCCCCGGTGACAAGCTGGCGCCGGTGGGAGTTGGCGCCGGGGCTGGAGCTGCACCTCGCCGACACGGCGGACGCGAAAACCCGGGCGCTCGTGGAACGCGTGCGCGCCCTCATTCAAGAGTCCCAGGAAAGGTAGAGCCATGGAGATCCAGAAGGCAGGGCTGTACACGCAGAGCGGTGCGCAGGTTCCCCTTCAGGGCGTGGACGTCACCGGTGAGCTGCTCGGAGGCCACGCCCGGGTGCGCGTGCGCCAGCGCTACCGCAACACCGAGTCCAAGCCCGTCGAGGCCGTCTACGTCTTCCCCCTTCCCTCCGACGCCACCCTCACCGCCTTCTCCATGGAGTGTGCCGGGCGCCGCGTGCAGGGCGTCCTCAAGGAGCGCGAGGAGGCTTTCCGCGCCTATGACGACGCGGTGACGGCCGGCCACGGCGCCGCGCTGCTCGACCAGGAGCGCCCCAACGTCTTCACCGCCCAGGTGGGCAACCTGCTGCCCGGCGAGGAGACGCTCGTGGAGGTGGAGTTCCTCCAGGCCATCCAGGTGGAGGAGGGCTGCGTACGCTGGGCCCTGCCCACGCTCGTCGCGCCCCGCTACATCCCCGGCGCGCCCACGGGGGACCGCACCGCCCACGGCTCGGCCGAGCCGACGAACCGCGTGCCCGACGCGGACCGCATCACCCCGCCCGTGGGGGACGCGCGCTACGGCCTCACGCTGGACCTGCTGCTGGCGCTCGGCCGCGAGGTGGTGGTGGAGAGCCCCTCGCACAAGCTGGACATCTCGCGCGCCGAGGGCGGCACGCGCGTGAAGCTCTCCCAGCCCCACGTGGCGCTGGACCGCGACCTCGTGCTGAGCATCCGCAGCCCGGACACCAGCACCCCGCTCACCACACTCGTCACCCACCGTCAGGGCGAGGAGCCGGGCAGCTTCGCCCTCACCGTGGTGCCGGACCTGCTGGGCATGGCCGGGGGCCCCAAGCGCCAGGAGGTGGTGTTCGTGGTGGACACCTCGGGCTCCATGGACGGCGAGAGCCTCCCGCAGGCCCAGGGCGCGCTCCGGCTGTGCCTGCGCCACCTGCGCGAGGGGGACCGCTTCAACATCATCGCCTTCGAGAACTCCTTCCACCTCTTCTCGCCGGAGCCGGTGACCTTCACCCAGAAGACGCTGGAGCAGGCGGACCGCTGGGTGGCCGCCCTGAACGCCAGTGGTGGCACCGAGCTGCTCCAACCGATGGTGGCCGCGATGCGGGCCGTGCCGGACGGTGTGGTGGTGCTGCTCACCGACGGCCAGGTGGGCAACGAGTCGGAGATCCTCAACGCGGTGATGGGGGCGCGCAAGACGGCGCGCATCTACTCCTTCGGCATTGGCACCAACGTGAGTGACGTGCTGCTCAAGGACCTGGCCCGGCAGACGGGCGGCGCGGTGGAGTTCATCCACCCGGGCGAGCGCATCGACGACAAGGTGGTGGCCCAGTTCTCCCGCGCGCTCGCGCCCCGCGTCACGGGCGTGGAGGTGCGCTTCGAGGGCGTGGAGGCCTCGGAGTTGGCCCCCGCCGAGCCGCCGCAGCTCGTGGACGGCACGCCGTGGAGCCTCTTCGGCCGCTACACCACGCCCGGCAGCGGCAAGCTGGTGCTCAAGGGGAAGTCGGGCGCGGAGACCTTCTCGCTCTCCATCCCCGTGAGCTTCCCCGCGCAAAGCGACCGGCCCGCGGTGGAGAAGCTGTGGGCCGCCGAGCGCATCCGCGCGTGGCAGGACGCGGCGCTGGTGGGCCGGCGGGCCCAGGCCCTCAAGGAGCGCATCGTCCAGCTCGCGCTCGCGCACGGCATCGTCACGCCGTACACCTCCTTCGTCGTGGTGGAGGAGCGCACGGGCGAGCGCCGCGCCTCGGGCCAGCCGGAGACGCGCGTCGTCCCCGTCAACGCCCCCGCGGGCTGGGCCATGTTCGGCAAGGCGAAGCAGGAGGAGACGGGGTTCGACGCCATGTCCCTCCCCCCCGCGAGCGGGGGAGCGTCGCAGCGCTCGAGGAGTGTGATGCACATGAAGTCCATCCCCGTGGGTGCGCCGCCGCCTCCGCCTCGGATGCCCGCGCCCATGGCCCCCGCGCCGGCCGCGTCGTTCGCGCCGCCTGCTCCGGCCCGCGCCGCTCCGGCTCCCCAGGAGGCCGCGAAGAAGAAGGGCGGCTTCTTCGGTGGCCTGTTCAAGGACAAGGCTCCGGCTCCCGCGAAGGCGAGTCCCGTCATGGACGCCCCGAGCGACGACAGCGACGAGCTGTCGCTCGGAGCGGCGGAAGCCGACATGGAGAGCCTGGGTGGCCTCGGCGAGGCGGAGGAGCTCGCGGACATGTGGCGGTCCGCGCTCGCGGCCGGGATGCCCCTGGAGCCGGAGCCCGCCACCGATGGCGGGGTGGGCCTGCTCGAGAAGCAACTCGCCAGCGGCCTCTGGGCGGGCACGGGTCCGGGTGCCGAGCCCGCGCGCCAGGCCCGCGCCACCGCGCTCGCCTTGCTGGAGCTGCTGCGCCAGGGCATCACCAGCAGCCACGCGCTGCACGGCGCGCAGGTGAAGAAGGCCGTGGAGGCGCTGCTCGCGCTCGTCCCGCAGCTCGGGGGCGCGCCCGATGTGGCCGAGCTCGCCCTGGGCGTGGCCTGGCTCGTGGCCGCCGGTCCTCGCACCCGCGGGCGCATCGCCCAGGCCGCTCAGCCCATCGCCGGGCTCA
Source organism: Archangium sp. (assembly GCA_035645295.1). Classification (GTDB taxonomy): domain Bacteria; phylum Myxococcota; class Myxococcia; order Myxococcales; family Myxococcaceae; genus Archangium. The sequence goes on from DASQMW010000067.1 coordinate 6,019, forward strand.
GCTCGCGGCTGGAGAACGAGGTGGCCCTGCGCCAGCACGTCGACGCGCTCGCGGCGCGCTGAGCCGGGCCCCCTATCCGCTGGTGCCGGGGCGCCGTCCGCGCGCCCCGGTGCCCGCCGTCACTCGTTGGCGACCTTGAGCACGAGCTTGCCCGTGTTCTCGCCCTTGAAGAGCTTGAGCAGGGTGTCCGGAAACGTCTCCAGGCCCTCGACGATGTCCTCGCGCGACTTGAGCTTGCCCGCGGCCATCCACCCGGCCATCTCGCGTGCGGCCTCGCCGTAGCGCGCGGCGTAGTCGAACACCACCATGCCCGTCATGCTCGCGCGGTTGACGAGCAGCGACAGGTAGTTGGACGGGCCCTTCACCGGAGTCGTGTTGTTGTACTGGGAGATGGCCCCGCAGATGACGATGCGCGCATTGCGCGCGAGCTGCGCGAGCACCGCATCGAGGATGTCGCCGCCGACGTTGTCGAAGTAGACGTCCACCCCGTTGGGGCAGTGCGTGCGCAGCGCCTTCTTCACGTCCTCGGACTTGTAGTCGATGGCGGCGTCGAAGCCGAGCTCCTCGACGATGTAGCGGCACTTGTCGGCCCCACCGGCGATGCCCACCACGCGGCAGCCCTTGAGCCTGGCGATCTGCCCCACCACCGTGCCCACGGCGCCGGCCGCGCCCGAGACGACGACGGTGTTGCCCGGCTGCGGCTTGCCGATGTCCAGCAGCCCGAAGTAGGCCGTCATGCCCGGCATGCCGAGCGTGCCGAGGTAGACGGGCAGCGCGGCGAAGCCCGTGTCCACCTGGGTGACGCCCTTGCCATTGGAGAGGGCGTACTCCTGCACGCCGAAGGTGCCGGAGACATGGTCTCCCACCGCGAAACCGGGGTGCTTGCTGGCGATGACGCGGCCCACGGCTCCGGCGCGCATGACCTCGCCGATGCCCACGGGCGGGATATAGGACTTGCCCTCGTTCATCCAGCCGCGCATGGCGGGGTCGAGCGAGATGTAGAGCACCTTGACCAGCAGCTCTCCCTCGCCCGGCTCGCGCACGGGCTCTTCGGTGTAGGACCAGTCTTCACGCTTGGGCATGCCCACGGGACGGGCGGCGAGACGGAACTGATGATTGGTGGCGGTCATGAGGGCCCTCATAACTGGACCCTGGACGCACGAGCCAGCACGATGAAGCTTCGTGTCAGCGCTCGCGCAGCGGCGGCGTGCCCGCCCGCTCCGCCACCGGCTGCGGCCACCCCAACGGCTCACGCTCCGGCTGGTAGCGCTGCACCTCGCGCACCATGAAGAGGGCCGCCGCCGACAACACGCCCACGTCGTCCAACCAGCCCAGGATGGGCACGACGTCCGGCAGCGCGTCCAACGGCATCACGAAGTAGAGGACGGCGAACAACCCAGCGAACCTCCGCCACTTCGGCACGCGCGGGTCTCGCACGTAACGGAAGAACCGGGTCCCCATTGCTCGAAGGCCTGCGACGTTCATGTCCTCTCCTACGGATGGAGGCCCCTCTCCATTGCGGCTCCTCACCGTAGGCGCCCGGCTGCTCGTGGGGCAAGCCGTCTCACCCGGGAGTGTCCTCAGTCGTCCTCGTCCTCGTCGTCGCACCGGTCCTTGTCGGGCTTGTCCTTGTCGGGCTTGTCCTTCTTGTCGGCCCCGCGCACCTCCGGCTCCTGGCACTCGTCATCGGGGTCCGGATGCTTGTCGAAGGGCGGGCGCCGCTCGAGGAAGGCCTCCAGCAACTGCTGCCGGGGTGGGAGGAAGGTGCCCACCAGCGCTTCCGAGAGCCCGAAACGCGGGCCATCCGGCCCCGCCTCCAGCGTGCGCTCACTCACGTGCACGAAGGTGAAGAGGGTCGTCTTCGAGGGCCAGGTAAGCCCGCCTCCGAGGTTCGCACCGGTGCTCAGCTGGTGGCAACCCGCGCACGAGAGCGTCTGCGTCCGCGCGATGATGTTCGCCGCCGTGAGCGGGCTGCCCATGCTGTTGAGCCGCCCCTGCAATTTCGTGCGCAGCGGGCTCTCCCCATTGCCCATCTGGTGGGCGTAGAGGTTCTCCGTCCCGCTCGAGTTGCTCTGCCCGCTGTTGAAGCGGTCCTCGACGTCCAGGGTGTAGCGCAGCAGGTCGTTGGCCGACAGCGCCTCCACCTGGGATGCGAGCGCCTCCGAGAACGCCTCCTTCTGCGGGTGGTCCTGCTTCGCGCTGAAGAGCACGCCGGCCGGGTTCGTCTTCACCGTGTCCGGCTCGAAGCGCATCACGCACGTGTCCCCCTCGCAGCGCTTGCGCAGGCGGAACTCGCGCAGCGTCCAGATGTTGTGCATGAACTGGTTGGTGCGGACCTGGCCGGTGCCGTTGCCCAGGTGGTCGATGTGGATGACCGGCGGGAACTTCCCCACGCCCTCGAAGTAGAAGCGGTGCAGCGCCTCGGCGCGTGCCACCGGATCCGGCTCCTGGGAGAGCTCCGCCCAGAAGCGCGCCACCTTGCGGCAACCGTCCAACTCCTTCTTCGGCTTCGGGTTGGGCAGCACCCCCTCGAAGGCGATCAGATTGCGCTTGTTCGCTTCGGTGATGCCCGAGCGGCGTGCGAAGACGATGCGGTACTCCCCGCAGTCGCTCCCGTCCTCCGCCGCCAGGTCGAAGCGGTTGAAGAGCCCGATGGGCACGTAGGCCGCGGGATTGGTCGCGGGCTCCACGAAGGGGTTCTCCAGCGCCTGGCGCCACTCCTCGCGGGGACAGGTGTAACTGAACCCGTTGAAGCCCGGCTTGCCGTCCGGCAGCAAGGTGTCATCGCAGTGCGGGCCGCCCAGCCCCAGCCCCGGCGCCTTCCGCTGCGAGTCCCACCACTCCTGGTAGAGCCTCAACCCCGTGAGCCCCGGAATGCCGCTCTGCTCCGCCAGCCGGTTCATCACCTCCTCGAAGCTGAAGCGCGCCAGGATGACCTCGTCCGTCACCGCCAGCGAGCGCCGTGGATCCACGACGATGTCCTCCTCCGGTTCCGCCAGCGTCTGCAGTCCACTCACGCTCAGCAGGCCGATGCCCCGGCGCTCCGGGTGCCTCGACACCTGGGGTGTCGTGGGAACAGTTGGTTGCTCCACGGACGCACGACAGGCCGTCAGCGCCGTGGCTCCAGCCAGGGCCAGGAGTACGAAAGAACGCATTGAACCCCCTCCGTCGGCCGCCGGTCTCAACCTATGAGAAGGCGCGCCTGCCTCCAGAACTTAAGGACGCAGGCAAGGCGGGGTTGACCGTCCGGTAACGGACCTCCGGTACGGGGTTCCATCGGGCTTCTGTGTGGGGCCTCACTCCACCCTGCCCTGGAGGGCAGCCGGGCCCGGAAACGCGAAGAGGGCCGGAGGAGGGACATTCCCTCACCCCAGCCCTCTCCCCGTCCCTCTCCCGGGGGAGAGGGGTGGTTGGCTACTTCAGCTCTGCTCGGGCTCCGGCTCCGAGGACCCGTCTTCCGAGGACTCCCCAGTGGGCTCGGCGGCGGCTCCAGCGTCCGACGGCTCCTCCGGCGCGGCGGCTTCCACCGGCGTCACGGTCTCGCCCCCGTTCTCCGTCTCCTCATCCGACTCCGGCAGCTTCGAGATGCCCGTCACCTTCTCGTCCGCGCTCTCCAGCGCGATCAGCCGCACGCCCTGCGTGTTGCGGCCAATGACGGAAATCTCCTTCGCCTTCATCCGGATGAGCATTCCGCCGTTCGTCACCAACATCACCTCGTCCTTGTCCGTCACCTGGACCAGGCCCACCACCTTGCCGTTCCGCTCGGTGGCCTTGATGTCGATGATGCCCTTGCCGCCTCGGCCCTGCTGACGGTACTCGCCCTCCTCCGTCCGCTTGCCGTAGCCGTTCTCCGTCACCGTCAGGATGGTGGTGTCCTTCTCCACCACGTCGGCGCCCACCACCTCGTCACCGTCCTCCAGCGTGATTCCCTTCACGCCGTAGGCCTGACGGCCCATCGAGCGCACCTCGCTCTCCAGGAAGCGGATGCTCATGCCCATCGCCGTGGACAGCAGGATGTCCTTCGAGCCATCGGTGATCTTCACCGCGACGAGCTCGTCCCCATCGTCGATGCCCAGCGCGATGATGCCGCTGGAGCGCACGTTGGCGAACGCCGACAGGTCCGTGCGCTTCACCACGCCTCGCTTCGTCACGAAGAACACGAACTGGTTCTCGGCGAACTCGCGCGTCACCAGCACCTGCGCCAGCCGCTCGCCCTCGGTGAACTGCACCAGGTTCACGATGGCCTTGCCGCGCGACGTCCGGCCCGCCGACGGAATCTCGTGCACCTTCAGCGAGTACAGCCGGCCCTTGTTCGTAATCGGCATCAGGAAGGCGTGCGTGCTCGCCACGAACAGGTCCGTGACGAAATCGTCTTCCTTCGTCGTCGCGCCCGTCTTGCCGCGCCCACCGCGCTTCTGCGCCCGGTACTCGCTCAGCGGCGAGCGCTTCACGTAGCCCGTGTGCGACAGCGTGACCACCATCGTCTCCTCGGCGATGAGATCCTCGCTGGTGATCTCATCCACCGCGCCGGTGATTTCCGTGCGCCGCTTGTCTCCGTAGCGCTCGCGGATCTCCGCCAGCTCCGTCTTGATGACGTTGAGCAGGCTCGACTCGTTGCCGAGGATGTCCTCGAGCCGGAGAATCTCGCGGATGAGATCCACCAACTCGCGGAACAGCTCCTCGCGCTGCAGGCCGGTGAGGCGCTGCAGGCGCATCTCGAGGATGTTCTTCGCCTGCTCCTCGCTGAAGCCCGAGCCCACGTACTTGTGCTCCAGGCCCGAGTAGCTCGGCACCTCGGCGCGCGCGCGCGAGACGAGCAGCTCCATCTGCGCCTTGGCCTTGTCGTAGTCGATGCGCTGCAGGTTCCGGAAGCGCTCGTGCTCGTAGAGGGCCGGCGACAGGATGTTCATCAGGCCCCAGCGCGCCTCGTCCGGGTCCTTCGAGGCGCGGATGAGGCTGACCACCAGGTCGATGAGGTCCTGCGCGACGAGCAAGCCCTCGACGATGTGGCGGCGGGCGCGCGCCTTGCGCAGCTCGTAGCGGCTGCGGCGCGTCACCACGTCACGGCGGTGCGAGATGAAGCGCTCGAGCAGCTCCTTGAGGGTGAGCGTGCGCGGCTGGCCCGCGTCGATGGCCAGCATCACCGCGCCGAAGGTCGTCTCCAGCGGGGTGTTGGCGAACAGGTTGTTGAGCACCACCGCGGACATCGCATCGCGCTTGAGCTCGATGACGATGCGCATGCCCTGCCGGTCGCTCTCGTCGCGGATGTCGCTGATGCCCTCCAGCTTCTTCTCGCGCACCAGGTCGGCGATCTTCTCGATGAGCCGCGCCTTGTTCACCTGGTAGGGAATCTCCGTGACGATGATCGCCTCACGGTCGCCCTTCTTGGAGGTTTCGATCTCCGTGCGGGCGCGCAGGGTGATCTGCCCGCGGCCCGTCTCGTAGGCGCGGACGATGCCCTCACGGCCGGAGATGAAGCCGGCGGTGGGGAAGTCCGGACCCGGGATGAACTGCATCAGCTCCCGGACGGTGGCCTCGGGGTGCTCGATGAGGTGCAGCGTCCCGTCGAGCACCTCGGTCATGTTGTGCGGCGGGATGTTGGTGGTCATACCCACCGCGATGCCCGTGCTGCCGTTGACCAGGAGGTTGGGGAACTTGCTGGGGAGGACGAGCGGCTCGACGGTGGAGTCGTCGTAGTTGGGACCGAAGTCGACCGTCTCCTTGTCGATGTCCGAGAGCATCTCCTCGGCCAGACGGTCCATGCGCACTTCGGTGTAACGCATGGCGGCCGGGGAATCGCCGTCCACCGAGCCGAAGTTGCCCTGGCCGTCCACCAGCAGGTAGCGGAGGCTCCACTCCTGGGCCAGACGCACCATGGCGTCATAGACGGCGGTGTCGCCGTGGGGGTGGTACTTACCGATGACGTCACCCACCACGCGCGCGGACTTCTTGTAGGCGCGGTTGTGGTAGTTGCCCAGGTCGTTCATCGCGTAGAGGACGCGGCGATGCACGGGCTTGAGGCCGTCACGCACGTCGGGCAGGGCGCGCCCGATGATGACGGACATCGAGTAGTCGAGATACGAGCGGCGCATCTCGTCTTCGATGTTGACGGGGATGAGTTCTCCCACGCTGCCCGGAGGCGGAGGAGCGGGGGGCGTTGCCGGCTTGTCGGTAGTGTCGTCGGCCATGAAAGCTGGGGGTCTCGAAGGGGCCCGCGCGAGGGGGCCCATCTTGGGTAACGTGGTTACCTAACCCCCGGATTTTCCTGCGTCAACAAGGGAAACACGGGGGTGGTGAGGGGTAGCCAGAAAGACGGTCCGGAGCCTGCCCGGTTGGGGGGCTTCGGACACCCTTCCGGGCATCTGTTTTCCCCTTTCAACCCATGAGCGCGCGCGCTTGTTGCACCAGCGGGACGAGCCGCGACGAATCCTTCCAGCCGCGCAGGTTTTGCGTGCCAATGCCATGCCGATGGATGAGCTCCCGGAGGACGCCGCGGACCCGCTCCCCGTCCACTCCGCTCCGGCCCTCATCCGCCCGCCAGGCCTGCTCCTCCAACCGCACCCAGCGTGCGGGCGTCCAATGCTCCTCGTCGGGAATATCCGGGCGCTGGGCGTCCCACAGCTCGTAGGCGACTTCGATCAGACCGGCCCGGGCTTCCGGGAGGGCTTCCGAGGCGAGGAGCCGGACGCGTGGCACGTATTCGCGCTCGAAGAGCCACCAGAGCACGGAGGTGAGCTCGTGGGGCTCGGGCACGAGCGGGGCCAGCCGCACCTGGACGAGCTGGCGCATCCGGGCCCACGCCTCCTGGCGCCAGAATTCGGCGTGCAGCAGGCGCTCGGGGCCGGTGCGCGGCGGGTGGTGGGGCGCCCGGGTGGCCTGCTTGCGCAGCTCGGCCACCATGAGCCCCTTCGCATCCACCCCGGACAGCCGGTTCCAGACCGAGGCCAGGGCGGCCTCGCCCCTGGGCCACCACAGGCGCAGCTCCTCGCGCTGCACGTGGGTGAAGGGGATGCGGCCGGTGAGCAGCATGGGATGGGCGAAGAGCGGCTCCAGGAAGCCTCCGAAGGCGGCGGCCTCCCGGAGTGCGGGCAGCGAGTCCGGCAGCAGCTCCAGCGCGGTGCTCGCGCGCAGGTGGGGAGGGATCTCGCGAGGAATGGTGATGAGCCAGTCCTCCAGGGCCCGCATCAGGTGGCCCAGGGGCTCCTGGGTACTGCGTCCGAGCTTGCGGGCCACGTCCCGGACGAGCTGCTCCTGGAGCGAGTGCACCTCGTGCAGGCAGCGGACGGTCGGGTTGTGGGTGGGCCAGGCCTCGGCCTGGGCGCGGCGCAGGGCGGGAGCGAGCATCGCGTCCAACGCATCCTGGTGGGCGGCCACCTCGCGCAACAGGGGCAGCTCGCGTCGCAACCGCTCCTGCCACCGGGACTCGGCGAGCACCAACACCAGGCGGTAGTAGCGCTCGCGGGCGGGCGCCAGCAGCTCCGCCCGGCCCTCCAGGCGCAGTTGGTATTCGTCGAGCGGTGCTCCCATGGTGGCCCGGAGTATACCTCCCGCGACGCCTCCCCCAGGAGTCACTCCGGGCTCAGGTGGCTCGTTCCCGGGTCAGGGAGTCGTACTCCGCGCAGCGCTCCAGGAAACGCAGGATGGCCGCCTGATGGTCTCCCCCGGCCTCTTCCAGATACAGCCCGGCCCATCCCTTGCCTGCGGGGAACTCATTCCGGACGTCCCGGAGCCAGGCGCTGAACTCCTGGTACCGCGCGTCCTCCACTCCACCGCCGTACAGGTGGAAGCGCACGCCGTGCACGAACGCAGCCAGTGCCCCTACATCCAGCCTGCCGAAGAACATCTCCGGCATCACCCCACCCAGAATCTGTTCCCGGATGAAGAGCAGCACGTCCAGGGTCGGAACGAACCGGCCCTTCCACTCTTCGGGCGGACGAATCGCGCTCATGGAATCACCTTGGACTGAAGCGTCCCCAGATACGTCATGGCTGCCTGATATTCGGCCCAGGTCATTCCCATCGATCCTGTGAAAGCATCGAAGACCCGTCCATCATTGTGCACGGCCACATGGAAGTTGTTGTCCGAGACCAGTTGCCTGCCTCTCCACGACAGCATGTCCCCACCCGTGCTCGAGATGCGGATGAGCTGGGGACTCTGGCCCAACCGCCTGAATCCCTCGGCAATCGCGTTGGCTGTGGTCTGGCAAGCGTTGGGCGCACGGCTTGCCGCATCGAAAGCCCGTTGGAGGGCCGTGAACCACCCAGGGAGCTGCGATGCACCCGTGGCCAGCAAGTAGTAATCGCCGGCCGCCGCGACCTCTCCGCGCAGAATCAGCGCGAGCGTATGCGCCCGGACTGAATCGGGAATTCCGCCCGACAGGTCGGTGAAGCGGATCGGATGACCCAGGCCAAGCACGGGTGTCTGCTGGCCGGCGACCCCAGACGCGTCCGCCTGCTGAATGGGGGCGAGCAGCAACGAGACCCACATCAAGAATTGAAGAACCCGGGCCATGTGTTCCTCCCAAAAGCGGAGAACAAGGCTACTCGCTCCCGTTCACCGGGCTCAGCCCACCTGGGCCATGGTGTCGCCCTTTGGACGCAGTGGAGCGGCGAGCCGCTCGGCCTCGGCACCGAGAGGGCCTTCCGGGTCCAGCGCCTTGGCCCGCTCGAAGGCAGCGAGCGCACCCGTGCGGTCTCCCTTCAGCTTGAGGGCCACCCCCACGTTGAGGTGCGCGCCGATGTTGTCCCGGTCCATCGCGAGCGCCTCGCGGAAGTGCGCCAGGGCGTCGTCCAGGTCACCGGTGAGCAGGGCCTCCTTGCCGGCCTGCACGCGCTTGTCCGCGTCGTTGACGAGCTCCACCTGGAGCAGGCTGCCACCGGCCACGGTGAAGACGAGCGCGCGCAGGATGCCGCCCCAGTAGAAGGTCAGGCCCTCGGCGGCGACCACGGCGGCGATGGGCAGATCCGGCAGCAACTGCTTGCCGCGGAACTTGAAGCGCACCTTCGTGTAGCGGCCCTTGTTGGTCCAGTGCACGAGCTCGTCGCGCAGCTTGCCCAGGCTCTCCTCCACGCGCTTGGGGTCGATCTCGAAGGGCAGCGTGGGGCCGGGCACGGGCTCGCCGGCAGGCAGGGCCTTCATCTCGGGGATGGGCTCGGCAGTGGGGACCACCACGTCCTGCACGGTCTCCTCGGGCTCGGGAGGTGGCACCGGAGCGGCACGCTTCTTCGCGGCGGCGGGCTTCTTCACCGGAGCCACACGCTTCTTCACGGGCGCGGGGCTCTTCTTCGCGGAAACGGCGCTCTTCTTCTTCGGTGCCTCGCGGACGGCCTTCTTCTGGCTCGCCGGGGCCTTGCGGGGTGCGGTCTTCGCCATGGTGGCTAGACTCTAACCAGTCGCGGGCCGCCTTGCTCGCCGGGGTGTCACCACCGGCCCCCCGGCTTCAACCGGCGAGCCCCGGCCTCATGCCGGCAGCGCCCAGTCGATGGGCTCGCGCCCCGCCTTCTTCAAGGCCGTGTTGGCGCCGCTGAAGGGTTTGCTCCCGAAGAACCCTTTCTTCGCCGACAGGGGCGAGGGGTGCGTCCCCGCGAGGATGACGTGCCGTGACGTGTCGATGAGCGCCTTCTTCTTCTGCGCGTAGCTCCCCCACAGGATGAACACCACCGGCTCCCGCTTGTCGCTCACCTTCTGGATGACGGCGTCGGTGAAGTACTCCCAGCCATGCCCCGCGTGGGCGTTGGCCTCTCCCTGGCACACCGTCAGCACCGCGTTGAGCAGCAGCACCCCCTGCTCCGCCCACGGCACCAGCGAGCCGTCCTTCGGCTTCGGCGCGCCCACGTCGCTCTGCAGCTCCTTGAAGATGTTCACCAGCGAAGGCGGCGGCTTCACTCCCGGCCGCACCGAGAACGCCAGGCCATGGGCCTGTCCCGGTCCGTGGTACGGGTCCTGCCCGAGCAGCAGCACCTTCACCTTCTCGTACGGCGTCAGCCGGAAGGCCGAGAACAGGTCCTCCTCCGGCGGGTACACCGTGTACTCCCGCCGCTCCTCCGCGATGAACGCCTCCAGTTCCGCGAACTCCGGGCTGTCCAGCACGTCCTTCAGCACCCTCTTCCAGTCCGCCGGCAGCCGGTCCTTCATCGAACCCATCACGCCTCCTGGTATCTAACTTCGTTGAAGCCCTCGTCCTACACTACTTTTGCGGTCGGATAGCGTATGTATTGTTCCCATGGAACCTTTCCAGTTGGGGGCATATTGGGCAGGCCGAAGAGAATCCGCCGAGGCGTGTGCTCGGCGCGTGGAGGAACTCTTCCAGCAGTTGGGCAGGATTGACCCGGCGTATGCGCGCTGGTTCGAGTACGCGTACTCGCGCAAGCACTCGCTCCAACTGCCGTTCGAGCCCACCGCCGAGGCCTTCCTCGGCTTCTTCAAGAGGAGGAAGTACCGGCTCGACAGGGAGGTGTTCACCTTCGAGGCCTGGACGGGCCAGGAGCAGCGGGGGCATGGCGGCAAGCTGAACTTCGTCTGCGGCTCCACCAGTCCCTCCTACGCCAATGGGTGTCTGCTCCATCTGCCCCGGGAGGAGCCGGCCGCCAGCCGGGTGCTCGCCCTCCCCGTGCTGAAGCAGGTGGTGCGCGCCATGGTGCGGACGTGGGACGCGGACGGGTGCGCGGTCATCGCCGAGGGTGACCGGGTCACGAAGAGGGCGCTGGAGGACGGGCGCCCCTGCGTCGGGTGGCTGACGTACATCGCCCACCGGTGCGGAAGCCTTCCGCCCCTTCCGGAGCAGGTGCTCGTCGAGCCGCTGGAGGACCAGGGCACGCTCATCCTCCTCACGCCCGAGCGCTTCTCCCTGGAGAAGCCGAAGCATGTCGCCCTGGCCCAGAGCGTTCGCGAGCGGCTCGAGCAGGCGGGCCTGATGCCACCGCTCGGGAAGTGAACCGGGCCCGGGGCAGGGGGCCACGTCACTCAAGGGAAGCTCACGCCGCGCACGGTGAGGGTGCGCGGCCCTCCCGCCTCGTCCAGCTTCAGGAGGAAGGTGCCCTGGAGTTGCTTCACCGTGGCCTCCGCCTCCACCACAATCTGCGCCAGCTGTCCTGGCTCGAAGGGCTGGGGCTGCCACACCCGCACCACCCGCAGCCGCACACCTTGCGTGCTCACGAGCTCCGCTCCCTCGACGCCGTCCGCCGTCCAGGGCAGGGAGCTCGTGTTCACCACCCGCAGCTCCACCGCCACGAGGTGCTGCAGCTCGGCGCGGTAGCTCCAGGCCTGCTTCACGCTGAGCATTTCACCGGGGCGCTGGATGACGTCCCCGGTGAGCTTCCTCACCACGACGCGCTTGCCCGCACTCACCAACCCGGCTTCGAACAGGTCCGAGAGGCCGTTGGGGCGCGGCCCCTCCGGGCGGGTGCGCTCCTGCTCCAGCGCGGCCTCGCACCGCTCGCAGGAGCGGGGCTGGTGGCAGACCCGCTCCGGGTGCTCGGCCCGGGTGGGGTGCACCTCCAGCCGGAAGGTGACGCTCCCGGGCACCTGTCCGTCCGCGAAGCGCACCGTCACCGTGAGCGGCCTGTCCGGCGGTGGCGCTTCCGAGGGCCGCTGCGTCACCAGGCCCTCGGCCGCATTCACCGCCACCTTGCCCCGCTGCTCGTCGTCCACCTCCACGCCACCGGGTTGTAGCGGCGTGTCGAACACCCGTCCGGTGAATGGATGGGGGCTGATGCGCACCGGGTGCCGCGCCCCCGCGTTCTCCGCCGTCCGCTCCAGGTGGCGCGCGCCCGAGACGTCTCCCTCCTCGGAGGCGGACCAGACGGGGGCGGAGAGGGCCGGGAAGAGCGCGAGCAACAAGGGGGTGGCGAGCAGAGCGGACATGGGCAGGATGACCTCCAGAGTCAGCCAGTGTAGCAGGTCCTCCGACGTCGGCCTCTACCGCTTCTCCCGGTCCTCGTACCGCCACGCCTCCCCGAACCGCTCCACCGGTACGAGCTCCCCACTCGCGGCGATCCTGGCGGTGTCCTGGCCACTGCCCTTCAGCTTCTCCCAGCCCCACTCGCTCCCCTCGCGCAGCTCCAGGCACACCGGATACGTGTGCCCGTCGGGCGTGTGGGCCTGGGTGAAGCGGCCCTGCACCACACGCTCCCCGAAGAGCCGCTCGCCGGTGAACAGGGTGCCTTCCGGCAACTGGCCCCAGTCCCCCATCCCCTTCACCAGAAGCAGGGTGACCGGGCCCGGACTCGCGGTGATGAGGGCGTCGACGACGCCAACGTCGACGTTCCCCAATGAGCCCTCGTACAGCAGGCCCAGCTCCTCCATGGCCTGGGCGGCGCCTTCCGGGCACTCGGCGGGAGGCGGGAGTGAGGGCGTGGGCCGCACCTGAGAAGGGGGGGTGGGGCCGGTGCAGGCGGTGGCGAGGGCACAGCCGAGCATGACCGCGCCCGCCGTCGTGGCCGGGGAGCCCTTGTGCTTCGGAGGAGCGGAGGCTTTCGCTGGAGTCTTCACGCGCGTCTCTTGAGGGAGCGTCGCACGGGCGACGGGCGCGGGGATTGCCGCCGCTTCGGGCGCCGCGCCACCGTCACCTTCTGGCCGCTTCCACGGAGGCGCCACTTCCTGGCCACCCGGCGCCAGGGTGATAGGAAGGAACTCCTCCGGTAGGCTGGCGCGGGGTGTCCCCAGCGGTGGGGTGGCGGACCCGGAGCCGGGCGGCGGGCGAACGGCGAGCCACACGCCCAGGCCCAATGCGAGCACCGCACCAGCGGCCAGGAGCACCCGGCGCGAGCGCACCGCGGGCAGGGCGGCCTCCGGGACGGGCGCGGCCGGTGGTGTCTCCACCTGGGGCGAGGCGGCCAGGGGCGCGTCCACTTCGAGTGCGACCCGTGGCGCGGGGAGCGGTACGGACGGCGCCGCGGACCCCGTGCCCACGGCGGGAGCCTCGAGGCCAGGTGCTGGCGGCGGCCCCCGCGAGACCAGGGTGGACACCTCGTCGAGAGCACGCGGCCTGCCGCGCACCGGCACCCGGGGGTAGGCGGCCAGCCGCTCATGGAGGGCCAGCAGGTCCGCGCCCTGGGCCCACATGCCGCGCTCGAGCAGGGTGGTGGCGTGGTGCGGCCCCCAGGCCTCGCACAGCGGCACCCGCCACGCCTCGTCCGCCTGCTCCAGCGCTTTCCCGAGGGCGGCGTCCACCGCGAGCGCATCCGCATACCGCTCCGCAGGCTGCTTGCGCAGCATGCGCCAGCACACCTCGCCCAGCGCGCGGGGCACCCGGGGGTTGTACTCGTGCGGCACCGGTGGCTCCTCGCGCAGGATGGCGTGCACCAGCTCGCCCTCGCTGCCCTGGAAGGGCAGCCTGCCCGTCAGCATGAGGTAGAGCTCCACCCCGAGCGCCCAGAGGTCATCCGCCGGGCAGGCGCGCGAGTCCTCCTCGCCGCGCCAGGAGCGCCACACCCGGG
>DASQMW010000068.1:0-30442 GCA_035645295.1 Archangium sp.
GGCTGGGATTACACCTTTGCCGTCTCCTCGGAAGGCCTCATGGGCCCTGCCCCGCTGGACAGCACCCGCCGCACGAGCGATGGCCTGGCGCCCGCCGTGCGGGAGCGATCCGGCTCGGAGGCGGCGCGGCTGAGGGCGAAGTACGCGCGGGAGGTGGCCCGGATGGGCAACCACGCGCACTCGAAGGCCGAGGGGCTCGGGCACCTGGCGTTCCACATCGGGCTGGGCGTGGGAGCGGCGGTGGCGGCGCACGCGCTGCTGCGAGCGAGTCCCGTGGCGGGCTGGTGCCTCTACCCGCTGGTGGCCTTCTTCATCGCCACGCGGTTCCGCGCGCTCGGCAACATGCTGCACGAGGCGTGTCACGGCATGTTCGTGCGCGGCAAGCGCGCCAACCGCTTCTTCGGGCACGTGCTGGCCATCATCGACCTGACGGCGCTGGAGCCCTACACGCGCGAGCACTTCACGCACCACCAGCACCTGGGGCACGCGGAGAAGGACCTGGACTTCGTGCCCCGGCGCAAGTTCGGCTTCGCCGAGCCCACGGAGCACTTCGCACGCCGCCATCTGCTAAGGCCGCTTCTGCTCGTCCACCTGCCATCCTTCGTGCGCCCGGTGCTCTTCAGCCGCACGGACCCGTGGCCGGTGACGCTGGGCCGGTGGGCCTTCCTGGCCGGACTGCTGGCGCTGGCGCTGGCGCAGTGGGGCATCGGCTGGACGAACTTCCTGCTCTTCTACGGGCTGCCCTACTTCGTGGCCTACCAGGTCATCCGCTACTGGTCGGACGCGGTGGACCACGCGGGCATCATCGGCGAGGCGGACGAGTTCCACCGCTCGCGCAACCACATCTTCCGGTGGGGACTGCTCAACCGAGTGCTCTTCCCGCGCAACGACCAGTACCACCTCACGCACCACCTCTTCCCGGCGGTGCCCACCACCCGCCAGGCCCGCGTCCATACGCTCCTCCTGTCGGATCCGGAGTACGCGGACCGCCCGCACTCCTTCTCCGCGCTGCTGTAGAGGAGCGCGGACGGCTCAGCCGCGGGTGACGCGCTCGATGGCCTCCAGGGCCTCGGGAAAGCGCTCGGGAGACATGCCCAGACCCAGGCGGAAGCCATGGCCGCGCTCCAGCGGGTGGGAGCCCGCGGGGTCGCCGTGCTCCATGGCGCTGAGCGGCAGGACGAACACCCCGGCCTCGCCGAGCGCATGGAGCTTCGCCTCGAACTCCTTCGGGCCGGCCATGCCGCGCACGCCGATGCAGGTGACGAGGCCTCCGGCCGGAGCCACGCCGTACACGCCCTCGGAGCGCTCCAGGAAGGAGGCCAGGGTGCGCCGGTTGCGCCGCCAGTCCTCGCGCGCCTCGGTGAGGACGGGGCTGCCGAGATCCTTGAGCACCTCGTGGGAGATCCACTCGGTGACCGGGTTGACGGTGTGCGTGGTGTAGTTCTTCTCGTTCTGCATGCGCGACAGCATGGCGGTGTCGCCGACGCACCAGCCGATGCGCAGGCCCGGACAGCCGAGGCATTTGATGAAGGAGCCGGTGACGAAGGAGCGCGTGCCCGGGCGGTACACGGTGGAGCCCAGCACCTGGGAGTCCGAGGAGAGGAAGCGGTAGTGCTCGTCCCCCACGAGCGTGGCGCCGGACGTGTCCACCCAGTGGGCGACGCGCTCGAGCAGCTCCGGCTCGAGCACCAGCCCACTCGGGTTGTGGGGGTTGTTGATGATGACGACGTCCGGGGACTCGCGCTGAAGCAAGGACAACCACTCCCCGGCATCGACGGAGGGCACGCCGCGCGAGTCCCAGCGCATGGGCAGGCGGACGATCTCCGCGCCCTGCTGCATGGGCAGCTCATAGAGGAGCTGGAAGGCGGGCCAGGCGAGGGCCACCTTGCGCGGACGGAGCTGCCGAAAGAGGAGCAGCAGGGCCTCGCTGGTGCCGGTGGTGATGAGGACGTTGTCACGCGTGGCGCCGGGGTGCATGGCGGCCACGAGATCGCGCAGGTCGGCGCGGCCCCAGTTGGGACTGTCGCGCAGCAGGGTGGACAGGAACGTGTCCATGGCCTGTTGGGGGCTGACGCCGGAGCCGGTGAGCAGCTCGCCCACGGTGCGGGGCCGGGCGCCGGACTCGCCGAGGTTGTAGCGCGCGGTGAAGCGCGAGCCCTCAAGGTAGTCCTCCATGAAGAACGAGCGAAGAAGATCCATGGTCAGTCCAGGCGGGAAGTCGGGAGGAGAAAGGCGTCAGCGGGCCGGGGCGGCGTCGGGCCAGGGGACGTCCCCGCGCGAGGCGACGACGACCTGCTGGATGGGCATCTGGAAGCCACGGGAGGACGTGAGGCCCACGGGCTCGAGCAGCCGCCGGAAGTCGGGCATGGAGAGCACGTCGCCCTCGTTGGACACGTAGCGGCGCAGGGCGAAGTAGAGCGCGTCGAGTGGACCATCGCGCCGGTCCGTCAGCAGGTAGCCCGAGACGAGGAGCAGACCCCGGGGACGCAGCGCGCGGGCGAGCTTCTCGAAGAGGCGCGGCAGCTCCTCGGGAGGCAGCGCGGGGATGACCTGGGGCAGGAGGATGATGTCGTACTGGGACTCGCCGTAGTCCACGGAGAGGCAGTCCCCGGCCCAGTAGCGAGCACGCCCGTCCAGCTTGAGCTTCGCGATGTTGGGCTTCACCTGCTCCAGGACGTGCTCGGAGTCCAGGTAGGTGACGTGCACGGAGGGATCGGCGAGCCCGAAGGCGGCGCCCCAGACACCCGAGCCGGTGCCCACGTCGAGCACACGCGCGTCCTCGAGCGGGCGCATGCTGGCGGCGAGCTCCGCGGCCTTGCGGCCCAGCTTCAGGTGGGAGACGAAGATGCCGGTGATGCGCGAGGCGTTCTGCTGGTAGATGCGCTTCGCGGTTTCGGGGTCACGCAGGTCCAGACGGAACCTGGCCTGGGTGACGGCCTCGTCCAGGTGCGCGAAGGACTCCCAGTAGTCCATGGTGGCCGGCAGCGCGCGCTGGAAGTACGGCAGGCTGGTGGCATCGAGGGAGCGGCCGGCCAGCTCGGAGAAGCCGAAGGCGTCCCCCTCCTGCCGGACGAGGCCCATGGAGCCGAGCACCCCGAGCAATACCCTCAGGGCCTCGGGCTGAGTGCCGGTGGCCTTCGCCAGCTCCGCGAGCGGCCGGGGGCCGGACACCAGGGCCTCCAGCAAGCCCACCGTGCCGCTCGTCACGAGCGCCTGGGTGCGCAGGAAGTTGCGGACGGCCCGGTCCTCGTAGTCCGCGGCGATGGGGCTCGGCGCGGGGGCGCGGGGAGCGAGGAACTCCTGGCGGTACCACCCGAGCAGGTCCCGGGAACCACCCGCCCACTCCACCGGGGCGCCCGTGCGGAGGGCCTCGGGCAGCTTCGCGGACACGAGCCACCCTCCGAGCGCCTCGCTCATCCGGGTGGCGAAACCCGGCTGGCGCAGGAAGGCACTGGAGGCCGGGAGCGAGTACCCCCTCCCCTCCTCCAGCCGGACGAAGCCGAGCCCAACCAACGGCTCGATGACGGAGCGCGTGCCCCGCACGGTGCCGCCGATGCGCTGGGCGAGTGCCTCCAGGGACACCGGCGAGGAGGCGCCCTCGTCCGGGAGATACTGGAACATGCCGAGTGAGAAGGCGCCCAGGAGGGCCGCCGACTCGTTGCTGGCGTCACGGGCCCAGAAGTTGAGTTGCTGGACGAACGCGGTCTGGGAGGGCGCGGGGGTGGACTCGGACAAGGAGCGTGCCTCGGGGTCGCCTGGGGGAGCCGAAGTATGGCCCAACAAGTTGCCCCTTTGCACCTGGGCCCTCACTACGCGGGCACGTAGCACAGCAGGACATTCCCGTTGCCGAAGGTCCGCGTCTGGGTGGGCTTCAGGGTCAGCTTCTGCTGGATGCCCTCGAACATCGTCCGCCCCTTGCCAAGGACGATGGGATTCACCACGAACTGGAACTCATCGACCAGCCCGGCCTGGGCCAGTTGCGCGACGATGCTGCCACTTCCCATGATCGTCATGCCCTGTCCGGGCGCCTGTTTCATCTGACGGACTTCCGCCGCCAGGTCGCCCTTCACCAGCTTCGTATTGCTCCACGACGCCTTGTCCAGGGTTCTGGAGAACACGACCTTGGACATACTGTTCATCCGTTCGGCCACGACAGGCTGCATCTGGGCCGCCATCGGCGTCGGCCAGAAGCTGGCCATGAGCTCATAGGTCTTCCTGCCGAACAACAGCTCACCTCCGCCACGGGCATTCCCCGAGACGAAGTCATTCCACTCCGGATCCTGGCCAGCCCGGTGGGCCCAGCTCATGTCGCCGTTGCTGTCCACGAAGTACCCGTCCAGCGTCACGTTGTTGAAAACGACCAGTCTCCGCATGTCGCGTCTCCCTCTTCCGGTGGGCCTGGCGAGCGGCGCTCCGAAGCACCGTCCGCTTACATACCTGCTGGTATGTAGCTACATACCTACTGGTATGTAGGAAGGCAAGAAGGTAGGTTCGAACAGCCATGGGTGAGGCCACCGAAAAACGGACGAGGAATCCGGAACGCACGAGGGCGCAGATCCTCGAGGTGGCGTTCAAGGAAGTCTTCCGTCACGGATTTCAGGGCGTCAGCATCAACGAGATCATCGCCAAGACGGATCTGACCAAGGGCGCGTTCTTCCACCATTTCGAAACGAAGCAGGCCCTGGGGTACGCGCTGGCGGACGAGACCCTGAGAGAGATGGTGCTCGCACGGTGGATCCGGCCGCTGGAGAACTACGAGAACCCCCTCGTTGGAATCCCGGAAGTGCTCAAGAAGGTGATCGACGCGACCCCGGATGAATCCATCCCCCTGGGGTGCCCGCTCAACAATCTGATCCAGGAGATGTCCTCGGTCGATCCGGTGTTCCGGGACAAGCTGCGCGCCGTGCTCGAGCTGTGGATCGAGGGCGTCGAGCGCCAACTCCGGCAGGCCAAGAAGAGCGGTTACCTCAAGAAGGAAGTCGATCCCAGGCGGCTCGCGGAGTTTATCGTGATGAATCACGAGGGGGCGTTCGGGATGACCAAGATCATGAGGGATCGACAAGTCTTTCGATCCCTGCATGCGTCGCTGAAGAGCTATCTGGAAACCGTGATGGCCGTGCCCGCGTGAACGAATCAGCCTCGGGCGGGAGGTCCCACGTGCGAACCACCTGGAATGATGCAGTCATGTCTACTCTTCATCCGCCTCGGCCCAGGGAGCGGCGATGCTGCCGCCTAGGGGGGCTGGCACTGGTGGCACTGGTGCTGTTGAGCGCGTGTGCCACGTGGGGCCCTCCTGGTGGTCAACCAACGGCATCCCCTTACCGAGCGCTGCCCCCCCCTCCGGATCCCCTCGGAACATGGACAATAGAGGCAGAAACCGAGGACGTGGACGCAAGCGATGACGAAGCCGTCTTCGTCATGCTCCCCACGGACTTCGCGCCAGTGCGGATAGGTGATGCGGAGTTCACCACAGCCCTGGTGACGCTGATGCTTCACATGCCGCTGCGAGTGGCTTCCTCCAGTCTTGTGCCAGCCAGCAGCGGGAGAACAACGGTATGCGGGGACCCGGGTGGGGCCGCGTGGCAGTTGGAACTGTTACGGCCCTACGAGCGCTTTTGCGAGCGGCGTGGCTTTCCAGGCGACTGTCTAACTTTGTTCGAAGACGGGCCTTACTTGCAAGCCGATGACAAGCGCAGCATCGCTCTGGCCCTTGCCGTGGGTCCAGCGTTGGACGGGGTGGACGGGGAAGTACGGGCGATGCTCAACCCCGCCCAAGTGCTGGCTACCGTGAGCATTACCCTCACAGCCTACCTGGCCTTGGTCGTGGCACCGGAGCCACTCTCGAAGGGCGTAGCCACTGCGTTCACCGTGCTTTTGTGGGGCTATCTCGGGTGGGAATTCTTCGAGCTGATCCGGGCTTATGCGCAGCTCGCCGAGGAGGCAGCGCGAGCCTCCACGTTCGCGGAGTTGCGCGAGGCAGGCGAGCGGTTCGGTCATGTCATCGGCCCCAACAGCGTGCGCATTCTCGTCTTGGTGGGTACGGCGGCAATGGGCGAAACAGCGGCGCTCATATCCAAGGCCCCGAAGTTCCCTGGACTGGGACAAGCCTCGCGCGCAGTTGAAGTGAACACTGGCTTGCGGCTGGGAGATGCGGCGATCGGGGCCGAGCGGCTCATCGTCTCCATATCCGAGGGCACTCTCCGTGCCGTCCTGCCTGTGAATGCCGTTTCAATGGCCACCCCTGGGAGCGGTGATGCGCGCTCAGCAGGTAAAGCGGTTGCGGCGCCTGACGGGGGAAGACTTCTTCCAAACGGGCACCGGGCATTCAAGTCCTTCAAGTCCTTCAAGCGGTCCATGGGCTCTGCTGGCAAGGGTAAGCAGTGGCACCACATTGTCGAGAAGCACAAAGCCAATCTGAAGCGATTCGGAGCCGAAGCCCTTCACAACACGGAAAATGTCATTTCGATAGATGAACCAACGCACACCAGGATATCAGCCTGGTACTCCACCAAGCCGCCTGGCTGGAACCAAACCGTTCGGCAATGGCTGCGCCAGCAATCCTACGAGGCGCAGCGTGAATATGGCTTGCGCACCTTGCGTAGATTCGGGGTCATTCAATGAAACGCGACAAAGGGCCCGGTGGTGGCACCAATGTGGAGGCTTTGCTCGGGCAATACGCCGAACTCGCAATACTTCATGGCCAGGCTCTGAGCGAAGCCGATCATAAGAGCGCAAACGGTCTGCACTCGAGAATCACCAAAATCTATAACACGCTGCAAGGGCTAGGAGATGAAGCTCGTTCCGAGCTGCTCGCATTGCTAGAGCACCCCGAGATATCAGTGCGCTCCTGGGCCGCGGCGCATGCACTCGATTTTGCGCCTGAACGTGGTGAGCCCGTTCTCGCCCAGATAACAGCGGAAGGACCAATGCCTTTCTCTCTGTCCGCCGAGACCGTGTTGGATGCATGGCGAGCTTCCAAGCCTTGATGGAATTGCACCTATGGCGTCTTGGGGTTGTTCAAGAGCCGTCGGCCCGGGTGCCCTCCACCATCCGCTTCCACGCCTCGGCGAACGCCTCCGCGGCGGCCACCACGTCCTCCCGCGTCGTCGTCCGGCCCAGGGACAGGCGCACCGAGCCGAGCGCGGCCCCGGGCTCGATCCCCATGGCGGTGAGCACGGACGAGGCGGACTCCTCGCCCGCGTGGCACGCCGAGCCCGTGGACGCGGCCACCTCGTGAGCCGCCGCCAGCAGGGCGGAGCCGCTCACCCCCGGGAAGCGCACGTTGAGCGTGTTGGGCAGCCGCTCCACTGGATGACCATTGAGCGCCAGTCCCGGGACTCGCGCCCGCAGTCGCTCCCACAGCGCATCGCGCAACCCCCGCACCCGCGCTGACTCCGTCTCCACCGTGCGCAGCGCCACCTCGCAGGCCACCCCGAGCCCCACGATGGACGCGACGTTCTCCGTGCCCGGACGCAGGCCGCGCTCGTGCCCCGCGCCGAGCAGCAGCGGACGCAGCGGCGTGCCCTTGCGCACGTACAGCGCCCCCACGCCCTTGGGCGCACCGAACTTGTGGCCCACCACCGTGAGCAGGTCCACACCCAGCCCCTCGACGGACACGGGCAGCTTGCCTACGGACTGGGCCGCGTCGGTGTGCATCAGCACGCCCCGTGCCCGGGCCTCGCGAGCCACCTCGGCGATGGGCTGCAGCACGCCCGTCTCGTTGTTCGAGTGCATGAGCGTGACGAGCGCCGTGTCGCTCCGCAGTGCCGCCGCCACCTCGGAGACGCGGACGCGGCCCTCCCCGTCCACTGGGAGCCAGGTCACCCGCCCGCCGTGCTTCTCCAGTTCGCGGCACGGCTCGGCGGTGGCCGGGTGCTCGATGACGGAGGTCACCACGTGCCGCTTGTCCGGCAGCGCCGCCAGCACACCGCGGATGGCGAGGTTGTTGGCCTCGGTGCCGTGCGCGACGAAGAAGATCTCCTCCGCCGCCGCGCCGAGGAGCGCCGCCACCTGGGAGCGCGCATGGTCGACGGCCGCCTTGGCCCGGCGCCCGTAGACGTGAGCACTCGACGGGTTGCCGAAGTGCTCGCGCAGGGAGGGCACCATGGCGTCGACCACCTCGGGCAGCAGCGGGGTGGTGGCGTTGTGGTCCAGGTAGATGGGCTCTCGCGGGGCGTTCATTCCGCCCGGCATTCTCGCCCATCCCGAGGGACTCCGGCGAGGCTCACGGCACGAATGACGGAGGTGGCAGCGGCTGCCAGTTCGGATCCGGCCAGACGAACGGGTTTCCATTCGGACCGGGGCTCGCATTGCCGAAGTAGCGCTGGCAACCCGCGGTGTTACCGGGCGAGCCCCGGAGCGCCCAGAAACCGGGACAGACGTCCCGCGGGATGCGCGTGCGGCAATCCTCCATCGTCCGCGTGCCCGCGTCAGGCCGCGCGTAGTAGGTGCTCACGAAGTTCCACGCGATGGACTGGAGCGCCTGGACGGTCGCTGCGTTGGCGCCAGACGGACCCGCCGCGCCGGCCGGTGAGTCGCGGAACACGGACGCGTGGTGGACAGCGGCCAGGTAATACACACCCAGCGGCGTCAGGTGCACGTTGTCGCTGAAGATCATGTCCAGCTTCTGCGCAGTGGTACCGCTGATCCCTGGCACCTGGTTGGCGAGGATGCGTTCCACCAGGTCGACCAGTGCCGCGCCGCCAGGGAGCGTCACCACACGATCACCGCGCCCCTCGGCCTGCAGCGTGAGGTTCACCTTCGAGGACACGCACTCCCACGCGGTCAGCGCGTTCTTCTCGTAGTTGATCCACTGGTCCGGATTGGCTTTATCGATATCCAGCCACGTATGATAGAAATAGGTGACACCCCGTGGGTTACCGTCAATCAGACGGTCATGGTAGTGGCGCAGGTAGCCGACCGTGTTCTCCCACTCGATGGTTCCCAGGATGTCGTGCCGTTCCGTGATGAGCAGGGTGTCGTATTGGTCGCCCGGGTTCAGCGTCCGCGGTGACAGGAGTTCCTGAACCACGTCCATGTTGTATCCAGCGCGGTTCTTGCCCTGGCTATACCCAGCCCAGCCGCCGTTGCCCCAGGTGCGCACCCGGAGCGGTGAACCGATGATGTTCTGCTGGTTCCAGAGGATGTCCTTGCCCTTGCTCTTCGCGATGCTCTCGACGTCATCGGGCATTGGGTTGTCGAGCAGGCTGTGTCCCGAGAAGAAGATCCGGGCGCGAGAGCTGGAAGTGCCGGCGTCGGGAACTCCAGCGTCAGGAATCCCCGCGTCACCGGGACCCGCATCAGGGCCGCCAGCATCCGTCTCACCCGCGTCCGCGACGCCCGCGTCCGGAACCGGCTGGCCGACCTGCCCAGAGCAGGCCGAGCCCAGCATGGCGATCAACAAGACACGAAGCCACAGACGCGATGCGTACATGAAACAAGTCCCTTCTTTCATGCCGGAGATGGCCAGGCAGTTCCTACCATGCTCCCCGCCCCTCCCGAGGGACTCCGGAGAGGCTCACGGCACGTCCGTCGGATCCCACCCCGTGTACAGGTCCTCGTTCATCCCATCGAGCCGCTGCAGGTCCTCGGGAGAGAAGGAAAAGGCGAAGACGCTGGCGTTCTCGCGGATGCGCTCGGCGTGGACGGACTTGGGGATGACCACGAGCCCGTGCTCGAGGCACCAGCGGATGAGCACCTGCGCGGGGGACTTGCCGTACTTCCGGGCGAGCTCCACGACCCGAGGGTCTCCGAGCCGCATCCCCTTCGTCAGCGGGCTGTAGGCCTCCACGACGATGCCTTTGTCCGCGCAGTAGCGCAGCAGCGAGGGCTGATGGAGGAACGGGTGCTGCTCGACCTGATTGACGGCGGGGACCACCTGGGCCTTCCCCAGCAGCTCGTCGAGGTGGTGCTCCAGGAAGTTGCTCACGCCGATGGCGCGGCACTTCCCCTCGGCGAGCAGCTTCTCCAGGGCACGCCACGAGTCGAGCCGCCGGCCCGGCACCGGCCAGTGCACCAGGTACAGGTCCACGTACTCCAGCCCGAGGTCCTTCAGGCTCCGCTCGCAGGCGCGCAGCGCGGAGTCATAGCCCTGGTCCTCGTTCCACAGCTTGGTGGTGACGAAGATGTCCTTGCGAGGCAGGCCACTGTCCCGCACCGCGGCGCCCACGTCGCGCTCGTTGCCATAGATACGAGCCGTGTCGATGTGCCGGTAACCGGCCGCGAGCGCCGCCAACACCGCTTGGCGCGTCACCTCGCCCCGGGGCGCCCGGAAGACACCCAGGCCCAGCCGGGGCAGCTCCACGCCATTGTTCAGCTTCACGGTGGACTGGAGAGTCAGATCCATGGGGAACAGCTTGAAGGCCCCATCACGCCCCTGTCCATCCTTCCTGGCCGGATGTATCCACGGGATGGCGGGACGCTCCGGTGTTATGCCCAGGAGCCACCATGCCGCGCACCCTCACCATCGTCCCCCGCTGGGCCGGCCACTCCGGCTCGGACTTCTATCCCTGGCTCATCCGCGAGCAGCCTCCGGGATTCGACGCCGTGCGCGCACTGGACATGCCGGAGCCGAAGCAACCCACCATCGGAGCATGGGTCCCCGCGCTCACCGCCGCACTGGGAACGGCGCCCGCGCCCGGTACGGTGCTGATGGGGCACAGCGTCGGATGCCAGGCGGTGCTGCGCTACCTGGCGGAGCTGCCTCCTGGGAGCACGGTGGAGGGCGTGTTGCTCGTGGCCGCCTGGTGGAGCGTGGACAAGCCCTGGGACAGCCTGCGCCCGTGGACGGACACGCCGGTGGACCTCTCGCGGGTGCGCGCCGCCTCGCGCCGCTTCGTCGTGCTCCTGTCCGACAACGACCCGTTTACCTCGGACTTCCGCGAGAACGGCCGGCTTTGGGAGGAGCGCCTCGGCGCCGAGGTGGTGCTCGCACCGGGCGCGCGCCACTTCAACGGCGAGCAGGAGTCGGCGGTGCTCGACGCACTGCGTCTGCATTTCGCGGGACTGCTCAACCCCTGACGGGCAGTCAGGTTTGCGCCCGGTGGGACGTCCGGTTCCAGACGCCCTGCCGCCATGCAGGCATGGCCCGGGTCCCGCTTGGTTGACCGGCCACACGCAGGGTCAAAGGATTGAGTCGTGATGAGCACGCTAGAGCCGAGGATCGTGGTCACGTCGACCGACATGGAGCGGCTGCGGACCCTCATCGACACGACCGCGGGCGACAAGGCGGACGCGCTCGATGCGGAACTGCTGCGCGCGGAGGTGGTCGAGCCGACGCAGGTGCCGCCGGACGTCGTCACCATGAACAGCCGCGTCGTGTACCGGGACGAGGAGACGGGGGAGACGCGGGAGGTGACGCTTTCCTATCCCCAGGATGCGTCTCTGGCGCAGGGGCGGGTGTCCGTGCTGGCGCCCGTGGGAGCGGCGCTGCTCGGGCTGTCGGTGGGGCAGGAGATCGACTGGCAGCTTCCGGGCGGGAAGACCAAACGCCTGCATATCCTCTCGGTCACCTACCAGCCGCAGGCCGCTGGGCACTACCACTGAGCCCAACAACCCCAGGCCCCAAGCACCCCTGAGCCCAAGAACCCCTCTCCCGCCGGGAGAGGGACAGGGTGAGGGTGCCAGGACCCCGGGTTGAACCCCGGAAGGGCGGGCGGAGCGGGCCCACGGAGCAACCCGGAGCGCGAGCCGGGGGACCTCTGTTACAAGCCCTGCGCCCATGCCGGTCTCCCCTGCCCCGTCCCCGCTGAGCCGCGAACGCTTCGAGGCGCTCGTCGCGGAGGGCTACAACCAGGTTCCCCTCGTGCGCACGGTGGAGTTCCATGGCCTGAGGGCGGTGGATCTGCTGCGCGCCCTGCCCGCGGGCCACCGTTTCCTGCTGGAGAGCACGCGGACCTCCAGCGAGGGCCGCTACTCCTTCGTGGGAGCGAAGCCCTTCCTCACCTTCCGGGCCAAAGGCCCCCGGTGCGAGGTGAACGGAGAGCCGCACCCAGGCGAGCCCCTGTCCGTGCTGCGCGAGCTGCTGAAGCGCTGGCGAGGGCTCCGGCTGCCGGGAATGCCGCTCTTCTGCGGTGGCGCGGTGGGCTTCTTCGCCTACGAGGCCGCCCACTATTTCGAGTCCCTGCCGCGCCACCCGAACGACGACCTGAACCTCCCAGACATCGCGCTGGGCTTCGTGGACACCTTCGTGGCGGTGGAGCCCCAGGAGGGCCGCGCGCTCGTGGTGGCCACGGGCAGTGACTACGACGACTGCACGCGGCGGGTGGAGGCCCTGGAGCGCGAGGTGCGCGAGGCCTCGGCCCGAGGGCCCACGGCGCCTGGCTGGCACCTGCCGGACGGGCAGACCCCGGACGTGGCGTGGCGCTCCAACTTCACGCAGGAGGACTACCTGCGCGCCGTGGAGCGCGTGCGCGAGTACATCCGCGCGGGGGACACGTACCAGGTGAACCTCTCGCAGCGGCTGGAGGTGGAGCCGCGGCTGTCCGCGCTGGAGCTGTACGAGGCGCTGTCCGCGCTCAGCCCCGTGCACTTCGCCAGCTACCTGGAGCTGGACGGCTTCGAGGTCGTGAGCGCCTCGCCCGAACGGCTCGTACGGGTGGAGGATGACCAGGCCCTCACCCGGCCCATCGCGGGCACGCGCCGCAGGGGGACGCCGGAGGAGGACGCCCGCTTCGTGCACGAGCTGCGCACCAACGAGAAGGAGCGCGCCGAGCACGCGATGCTGGTGGACCTGGAGCGCAACGACCTGGGGCGCGTCTGCGCCTACGGCAGCGTCCAGGTGACGAAGCTGATGGAGATCACCGAGTATGCCCACGTCATCCACATCGAGTCCGAGGTGGTGGGCCGGCTGGCGCCGGGAGTGGAGCCGCTCGACGTGGTGGCGGCGGTGTTCCCGGGCGGCACCATCACCGGTGTGCCGAAGATCCGCACCATGCAGATCATCACCGAGCTGGAGCCGCACGCCCGGGGCCTCTACACGGGCTCGCTCGGGTACGTGAGCTTCACGGGCGAGCTGGACCTGAACATCGTCATCCGCACGATGGTGCTGAAGAACGGCAAGGCCCACGTGCAGGTGGGCGCGGGCATCGTCCACGACTCGGAGCCGAGGCGCGAGTACCAGGAGACGCTGCACAAGGCGCGCTCGCTGCTGCTCGCGCTGTCCTCATGCCCGGAGGAGGACGCGGCATGATGCTGCTCATCGACAACTTCGACTCCTTCACCTTCAACCTCGTGCAGGCGCTGGGAGGGCTCGGGGCGGAGCTGAAGGTGGTGCGCAACAACGCCCTCACGCTCGCCGGGGTGGAGGCGCTGCGGCCGGACCACATCGTCATCTCCCCGGGCCCGTGCACCCCGGACGAGGCCGGCATCTCGATGGAGGTCATCCGCGCCTTCGCGGGCCGGGTGCCCATCCTCGGGGTGTGCCTGGGCCACCAGTCCCTCGGGCAGGTGTTCGGCGGGCGCGTGGTGCGGGCGCCGGTGCCCGTCCATGGGAAGACGGCCGACATCCACCACGATGACCGGGGCGTGTTCCGGGGGCTGCCGAGGCCGTTCGTCGCCGCGCGCTACCACTCGCTGGTGGTGGACCGGGCAAGCCTTCCCGAGTGCCTGGAGGTCTCGGCCTCGTGTGGTGAGCTGGTGATGGGCCTGCGCCACCGCGAATACCCGTGGCTGGAGGGCATCCAGTTCCACCCCGAGTCCTTCCTCACGCCGCACGGCAACCAGCTGCTCGCCAACTTCCTGGAGGCGCGCATCGGATGATGGGGACGGTCGCGGTGAACGGCGAGGTGTGCCGGCTGGAGGATCTGCGGCTCCAGGACTTCCTCCAGTCCTTCTTCTTCGGCGCGGGCTTCTTCGAGACGCTCCTCGTCGAGGAGGGCGCCCCGATGTTCCTCGAGCGGCACCTCGCGCGGCTCCGCGAGAGCCTCGGGGCCCATGCGGGCTGCGTACACGCGCCGCCGCCGGAGGTACTCACCGCCAAAGCCGTGCACGCGGCGCTGCGCCGGTGCCTGGAGGCGGATGCCAGTCTGGGGCCGCGCTTCACCGGCGTGGCCAAGCTGGTGGCGGGAGATGGGCGGTTGTTGCTGTCCTTCCGGTCCCTGCCTCCGCGTCCCCCGGAAGAGGGGGTGGCCCTCGAGACGGTGGAGGACCGCTGCTACCGCCGGGGAGACCCCACCCTGAATCACAAGAGCGTCTCGTACCTGCGGCAATACGCGCACCTCGGACGGGGCACCGTCTTCGTCAACGAGGCCGGGGAGCTCTGTGAGGTTCCGAATGGGAACCTGTTCTTCCTCGTGGGAGACACGGTGGTGACGCCGCCGCTGGGGGCTCCGTGCCTTCCTGGCATCATCCGCTCCGTGCTGCTGGTGGAAGAACGGCTCGGAGGACGGCCCATCGCGGAGCGCCCGGTGCGCCGCGAGCAGGTGGAGGACGTGCGCGGCTGCGTCCTCACCAACTCCGTGAGCCTCGCACTGGCCGTCCCGCGGCTGCTCGGGCGGGAGTTGCCCGAGAGCCACGCGCTGGCCGGGCACGCCCGCGCCCTCGTGCGGGAGTACGCACGGCGGCACGGGGGTTGACCCTCACCGAAAGCCGAGGCCCTGCTGCACCTCGGCGTCCGTGAGCAGGCGGCAGGCGCCCTCCGGCACGTCCAGCACCAGCGTCCCCACGGCCTCACGGTGCAGCCTCCGCACCGGATGCCCCACCGCCGCCAGCATCCGCTTCACCTGGTGGTGCCGCCCCTCGGTGAGCACCAGTTCGACCCGCCCCGCGGCCAACAGCCGGGCGCCCGCTGGCCTGGTTGGTCCATCGTCGAGCAGGACGCCCTCGCGCAGCCGCTGGAGGGCCACCTCCATGGGTGCGCCCTCGACGTCCGCCACGTACCGCTTGGGCACGTGCGTCTCCGGCGAGGTCGCATGCGCCACCAGCCGCTCCTCATTGGTGAAGAGCAGCAGGCCCGTGGTGTCCCGATCCAGGCGCCCCACCGCGTACCACTCGTGGCCTCGCAGTTCCGGCGGCAGCACCGGGCGCAGCCGCTCGAAGACGGTGCCGATGCCCTCGGGATCGCTCCCGTGCACCACCACGCCCGCGGGCTTGTGGAACATCAGCGCCAGCGTCCGGGCCTCCAGCGAGCGCGGCGTCCCATCCACCCGCACCACGCTGCCCGCGTGCACCGGCGCGAAGGGCTCGCGCTCCACGCGCCCGTCCACCTCCACCCGTCCCTCCCGGATGGCCTGCTCCGCCTCGGCCCGGGGCATCACCCCCGCCCGTCCCAGCGCGCGCGCCAGCCAGTCCGCGCGGCTCCCCTCCGGCACCGGCTCCTGGCGCCGGCGCGCGGCTTCCAGCCACCGCGGTATCTTCGGCTTCCTCGCCATCAGCGACTCCCCTCCTGGGGCGCGTCTTATTCCTATTCCTGGGTTCCGTACCGCTCTCCCCTGCCTGCTTCGCGAGCGTTCCCCGCTTCATTCCTGGCGCATTCCTGAGCGTGCCTAGCTTGAAGAATGTGTGGGCCATTCCCGCATGAGCACCAGCTCATTCAACCTACTCGGAGGAGAGCGCATGGCAACCGTGACTGAAGGAGGAATCCAGGGTTCCAGCTATACCGGCGCCGGCCAGTCGATCGGAACGGATCAGGGCACCGGCTTTACCGCCCACGGCAAGGAGCAGGTGAAGCGCTTCACCGGGGTGACGCGCGATCGCGTCTACCACCAGATCGACGATCGCAAGAGCGATCTCATCAAAGGCCTCCAGGGCTTCGTCTCCACGCTGGAGAATGCCTCCCAGAACGCGGACGGCTTCTCTCAGCAGATTCTCCATGGCGCCGTGGGCTACGTGCGCCAGGTCTCGGACCGCATCGAGAACGGCACCACCGAGGAGCTGGTGCGTGACGCCAAGCAGTTCATCCGCGAGAAGCCCGCGCCCTTCTTCGCTGGCTGCGTCGCCCTCGGGTTCCTCGCCGCCCGCATCCTCAAGGAATAGGAGAGGACACGATGCAACCCGGTAATCCAGATACTCGAAGAGGCTTCGACTACGAGGACCGCACCGTCCCGGGCGATGGCATGTCGGGACGCGCGTTCGGCTCCCTGCTGGGCGAGTTCTTTGACCAGGGCAAGCGGCTCATCCGCGCGGAGATCGCCCTGGCGAAGACCGAGCTGCGCCAGGAGGTGACGAAGGTCAAGGCGGGCGGCATCCTGGTGGGCGCGGGGGGCCTGCTGCTATTCATTGGCGCTCTGCTCTTCGCGGCCTTCGCCGTCGTCCTGCTGGACCTCGTGCTGCCCCTGTGGGCCGCCACGCTCATCGTCACGGTGCTCTTCCTCGGCATCGGCGCGGGCGTCGCCATGGCCGGCGTGAAGCACCTCAAGCAGATCCACGCACCCAACCAGACCATTCAAACACTGAAGGAGGACAGTCAATGGGCGAGCAAGACGTTCCAATCCGTGAAATCTCAGATGCACGGGCACGCATGAGCGAGCTCGCCGATGAGCTGGCCCGGCGCGTGGAGCCGGAGCACCTCAAGGCGCTCGCCGCGGACAAGGTCTCGGACCTCAAGGAGCAGGCCCGGGACAAGGCGGTGGAGAAGGTCGACGAAATCAAAACGCAAGCCAGGGAGGCTGTGATGCGCAAGGGTTATGAAGTGAAGGAACGGGCGGACACGCCCAGGGGCTGGAGCATGCTGGGCGCCATCCTCGGAGCCGGAGTGGGTTCGGCGCTGATGAAGAAGGCCTTCGACGTGCGCCACCAGTCGGATTGGAACAGCCGCATGTACAGCGATTATGACCGGGGTACCCCGTCCCTGGTTCCCGCTCCCGACGGTGGCCTGATGCGGCCCACCGGGGATGCGCGGGGCTCGCTGGGCAGCGACATCGGCGTGCGCACCAGCACGGATGTGGGCACCAGCTCTTCCATGAACATGGGCGGCGTGGACAGTGGCGGTGGCCTGAAGGAGCGCGCCTCGGACGCCGTGGACATGGCGAAGGACAAGGCCTACGCCCTCAAGGACCGCGCCAGCGGCCTGGTGGATCGGGCCATGGACAAGACCCATGGGCTGCGGGATCGCATCCCGGACCGCGGGCAGATCCAGCACCAGGCCTCGGACTGGTACGGCACCGTCTCCGAGAACCCGGTGCTGCTGGCCATCGGCGGCCTCGCCGTCGGCGCCCTGTTCGCCAGCTTCATCCCGGTGACCAACCGCGAGCGCCAGCTCATCGAGCCGGCCAAGGCCAAGGTCAAGGAGCGCATCTCCACCCTCGGCGATCAGCTCGAGACGAAGCTTTCGGGTCAGACCGGGGACGAGGGCGGTCAGGAGGAGGAGTTCCAGGCCTCGGTGTCCTCGGAGAGCG
The DNA here is from genome assembly GCA_035645295.1 of Archangium sp. Lineage (GTDB taxonomy): Bacteria > Myxococcota > Myxococcia > Myxococcales > Myxococcaceae > Archangium. The sequence goes on from DASQMW010000068.1 coordinate 17,334, forward strand.
AGCGGGAGCGCGGCGCCATTCCTCCGCTGCCGCCCCTCGATGACTACACCTCCGTGCATTGAGCCAGGCGCCCTCTGAGAGGGGCGTGTTAGCAACCATGGAGCGCACGAGGCCGGACGGGGCGTCACTCGCCTCGCCCGGCCTTGCTCTGTCCGGCTAGCGCGCCGGGGGCAGGGCCCGCCACTCGCGCTCGAGCAGGGCGTAGATGAGGGAGTCGCACCACTCGCCCTTGTAGAAGCCGTTCTCGCGGAAGTGGGCCTCCTTGCGCATGCCCAGCTTCTCCATGACGCGGAAGGAGCCGGGATTGCGCGGGTCGCAGTCGGCCCACATGCGGTGCAGGCCGAGCGTCCCGAAACCGAAGTCCATGAGGGCCCGCGCCGCCTCGGTGATGTAGCCCTGGCCCCACCGTGAGCGGTCGAGGATGTACCAGAGGGAGGCCTCGCGCAGCTCGGGGTCGGTGATGCGCATGCCGCAGCGCCCGATGAGCCGGTTGCCGTCGCGCAGCACCACGGCCAGGTCATAGACGTGCCGGGGCGTCTCGCGCGAGAGGGCCATCACCCGGAGGATGTAGTCCCGGCTCTCCTCGGCGGTGCGGACACCATGGGATTGGTAGCGCACCACCTCGGGGTCGGACTCGTAGGGGTGGGTGGCGCGCCAGTCGTCCTCCTCGAACTCGCGCAGCAGCAGGCGGGACGTGGTCAGGGGCGTGGTGAGCAGCATGGCGTTCAGGACTCCGGGCCCGGGGGAGCGGAGAAGAAGGGATGCGCCTTTCCCCGCTCGTCCACGAAGGTGAAGTCCTGGAAGCGCGCGGCGTCCGGAGCGTCCGGGTGCTGGCGGGCCTCGGCGAGCCGTACGTGCGACAGCGAGAAGAGGTCCTCCTCCTTCACACCGGCGAGCGCGAGGAAACCGGGGCGGCTGTCGCCGTCACGCAGCAGCGTGGGCCGGTGTCCCTTGAAGTCGAGGGCGGTGGAGACGCGCTGGAGGGCGGCGTGGGCCTGGGAGAGCTGCTTCGCGGTGCGCATGCGCAGGGCCACTTCCTCCCGGGTCTGGCAGGAGCCGTCCGCATGAACGCTGACACGCAGGGAGTCCTGACCAATGGAGAAGACGAAGATGCGGCTCTTGGGGAGCTCGCCGGAGAGGGCACTGGCGGCCTCCTCGGCGGCCTCGCCCTCGGCCCGGGGCCACAGCCGCAGCGCCTTGCCCGGACCGGCGGCGAGGAAGGCCGACAACTGGCGGGAGCCGAGCCAGCGCTGCACCTTGGTGCGGGCCGCTCCCAACACGATGAATCCCTGCGCGAAGTCACTCATGGGCCGTAAGAGCACGGCGAAGCGGCGCTTTCGTCAAGAGGAAGGAACGACCCGCCAGGCCTGAGACCCCTTGCCTTCCTCGAGAACCATCCGGAGCGGCCTGGCCTCGACGAGCCCCGTCTCCTCGAGCGGGTACTCCTCGACGGGCCTGTCCACCATCACCATGAGGCGGAGGAGCCTCTCCGCGGGCTGTCCCATGGGGGCCGGAGCATCGACGCGCTCCCACTTGGAGACGGTCGTCTTGTCGACGCCCATCTTGTCCGCGAAGTCCTTGCTGGAAAGCCCGAGGTACTTGCGGAGGAAGCGGATTTCCTTCGGACCGAGTCTTTCCCGGCGCCGGGCAACCGCCATCGCCAGTTGGCGGTGCATTTCCGCGATCTTATAGATGCCCAGCTGGCGCTCGCCGCACTTGGGACACCGGTAGACCATGACACCTTTCAAGGTGACGCCATCCAGACCGATAAGGTCATCCTTGATGTTCTCCCGGGTTCCCTTCATGGGCGTGCCGCATGTGAGACACTTGTTGTTCACCGGTTCCTCCGCATGGCGGTCACCAACCTGACTCCATTCGTCTCCTACTCTGACGTGACCTGACACATTAAGTTGCGGTGCGCTGTCCTGGTCTTCCGTAAGGCAAGCAGGCTAGCGGAGGGAGTGACGAAGGCTTCGTTTGACTCCCCGAAAGCCCTCTGCCATGTGCGGCCTGTGCTCCCGGCAGAACAGCTCTTCGCGCTCCAGCCGCCTCCTCCCGTCCCGGCCGTGTCGTTCACGCTGCGCCTCGGGCAGGCGCTGCACCGCTACGGCACTCCCGCCCACCAGCTTGAGGAGCAGATGCGCCTGGTGGCCCAACGGCTGGGCCTGGAGGCCCGTTTCTTCTCCACCCCCACCTCCATCTTCGCGTCCTTCGGTCCCCCCGAAGACCTGCGGACCTCCCTCATCCGCGTGGAGCCCGGAGAGATGGACCTCGGCCGGCTGGCCCGCCTCGATGCGCTCGCGGACTCCGTCATCCGCGGAGAGCTTTCCCCTGAGGAGGGCGCCGAGCGCGTGGAGTCCATCCTCGCCGAGCCCCCTCGCTACGGCAGTCCCCTCCTCCTGCTGTGCTGGGCCCTGACCGCCGTCGGGGGTGCCCGCCTCTTCGGCGGTGGACCGCGCGAGATGGGGGTGGCCGCGCTGATCAGCCTCCTCATCGGCGGGCTGGACCTGTGGACGCGCCGGCAGTCCTCGACCATGTGGGTGCTGGAGCCGGTGGCCGCCATCCTCTCCTCGGCCCTGGCCGTCATCGCCGCGAGCCTCGTGGGGCCTCTGTCCGTGCAGATCGTCACCCTCGCGGGCCTCATCGTGCTGCTGCCCGGCCTCAGCCTGACGGTGGCCCTCAACGAGCTCGCCACGCGCAACCTCATCTCCGGCACCTCACGGCTCACCGGCGCGGCGATCGTGTTCCTGGAACTCGGCTTCGGTGTGGCCTTGGGCACCCGGCTGGCGGAGTGGTTCCCCCTGCCCGCGAAGCTCGGCCCCGTGCCGGAGCTCCCCGCCTGGACGGAGCCGATCGCCCTGGTGTCCATGCTGTTCGGCGTGAGCGTCCTCTTCCGCGCCCGGCCCCGCGACTGGGGGTGGATCGGCATGGCCGGCACCCTCGCCTACGTGGGCTCGCGCCTGGGCTCCGAGGTGCTCGGCACGCAACTGGGCGCCTTCGTCGGAGCCCTCATCGTGGGGGTCGTCACCAACCTGCTCGCCCGCGTGCGCAACCGCCCCGCCGTCATCACCCTGGTGCCCGCCATCATGCTGCTGGTGCCCGGCAGCATCGGCTTCCGCAGCATGGAGTCCCTGCTCGCCCGCGATGTGCTCGCGGGCGTGGACACCGCCTTCTCCATGCTCATGGTGGCCGTGGCCCTCGTCGCCGGACTCCTGTTCGCCAACGCCCTCGTCCAGCCGCGCAAGGTGCTCTGAGGCCCGTCCCGCTTCAGGCCTTTCCGTCCGGAAGCGCTCCCGCGGCGCGCGACACCTCCACCGCGCGCAGAATCGCCTCCGGCGTCGCGGGCGAGGCCAGCTCCACCGGAGTCCGCGGAGGACCGAAGGCGGCCACCGCGTGCCGCAGCGCCGTCACCGCTCCAATCGCCAGCATGAACGGGGGCTCGCCCACCGCCTTGCTACCGTGGATGGTGTTGTCCTGCGGCGCGCGCTCCAGCAGGGCCACGCGGAAGTCCTCGGGCGCGTCGCCCACCGCCGGAATCTTGTACGTGTCCGGCGAGTGCGTGACGAGCCGTCCCTTCGCGTCGAAGAGCACCTCCTCGCACGTGAGCCAGCCCACGCCCTGGATGAAGGCGCCCTCCACCTGGCCCTGGTCGATGCTCGGCACCAGCGAGGCCCCCACGTCGTGGAGGATGTCCACCCGGCGCACGCGGTGCTCACCGGTGAGGCCGCTCACCTCCACCTCCACCACCGCGGCCCCAAAGGCGTAGTAGTGGAAGGGCTTGCCGCGCCCGGCCACCCGGTCATACGAGATGTCCGGCGTGCGGTAGTAACCCGTGGCCGACAACGACACCTGGGCCAGGTAGGCGGCGTGCACCACCTCGGCGAAGGACACCGAGCGCTCGGGGCGCGCGGGCAGGAAGACCCGGCCTCCCACGAAGGCGAGTGCGTCCACCTCGCCCCCCCGCTCGGCCTGGAGCAACCGCGCGGCCACCGGGCGCAGCCGCTCGCGGATCACCTCGCACGCCTGCTTCACCGCCATGCCGTTGAGGTCCGTGCCGCTCGAGGCCGCCGTGGCCGAGGTGTTGGGCACCTTGTCCGTCGCGGTGTTCATCACCCGGATGCGCTCGGGGGGGACGCCCAGCTCGTGGGCGCACACGGCCCTCATCTTGGTGTGCAGCCCCTGCCCCATCTCGGTGCCACCGTGATTGAGCTGCACGCTGCCGTCCGTGTAGATGACCACCAGGGCCCCGGCCTGGTTGAGGAAGCTCGTGGTGAAGGAGATGCCGAACTTCACCGGCTGGAAGCCGATGCCCCGCTTCGTCCACCGCGATTGGGCGTTGAAGGCCTCGATTTCCGCGCGGCGCCGGGCGTAGTCGCTGGAGGCCATCAACTCCGCGTGGATGCGCGGCAGCCGGTTGCCCTCCACGGCCTGGCCGTAGTGGGTGAGGTTCGCGGGGGCCTGCCCGTAGTAATTGCGCTCGCGCACCACGGCCGGGTCCAATCCGAGCAGCTCGGCGGCACGGTTGAGCACCTCCTCCATCACGAACATGCCCTGGGGCCCGCCGAAGCCGCGGAAGGCCGTATTGGAGGGCAGGTTCGTGCGGGCCACCCGGCCGGAGAAGCGCAGGGCCGGGACGAAGTACGCGTTGTCCAGGTGGAAGAGCGCCCGGTCCAGGATGGCGTGCGACAGGTCCGTGCTCCACCCACCGTCGGAGACCAGCTCGACGTTGAGCGCGAGCAGCCGCCCCTCCTGGTCGAGCCCCGCCTCATAGTGGCCCCAGAAGGGGTGGCGCTTGCCGGTGAAGGCCATGTCCTGGTCGCGGTTGAGCCACACCTTCACCGGCCGCCCGGTGGCACGTGCGCCCAGGGCCGCCAGGGCCGCGAAGGGCGCCGCCTGCGTCTCCTTGCCGCCGAAGCCGCCTCCCATGCGCGGCACCTCCACCACCACCTGGTGCCGCCCCGTCCCCAGCACGCCGGCGACGATGGCCTGCACCTCCGAGGGGTGCTGGGTGGAGCTCCACAGGTGCACCGAGCCGTCCTCGCCGGGCACCGCCAGCGACGCCTGCGTCTCCAGGTAGAAGTGGTCCTGCGCCCCCGTCATGCACTCGCCGGACAGGCGCACCGGCGCGGCGGCGAGCGCGGCGTCCGGATCTCCCCGGCCGATGACGTGTGGCGTGGTGAGGAAGGAGCCGGCCTCCACCGCCGCCTGGATGGACAGGAGCGCGGGCAGCGGCTCGTACTCCACCTCCACCAGCGCGGCGGCACGGCGGGCCACGGCGGCGTCCTCCGCCAGCACCAGCGCCACCGTCTGCCCCTGGAAGTGCACCTCGCCGTCGGACATCAGCGGCTCGTCGTGGATGACGGGGCCCACCTGGTTCTCCCCGGGGATGTCCTCGGCGAAGAGCACGGCGTGGACACCGGGAAGCGCCCGGGCGCGCGAGGCGTCCCTGCGCCGGATGCGCGCGTGCGCGTGCGGCGAGGTGACGAGGTGCCCGGTCAACATCCCCGGGGGCGCGGGCAGGTCGTCCACGTAGCGGGCCTCGCCGCTGGTGTGCTTCAGGCCGCTCTCGTGCGGGGCCGGGACGTGCAGGGGCGTGGGGGTGGGCCCGGGCTGCTGGGCGTGGAGGGTATTGGGAGAAGAAGGAAGCGTGCTCATCCGGGTCACCTCACCTGCACCGTGGCCGAGTGGCCCTCCGCCAGCCGGGGCACCGGCGTGGAGAGCGTCTCGTGGAAGAAGCCGCGCAGCAGGTTCTTCGCCACCTGTGCGCGGTACCAGGCCGAACCGCGATGGTCGGACAGCGGCTTGAAATCCTCATCCAGCCGGGCCAGGGCCGCCTCCACCGAGACCTCCGTCCAGGGCTGGCCCACCAGCGCGGCCTCGGTGAGCCGGGCCCGGGCGGGCGTCGCCGCCATGCCTCCGTAGGCCAGCCGCGCCTCCGTCACCTTCCCCTCCCCGTCCACCACCACCCGGAAGCCCGCGGATACGGCACTGATATCCAGCTCGCGCCCCTTGGACACCTTGTACGCCAGCGCCCGCGCGCCCTCCGGCTGGGCCGGCACGTCCACGCAGGCCAGCACCTCGCCGCGTCCGAGCGCCGTGCGCCGGTAGCCCTGGAAGAAGTCCTCCAGGGGCATCCTCCGCTCGCCCGCCCGCGAGCGCAGCACCGCCTCGGCCCCCAGCGCGAGCAGCACCGGCGCCAGGTCTCCAATGGGCGAGGCCGTGCACAGGTTGCCGCCCACCGTCGCGCGGTTCTTGATCTGCCGCGAGCCGAAGTAGCGCAGCATCCGCTCCAGGGGCGGGCAGGCGACGCGCGCGTAGTCCTCCAGGTCCGTCAGCCACACGGTGGCGCCCAGGCGGTGCCCGCCGGCACGGGGCTCCAGCACGTGCAGCTCGGACAGGGCCTCCAGCGACACCAGCAGCGGAGGCTCGGCGTAGCGCTTCGTCACCTCCAGCGACAGGTCCGTCCCGCCCATCACGAAGCGCGCCTCGGGGTGCTTGTCCAGCACGTCCCAGAGGGCCTCCAGCGAGCCGGGGGTGAAGAAGCGCTGGGCCCCGGCCTCGTAGGCCAGCGCCATGGGCTCGGGCCGCGTCTCCGCGAGCGCGCGGGCGAAACGGTCCTCGGGGCGCAGGCCGGCCACCTGTTTCGCGGCCTCGCGGATGGGCCGGTAGCCGGTGCAGCGGCAGAGGTTGCCGCACATCTGCGCGTCCAGCTTCCAGGGCTCGTCCATGTCCCGGCGGTGGCAGGCCTCCAGCATGGCCATGGCGATGCCCGGGGTGCAGTAGCCGCACTGGGAGCCCAGCTCGCGCGCCAGCGTCTCCTGGACGACGTGGTACTGGCCGCCCTCCTTGAGGGCCTCCACCGTGTAGACGCGCTTGCCCTGCACCATGGGCAGCAGCACCAGGCACGAATTCACCGCGCGCAGGGCGGGCGCCCCCTGGCTGTCGTGCTCCAGCACGGCGACGGTGCAGGCCCCGCAGTCGCCCTCGGCACAGCCTTCCTTCGTGCCAGTGAGGTTCACCCTGTCGCGCAGGTAGCGCAACAGGGTGGTGGTGGGAGAGAGCCCCGTCTCCTCGACGGGCTTGTCATTCAGGAAGAAGCGCAGGCGTTCCATGGGCCTCCTCCGGTCCCCTCCATCGCGGAAGGGCCGGGGGGCCAGACTACTACGGCTCGCGCCCGTGGGAACCCGGCCCGGTGCGGCCGGGGTGCCGGACGGCTCAGCCGCGCATGACCAGCAAGGCCAGCAGGCTGACGAGGAAGTACGGCACCAGGCCCCCGGCGCCCGCGTAGTCCTTGGCCATGCGCTGGCCGAAGAAGAGGGCCACGAAGGACAGGGCCGAGAGGGCCGCGCCCCACAGGGCCACCCGGGTGCTCCCGGAGAGCACCAGGACCACCAGCCCGGCCGCGCTCACCGCGCCCGCGGCCAGCTCCAGCAGCGTGAGGGTGGCCAGCATGGGCGCCACCACCCCGCGCAGGGGGGTCTTGGAGAAGTGTCCGGTGAGCCACCCCAGGTTGCCCTTCCAGTCGATCACCTTGTCCAGGCCGGACTGGAGGAAGGTGATGGCGAGGAAGAGGGCGCACAGGGCCTGGACGAGCCAGAGGGGGAAGAGATTCGAGTCGAAGGACGGCATGGGGCGCGCACTCTACCCGGCCTGCCTGCTTCCCCAAGAGCCGAGCGGCCTTGGAAAGCGGACAGCCAGGCGTCCCCCACCCTACCGGCCACCGGGGGGCGCCCCCATCGTCCGGCCATGGCCACTGAACAAGGCGCCCGAAGGGTCCTCATCGGGCTCATCGTGTTGTCCATCGCCCTGGTGTTTTGGGTCTTCTCTCCCTTCTTCGAGGCCTTCTTCCTGGCCGCGGTGCTCGCCGGGGCCTTGTACGGCCTGCACCGGTGGTTGACGCGGCGCTTCCACGGGAAGAGCGGGCTGTCGGCCGGCCTCATCTGCCTGGGCGTCGTCGTGGCGGTGCTCGCGCCCCTGGCCAGCATCACGGCCTTCCTGGTCTCCGAGATCTCCAAGGGGGTGACCTTCATCTCCGACACCGTGGAGCGGCGGGGGCTGGAGGGACTGCTGGCCTACGTCCCCGGTCCGCTGAAGGAGCACGCCGGGCAGATGTTGGAGAACTTCCAGACGCGAAGCGCCGGGCTGTGGCAGACCCTGCAGGAGCAGGTGAGCACCCGGGGCGCCACCGCGGCCCAGACGGTCGGTGGGGTGGTGGTGACCACCGGCACGGTGGTCTTCCAGACGGTGATGATGCTCATCGCCTTCTACTTCCTGCTGGTGCAGGGCAAGCAGCTCGTCGCGTGGCTGGAGAGCGTGTCCCCTCTCAAGCGCGGGCAGACGACGGAGCTGCTGATGGAGTTCCGCCGCGTCACCAAGTCGGTGCTGGTGTCCAGCATCGCCACCGCGGGCGTGCAGGCGGCGGCGGCGCTGGTGGGCTACCTCATCACCCGCGTGCCGGTCCCCATCTTCTTCGCGGCGGTGACGTTCTTCTTCGCCCTCATCCCGGCCGTCGGTGCCGCCGTGGTGTGCCTGGCCGCCGCCCTGCTGCTGCTCGCCACCGGCCACCCCATCGCCGCCCTCGTGCTGGCCGTCTGGGGTGTCGTCGTGGTGGGGCTCTCCGACAACGTCATCAAGCCAATCCTGGCCAAGCGCGGCATGCACATGCACGGCGCCATCGTCTTCTTCTCGCTGCTCGGTGGCCTGGCCGTCTTCGGCGCCGTCGGCCTGCTGCTGGGGCCCCTCATCGTGGCCTTCTTCCTCGCCGTGCTGCGCATCTACGAGCGCGACTACGGCCGGCCCTCCAACCGCCCCGGGGACCCGCCCACGCCTCCGCGCAACCAGCCCACGGTGGCCGAGGGCGAGGAGTTCGAGCCCGCCGGGCTCCACTCGGAGGACCCCCTGCTGGACAGCCACCACCACTGACCCTCCCTTCAGGGAGGGCCGTCTCCAGGGCTCCCGGGGCGTGCGTGCCCCCGGGAGCCCTCGCTGCATTCCGGGAGGCTACGGCTGGACGCCGGCCCCCGTCACGAGGAGCGAGTAGTTGCTCATCGCGCCCGAGTAGCCCACCACCTTCACGTAGTACGTGCCCGCGGCGGGCGCCTAGTAGGTGCCCACCTCCGGGTTGCTCGTGGTGTAGCCGCGCACCTCGAAGAAGCTCAGGTCGGACTCGGTGAACAGGTACCAGTCCAGATCCCCGCTCCCGGGCATGGTCAGCTTCACCGTGACGGTGCCCGGCGTGGTCACCGTGAACTTGAACCAGTCCGCGTCCGTGCTGGTGGAGATGCTCCCGCTCACGGCGGTGCCCGCCCCCACCCGGCCGTTGGCGGCCGCCGCGGTGTCGTTGGACTCCGTCTCCACGGTGATGGCGCTCGTGGGCCCCGGCGTGGTCGGAACGGTGATGGTGAAGGCCGCGTTGCTGGTGTCGGTGATGGAGGTGTTGGCCGCGTCACTCACCCGCACCTTCGCCGCCGTGGTGGCCGTGCTCGGCACCACCCAGGTGTAGCTGCCCGCCGAGGCCGGCGTGCCCGCGGAGATGAGGTTCCACGTGCTCCCATCCGTCGTGTACTCGAGCTTCACCTGCGTCACGCCGCTCGACGTCCACGTGATGGGCTGGCTGCTGCCCCCCGCCCAGCTCTCGCCACCGTTGGGAGAGCCCACCGTCACGCTCGCCACGGGCGGCGTCCCATCATCCCCCGGCAGGAGGAAGTCCTTGATGATGGCCATGTGCTGCATGTTCGTGGAGCCGCTGTCACCTGACAGCGCGGGGGAGATGTCCGAGAGCGGCGAGTACACGCGCGTGTCCACCACCAGGCCCGCGCTGAACGAGCTGGAGCCGATGACCGTGGCCGTCTGGTAGGCGCGCAGATCCGAGTCCACCAGCACGTGGTCGTACGGCTTGGAGCGGCCGGCGTTGGTGTTGACGTTGCCGTTCTTGTCCGCGGGGTACGGGCCGCTGGTGGTCACCACCTGGCTGAAGGTGCCGAAGCAGCTCTCGGTGCGGCTGTCGGTGTTGAAGTCACCGCCGATGGCCAGGTAGTCCCCCGCGGGGATGTTCTTGGCCTTGATGTAGTTGACCAGGTTGGAGGCCTCGGTGTTGCGGACGCTGCTGCTGGCGGTGAGCAGGTGCACGCTCACCACCCAGAGATCCTTCGGGCCGGGGATGTCGATGCGCGCCCACGCGAAGTCGCGGTTGGAGACCTGCGTGTCCGTCCACTCGCCCGCCTCGAGGATGGGCCAGCGGCTGATGACACCGTTGGGGATCTGCGCCCCCGTCTCCCGGTAGTAGTAGAAGCCCGGGCCGAAGGCCGTATCCACGAACTGCCGGATGCTCCCGGAGGTGTAGTTGAACTCCTGGAGCATCACCACGTCCGGTTTGGTGCCCTGGAAGATGCGGATGCCGTGGCCGGGGTCGTAACTCTGGGCGTTGCCGCTGGTGGTGTTGGCGGCCATCAGGCGCAGCCGGAACTCACCGAGCGCGGCCCCTCCCGTGGACAGCTCCTCATTCGCGGACTCCTCCCGCGGGTCCCCGGCGGAGCCCTCACCGCATGCGGCGAGGACCAGGGTGAGCAGTGGAACCAGAAGCCAGGGGCCCAGGCCCGAGCGCTTCGAGGAAGAGCGAGACTGTCGCATCGGAAACACTTCCTGCCCGCGACGAGCGGGCGATGGGGGGAACGCGGCCCCCATCATCGCAGTCTCACGGTGAAATTCCAGCAGGGGCCGCCGCGAGGGCGGACAGAGCGACAAAGAGGTACCGCAGTCCCTTGCCCACTGTGACGAAGCCGACGAAGGGGCCCCAGCGCACGCCCACGAGGCCGGCGGCGAGCACGAACACATCCCCCACCACGGGCACCCACGCGAGAGCGAGGGCCGGGGCGCCCCAGGTGGCCAGCCGCTCCTGGGCCCGGGCCAGGCGGGGGCCCTCGCGCTCACGGCGGCGCTGCACCCAACGGCCCACCGGGCCACCGCCCCCACGCGCCACCCAGCGCCCCAGGCCATAGAGAGTGAGAGCCCCGAGCACATTGCCCACGGTGGCCACCGCCACGGCGGGAGCCGGGGACACGCCTCCATAGACGAGCGCGGCCAGCACCGCCTCGGAGGGCGCCGGCAGCACCGAGCCGGCCACCATCGCCACGAGGAAGAGCCCCGGCAGTCCCCAGTCAGCGAGCGTGGACGCGTCGGGCATCGTGGCACCCACTTTAGGACTTTCCGGGCCGCGTCCGTGCAGCCACGGGCTCCCCGTACTCCTGGGAGGACTGGACGCCTGCCTGCTCATTCCTACCTTCCAGCCGACTTTCACCCCGTAGTACCGAGGTCCCCATGAACACCTTTCGCGCCCTCGCGGCCACGAGCGCCCTGCTCGCCAGCGGGCTCGGGCTGGCTCAGTCCCCCCGGTACACGGCGCCTGGGAGCGGGCCGGTCTGCGAGGCGTCGCCCGCGTCGCAGCGCCTCGAGAAGGTGGGCGAGGAGGTGGTGCACCGCCTCGAATCGCCGCACCCGTACACGGCGGTGGAGCAGCGCGTCGCCAACGGGGTCCTGCATACCGGCACGCTCACCTACCCCGGGGCCTCGTACATCGCCCCGCACTTCGCCACGCTCGAGCTGGAAGAGGGGGACTCCCTCGTCGTCCGCGCGCCGGACGGCTCGCGCTCCTGGCGCTACGACCACACGCACCCGGGCGCACGCGATGGCTTCTGGGGCATCCCCATTCCGGGGGACACCGCCATCATCGAGCTGCACAGCACGGCGGTGAATCGCCGGGGCGTGCTCAACAAGTACGGCTACCGCATCGACAAGTACGCGCGCGGCTACACCGCCCAGGAGTTGGCCCCGAGCGGCGTCCAGGCCGAGGCCCTGTGTGGCGCGGACGACTCCGGCTGGGCGCGGTGCTACGAGGGCAGCGAGCCGCAGATCTACAACCACGGCCGGGCGGTGGCGCGCCTGCTCATCAACGGCGCCAGCGCGTGCACCGGCTGGCTCGTGGGCAACCAGGGCCACCTGCTGACGAACAACCACTGCATCAGCACGGCCACGGAGGCACAGAACACCACCTATGAGTTCATGGCCGAGGGCGCCACCTGCGCCACCAGCTGCGGAGCCTGGGGCGCGTGCGCGGGCACGGTGGTGGCCACCAGCGCCACGCTGGTGAAGACGGACGCTCCCCGCGACTACACGCTGGTGCAGCTGCCCACCAACCCCACCAACACCTACGGCTTCCTCCAGCTGCGCCCCACCGGAGCGGTGGTGGACGAGCGCATCTACGTCCCCCAGCACCCGTCGGCGTACGGCAAGAAGATCGCCGTCACCTCCAGCGCCACGGCCGACGCCTCCGGCTATGCCGAGGTGTACAGCCTCAACGAAGCGGCGTGCCAGAGCGGCGGGCCCAGTGACGTGGGCTACTACGCGGACACCCAGGGCGGCTCCTCGGGCTCGCCGGTGATTGCCTATGCCGACCACCAGGTGGTGTCACTGCACCACTGCGCCAACTGCCCCAACCGCGGCGTGCCCATCCAGGACGTCATCACCCACCTGGGCACCAACCTGCCGCAGTGCGCCCTCCGTAGCGCCACATGCCCGGACCCGTGGGGTGCCAATGGCGAGCCCCCTCCCCCGCCGCCTCCGCCTCCGGCCGAGTCCTTCACCTTCAGCGCCACCAACACCAACAACGCCCAGCAGAACACGGTGAACAAGAGCCTCACCTTCAACGCGGGGGACGTGGTGGAGGTGGGCACCTGCAACCTCACTGGCGCCACCGCCAACGGAGACACCTACCTGCGCCTGTTCGATGGCGCGGGCATCCAGGCCACCGCCAATGACGACGCCTGTGGCGGCCACTCCTCGTACTTCAAGTACACCGTGCCCACGGGCAAGGGCGGCACCTATCAAATCCGCGCCGGCTGCTACTCCAGCAGCAGTTGCGACGGCACCGTGGTGTGGAAGCTCACCGCCGCCCCCCCGCCACCGCCCGGCCCCATCACCGCTTCGTTCACCTACGCCGCCAGCGGCACCCAGAACGCCACCCGCAACACCACCAACCGCAACGTGACGGTGGCCGCGGGCCAGACGCTCAAGCTCGGCACCTGCACCCTGGCGGGCGCCTCCGGCAGCGGCGA
>DASQMW010000069.1:0-18108 GCA_035645295.1 Archangium sp.
TCCCGGGCCCCCACCGAGGGGGCCCCTCACGCCACGGCGCGCACTACAGATTGACAGGCCCGTCCGACAACTGCGCCAGACCAGGATGCGGCGTGACGTGCAGCACCTGCGTCAACGTGCCCAGGTGCTTGAGCATCCGCCCGATCAGGGGCAGCCGGGATTCGTCCAGGCCCACCAGCGCGTCCTCCACGAGCAGCGGCAGCTTCACCCGGGTGCTCACCTTCTCCACCACCGTCAGCCGCAGGCTCAGGAAGAAGAGGTCCACCTCGCGCGGAGGCAGCTCGCCCACGGGCATGCGCCGGCCCGAGGAGGTCACCACCATGGTCCGCCCATCCCGGTCCCACTCCACGCTGGTGTAGCGGCGCTCCGTGAGGGCGCTGAAGTATTGCACGCACCGCTCGCGCATCATCCCGATGACGGCGGCCACGTCCGTGGCCAGCAGGTCCCCCGCCAGGCCGAGCACCAGGGGCGCCGGATCCTCCAGGGGCTCCATGCCGCCACCGGCCAGGTCGGCGGCACCGGGCATTCCCACGCCAGCCATCTGCGGGTTGCGCGCGAGCGCGATGGACTCCTTGAGCCGGGCGAGCTCCCGCTCCACCTCGCGCACATCACGCACGAAGGTGCCCTTCTCCGAGATCTTCGCGTTGAGCAGCTCGATCTGCTGGCGGAGCACCGGCAGCTGGTGGGCGGCCTCCACGAAGTCCGGGTGCTTCTCCATCGTGACGAGCTGGGCGCGCAGCTGGGCCACGTCGGCGCCGAGCTGCTCGCGGCGCTGCAGGCGGGGCGGAATGTCCTTGGGCGTGTCCACGTCGAACACTTCCAGGGCCTTGCGCACCGGCCCGGCATCGGCCTCGAACTCCTCGAGGATCTTCTTCTCGCGCACGGCGAACATCTCGCCCCGGCGGCTCAACCGATCCTTGTCCTGCAGCTCGTCCACGTAGCGGATGGCGAGCACCGCGGCGAAGCCGAAGGCGGGGATGTCCAGCAGCGCCACGTACCGCACCCAGTCGGTGGGGAAGAGGCCGGCGATGAAGCACGCCACGCCCACGCCCACGGCGATCCAGAAGTTGCGGTTGCGCACCAGCGGCTCCACGTCCGGCAGCCGCTGCGCCTCCTCCTCCGCCACCTCGCGCTCGGACTGCAGGCGCGCCATCGCCTCGTCACGCCGGGCGAGCGTGCGCGGGTAGCGCTCCGCGCGGGCCACGATGTCCTGGGGCAGGCCCATCGACTCGGGCGTGGGCTCGGCGTTCCAGACCGCCTCCGCCTGGCGCAGCTTCTCCTTGAGGCCGTCGGTGCTGCGCAGCTTCGACTCCAGATCGAAGACCTGGGAGTTGAGCCCGTCCACCTCGAACTGGAGGTTGTCCACCTCCCTGCAGAACACGAGCTCCTTCTCGAGCTCACGCACCTTCGCCTCGGCGGCGGGGATGTCCGAGGCGGGCAGCACGCCCGGAGACGAGATGGACATGCCGGGAGAGGAGATGGCCATGCCCGGAGACGTGGGCGAGCGCACCGCGGGCATGCCCGGAGACGAGTGCCCGTGCACGCCCGGCATGCCCGGCGACGAGAGCGCGCGCATGCCCGACGTGGACGCCGGACGGCCGGCGCCTCGAGGCCGGCGCGAGGGCAGCTGCGCCGCCTGCAGGCAGAAGAGCTGCTCGAAGGTGGTGCGCGGCGGCAGGCCCACCTGGCCACGGAGGAACTGGTTCGCCTCGTTGGTGTCCTGCGTCACCAGCTCCGGCTGCTTCGTGGCGGGATTGAGCCGGTGCAGCGAGCCACCTCCACCCAGCTCGCGCAACACGCGGTAGGTGAGGGAGTCCTGCCCCACGATGGTGAGCGCGGCCTTGCCCGCCTTCTGCGTGGAGGCGGCGAGGGCTGCATCACCGCCCCGTCCATCCGCGTAGAGCAGCGCGAGCGACAACCCCGCCAGCGGACTCAGCTCCGGCGTGGGGGGCTTGAGGACCAGATACCCGGTCTTCAGGGCGAAACGGCCCGCCGGAGAGAAACCCCGGACGTTCTGGACGGCGACCTCGACGAAGTGCATGCGCTCCCCATTCTAGCGCGCATGGGCATGAAAAAAGGGAGCGTCCTCGAAAGGACGCTCCCCAAAAAAGCACCAGCCCGGGAGGGCCGGCGAGCAATCAGGCCTTCGCGCCCTTGGCGGCCGTCTTGCCGGAGGCGTGGCTGGCGGCCGCGTGGCTGACGGCGGCGGCGCGGCGCATCTCCGCGTCCTCCATGGTCTCCACGCGGGAGGCCTTGCCCTTGAGGGCGCGGAGGTAGAAGAGGCGGTTGCGGCTCACGTTGCCGCGGGAGAGGACCTCGATCTTCTCATAGCGCGGGCTGTGCACCGGGAAGATGCGCTCCACGCCCACGCCAAAGGACACCTTGCGCACGGTGAAGGTGGCGCGGTTGTGGCCCTTCTTCTTGCGGATGACGACGCCCTCGAACGCCTGCACGCGCTCCTTGTCGCCCTCCTTGACCTTCCAGTGGACTCGAACCGAGTCACCGGTACGGAACTCGGTGACGTCCTTACGGAGGTTCTTGGCCTCCACGTACTCGATCGCGCTGCGACGCATGACTGACTCCAGAAAATCTCGGACTCGGGGTACGAAAACTGAGAGCGGGCCGTACTACCAGAGAGCCGGGGGTCGGACAAGCCCGCAGAACAACGACCTTTGGCTCGGGAACCGTCGGAGGGGCTACAGCTCCTCCTCTTTCTTGGACAACAACTTCAAGTCCGCCTTGTCGAACTCCAGGCGGGCATACAGGTCCGGGCGCCTCTCCCGGGTGAGCTGCAGGGCCTTCCAGCGGCGCCAGCGGGCAATCCGCGCGTGGTCTCCGGACTGGAGGGCGGCGGGCACCTCGGCGCCGCGGAAGACGGGAGGCCGGGTGTAATGGGGGTGCTCCAGCAGGCCCTCCTCGAAGCTCTCGGTGACGCTGGAGACCTCGTTGCCCAGCACTCCGGGCAGCAGCCGGGCCACGGCGTCCACCACGGCCAGGGCGGCCACTTCACCCCCGGTGAGGATGAAATCCCCCAGGGACACCTCCCCGTCCAGGTACGGCATGACGCGCTCGTCCACGCCCTCGTAGCGGCCGCAGACGAGGATCAGCCCGGGCTCCTTGGCCAGCTCGCGCGCCCGCGCCTGGGTGAAGACAGGGCCCCGAGGGCTCATCAGCAGCACCTTCGCCCCGGCGGGGGCCCGGGCCCGGGCGGCCTCGATGGCGGCCACCAGCGGCTCCGGCTTCATCACCATGCCGGCACCACCCCCGTAGGGCGTGTCGTCGGTGACGCGGTGCTTTCCCTCGGCGTAATCGCGGATGTAGGTGACGGTGACGCCGAGCAGCCCCTTCTCCTGGGCCTTCCCGAGGATGCTCGCGCCCAGGTAGCCCGAGACGCTGTCCGGGAAGAGGGTCACCACCTCCACGGGGTACATCAGCCCTCGCCCCCTTCCGTCGGCTCCCCTTCCGGCTTCTCCTCCCCGCCTACCTCCAGGAACTCCGGAGGCTTCACCACGAGCCGGCCGCCCGGGATGTCCACGGTGGAGACGAAGTCGTCGACGAAGGGCACCACCAGCTCTTCCTTGCCCTCGGCGCGGATGACGAGGTTGGGCACCGGACCGGTCTCCCAGATCTCCTCCACGCGGCCGAGCACCTTGCCGGACTCGTCCACGGCGGTGAGCCCCACCAGGTCCCCCTGGAAGTACTCCTCCTCGGCGGGAGGCTCGAGGTCCTCCCGGAAGGCGATCACGGTGGCGCCCACCAGCGCCTCGGCGGCGGTGCGGCCCCTCACGTCCTCGAAGACCACGAGGGTCTCCTTGGGGGTGGGCCGCACCGACTCGATGCGCAGCACGCGCTCGGCGCCGGTCCGCGGGCGCACGAGCACCCGCTCGACGAAGTCGAGCGTCTCGGACGCCGGGTCGAAGGTGCGGACGGCCACCTGTCCCTGGAGGCCATGGGCTCGGGCCACATAGCCCAGTTCGAGATGGGGTTTGAGGGTCACTGGCCTTCAGGGGGTGTGGCGGTCGTGGGGGACCCGGCCTGGGGTGGCTGGCGCCGGTCGTCCTGGATTTCCAGGCGGACCTTCTGGCCCTGCTTCTGGGCCGCGGCACCGAGCAACGTCCGGAGGGCCCCGACAGTGCGCCCGTCCCGGCCGATGACCTTGCCCACGTCCTCGGGGGCGACCTTCAGCTCATAGAGCCGGGCCCCGTCCACGTCGGACGCGCGCAGGCTCACCTGGTCCGGTTGATCGACCAGGGCCCGCGCGAGATAGATGATGAGCTGCTCCACGCTATCCGCTCGGCCTGCGAGGCGACTAGGCGGGCTTGGCGGCGACGGCGGCGCGCTTGTGGCGCTTGATGAGCTCGCCCACGGTATCGGAGGGCACCGCGCCGGACTTCAGCCAGTACTCCAGACGCTCGGCGGCGAACTCCACCTTGGCGGGCTTGTGGTTCGGGTCGTAGGAACCCACGGCCTCGAGGAACTTGCCATCCCGGGGGTTACGGGAATCGGTGGCCACCACGTGGTAGTACGGCTTCTTCTTGGCGCCCGCGCGGGCAAGACGGAGAACAACGGCCATTTCTGATGCTCCAGGTGAAAACTGAAGGTGAGACAGAAGGTGATCAGCTTGGAGGGGGGCGCTCTTAACGCCGCCACAAGCGGATTGTCAAGGAAGCTCGGGGTTTTGCGTCGATTCCGACGCGTTTTCGCCGCCCCGGTTGGCCAGCTGGCCACACGCTCCGGCGATATCGCGGCCCCGGTTCTGCCGGATGAAGGCGGCCACGTGCCCGTTGGTGAGCAGCTCCCGGAAGCGCTCGGCCCTCTCGTCCATGGTCGTCTTGAAGCCCAGCCCCGGGTTCTCGTTGTAGGGGATGAGGTTGACCTTGGCGGGGATGTCCTTGAGCAGCTCGATGAGCCGGAAGGCGTCCTCGTCGCTGTCGTTGAAGTCCCGCAGGAGGACGTACTCGAAGGTGATGCGGCGGCCCTGGCGCAGGGGGAACTTGCGGCAGGCGTCCAACAGCGCCGCGATGTTCCACTTGCGGTTGACGGGCATCGTCTTGGAGCGCTGCTCGTCGGTGCTCGCGTTGAGCGAGATGGCGAGCTTCACGTCCGTCTCCTGGCCGAAGCGCTCGATCATCGGCACCAGGCCCACCGTGGAGACGGTGATGTGACGGTGGCTGAAGTTGGGCCCTTCCACCGACTGGAGAATGGAGAGCGCCGTCTTCAGGTTCTCGAAGTTGTGCAGGGGCTCGCCCATGCCCATGAAGACCAGGTTGGAGAGCGGGCGGTAGGTCTCCAGCTTCTCCAGCTTGCGCACCTCGCGGTTCACCGCGTGCACCTGGGCGACGATCTCACCCGAAGTCAGGTTGCGCTTGAGGCCGAGGGTGCCCGTCATGCAGAAGGTGCACGCCATGGCGCAGCCCACCTGGGTGGACACGCACAGCGTCTTGCGGTCCTCGGAAGGCATGTAGACGGACTCGATGAAACGGCCGTCGCGCGTCTTCCACCGGTACTTGATGGTGCCATCCACCGAGCGCTGCTCGGCGTCCTTCACGAGGGGGACGATCTCCGCGCGCGTCTTGAGCTTCTCGCGCAGGGCCTTGGAGAGGTCCGTCATCTCGTCGAAGGAGGTGGCGCCACGCTGGTGGATCCACCGGTAGAGCTGACCGGCCCGGAACGCACGCTCGCCCAGCTCCTCGGTGAAGAAGCGGGTGAGCCCCTCCAGGGTGAGGCTGGAGACCTCCGTGAGCTTCGCGGGCGCGGAGGCCTGCGCGGGCACGGGAGTGGCCGTGATGTCGGCGTTGGGAGTGGTGGGCTCGGGCTGCATCATCATGGTTCCAACGGGGGGAGTGTGGGTGTGACTTCCCACAAGATAGGACTCGGAGTCAAAGGAGGGCCCGTCCCCTCCCCTACCCTGCCGGGATGCAGAAAAGACAGCGGCCCGGACCCCGCGGAGGAGCGCGGGAGCCGGGCCGTGTCCCGGGCACAAGGCCCTCCCAGCTACTTCTTGCTGGTGTACTCGTAGGGGGCGATCTCGGTCTCGCGGAAGAAGTACGCGATCTCGATCTTCGCGTTCTCCAGGCTGTCCGAGCCGTGCACCGTGTTCTGGTCGATGCTGGTGGCGAAGTCGCGGCGGATGGTGCCCGGGGCGGCGTTGGCCGGGTTGGTGGCGCCCATGATGTCGCGGTTGGCCAGGACGGCGTTCTCACCCTCCAGCACCATCAGCACCACGGGGCCGGAGATCATGAAGTTCACCAGGTCCTTGAAGAAGGGACGCGCCTTGTGGACGGCGTAGAACCCCTCGGCCTGGGCCTGGGACAGGTGCTGCAGGCGGATGGCGACCGGCTTGAGACCCTTCTCCTCGAAGCGGGAGATGACTTTGCCGATGACGCCCTTCTGAAGCCCGTCGGGCTTGATGATGGACAGCGTACGCTCGATGGCCATGGTGATGGTCCTCGTATGACGTGTGGGAGGTGGAACTAGCGGTTCTTCTTGGGAGCGCCGCGCTTGACGGCCTCCTGCAGCGTGGTGCCGAGCTCGGCAGGGCTGGCGGCCATGACGAAGCCAGCGGCCTCCATGGCCTTGATCTTCTCCGACGCCGTGCCCTTGCCGCCGGAGATGATGGCGCCGGCGTGGCCCATGCGCTTGCCCGGGGGCGCCGACTGGCCGGCGATGAAGCCGGCGATGGGCTTGGTGAACTCGCGCGCCACGTAGTCGGCGCCGCGCTCCTCGGCGTCGCCGCCGATCTCGCCGATCATGATGACGGCGTCCGTCTCGGGGTCGGCGTTGAAGAGCTTCAGCACGTCCACGAAGTCCGTGCCATTGACCGGGTCACCACCGATGCCCACCGCGGTGGACTGGCCCAGGCCCAGCTGGGTGAGCTGGTACACGGCCTCGTAGGTGAGCGTGCCCGAGCGCGACACCACGCCGATGCGGCCCGGCTTGTGGATGTGGCCCGGCATGATGCCGATCTTGCACTTGGCGCCCGGCGTGATGACGCCGGGGCAGTTGGGGCCGATCAGACGAACGCCCGGCTTACCCTGCAGGTAGCGCTTGGCCTTCACCATGTCGTTGACGGGGATGCCCTCGGTGATGGTGATGATGAGGGAGATGCCCGCGTCGGCGGCCTCCATGATGGAGTCGGCGGCGAAGGGGGGCGGAACGAAGATGACCGAGGTGTTGGCGCCGGTCTGCTTCACCGCGTCGGCCACCGAGTTGAAGACGGGGACCTTGCCCTCGAAGTCGGTACCGCCCTTGCCCGGCGTGACGCCGGCGACCAGCTTCGTTCCGTACTCCAACATCTGCTTGGAGTGGAACGAGCCCGCCGAGCCGGTGATGCCCTGGCAGAGGACCTTCGTGTTCTCGTTGACGAGGATGCTCATGGATTGAACCTTTCTCTGCCTGGACTACTTCAGCGCCGCGACGGCCTTCTCGGCGGCCTGGCGGAGGTTGTCGGCGGGGGTGATGGCGAGGCCGGAGTTGCGCAGCAGCGCCTTGCCCTGCTCCACGTTGGTGCCCTCGAGCCGCACCACGAGCGGAACCTTCAGCTGCACTTCCTTCGCCGCGGCGATGATGCCCTCGGCGATGACATCGCACTTCATGATGCCGCCGAAGATGTTGACGAGCACCGCCTTCACGGCCGGGTCGGCGAGGATCAGCTTGAAGGCCGCCGTCACCTTCTCCTTGCTGGCGCCGCCACCCACGTCGAGGAAGTTGGCCGGCGCACCGCCCACCAGCTTGATGGTGTCCATGGTGGCCATGGCCAGACCGGCGCCGTTCACCATGCAGCCGATGTTGCCCTCGAGCGCGATGTAGGCCAGGTCCCACTCCTTGGCCTGGGTCTCGCGCGGCTCCTCCTCGGCGATGTCGCGGTACTCGAGCAGATCCTTGTGCCGGTACATCGCGTTCTCGTCGAAGTCCACCTTCGCGTCGAGCGCCACCACGCCGCCATCCTTGAGGATGACCAGCGGGTTGATCTCCACCAGCGAGGCGTCCGTCTCCATGAACATGCGGTAGAGCGCGGCGCAGAACTGGACAAACTTGTTCACCGTGGGGCCGGAGAGGCCCAGGCCGAAGGCCAGCTTGCGGCCCTGGAAGTCCTGGAAGCCCACGGCCGGGTCCACCGCCTCGCGGAGGATCTTCTCGGGGCTGTGCGCGGCCACTTCCTCGATCTCCACGCCGCCCTCACGGGAGGCCATGAAGGTGATGCGCGAGGTGGCGCGATCCAGCGTCACGCCGAGGTACAGCTCCTGACCGATGGCCAGGCCCTCCTCGATGTAGACCTTGTGGACCGTCTGGCCCTCGGGCCCGGTCTGGATCGTCTTGAGCTTCATGCCCAGCATCTGCTGGGCGAGCTCCCGGGCCTCGGCGGGGCTCTTGGCGAGCTTCACGCCGCCACCCTTGCCGCGGCCACCCGCGTGGATCTGGGCCTTCACGACCACGATCGGCGTGCCCAGCTCCTTGGCGGCCGCCTCGGCCTCCTTGGGCGAGAGCGCGAGAATGCCGCGCGGCGTGGGAACGCCGTACTTCCGGAAGATTTCCTTGCCCTGGTACTCGTGGATCTTCATCGAGGCTCCGGGTAACGCGAGTGATGCGAGAGACTGGCACCCGGAAGCGAGCCCCCGGGGCGGAACGGCGCGGCTGCCTCTCTCGCGCAGAATGGCCCGATTGGCAAGGCCCTACTGTCAAGGGCCAAGCAGTCGGACCGGAATGAACCAAGGCCCCGGTCCGGCGAGGAACAGCCGGACGCGGGGCCTCGTGAAACGACGCCGTGAAGGGCGCGGACCTTCTACCCCGGACCGCCCGCGGACTTCTTCTCGTCGCCCAGGTCGAAGAAGATGTCCTTGATGACCTGCTTGGTCACCTCGCGGTTCATCACCGCGATGGAGGTGGTCAGCGGGATCTCCTTCGGGCACACCTTGACGCAGTTCTGCGCCTTGCCGCAGTCCTGGATGCCACCCGGCCCCATGAGCCCCCGGACGCGCTCCTCGGAGTTCATCTTGCCGGTGGGGTTCATGTTGAAGAGCCGGGCCTGGCTGATGGCGGCGGCGCCGATGAAGTCGTTGTCGATCGTCACCTGCGGGCACGCCTCGAGGCAGCTGCCGCACGTGATGCACGTGGACAGCTTGTACATCACCGTGTGGTCGCCCGGAGACTGGCGAGGACCAGGGCCCAGGTTGTGCGTGCCGTCGATGTTGATCCACGCCTTGACGCGCTTGAGCGCCTCGAACATGCGGTCACGCTTGACCGACAGGTCGCGAGCGACGGGGAACTTCTTCATCGGCTCGAGGGTGATGATGGGCTCGCCATCCCCGATGATGCGGTCGATCAGCGCCGAGCAGGCCATGCGGACCCGCCCGTTGATGTTCATGGCGCAGCTGCCGCACACCTCCTCGAGGCAGGCGGCGTCATAGATGGCCGGGGCCACCCGGCGCCCGTCGGTGGTGACCGGGTTGCGCTGGATCTCCATCAGGCAGGAGATGACGTTCGCGCCCTTGCCGTACGGGACGCGGAACTCGTCGAAGTGACCCGGAGCGTCCGGGCCGTCCTGCCGCCAGATGCGGAAGGTGACGTGCTTCGTGTTGGTGCTGACAGGCGCCTGCGCGGTCGCGTTGTCCATGGCCTCTCCGTCCCTTCCTTAGGCGTACCAGCGCGGCTCGGGATCGAGCACGGGCGTGGGGATGTCCTGATAGGTGATCTGCGGGCCCTCGACCGCGTAGGCGGCCATGGTCGTCTTGGCCCACTTCTCGTGGCGCTTCTTCCACAGCCCCATCCACTCGGGATCCTTCGTCGGATCCTTCACCTTGGGCTCGGGCAGCGAGAACTCCGGCTTGTAGTGGGCGCCGCGGCTCTCGTCGCGCAGGAGCGCGCTCTTGGCGATCACCTCGGCCAGCTCGAACATGTTCCAGAGCTGGTTGACGTAGGAGATGCTCCGGTTGGCCACGTTGCCGGTGTCCAGCGCGTTGATGTTCTTCCAGCGCTCCTTGAAGTCGCGGATCTTCTCCAGCGTCTTCTTGAGCCGGTCGTTGTAGCGGACGACGGTGCAGTTCTCCGTCATCAGATCGCCGAGCTCCTTGGTGAGCCCGTACGCGTTCTCCTTGCCGTCCATCTTCTTGATGGTGGCGAAGCGATCCGCCCAGTACTTCTGCGCGTCGGCGAAGTACTTCTGGTTGTCCGCGTCGTCGGCGCTCTTGGACTGGCTCTTGGAGAAGGCCACCATGGCCGGGCCGCCGATCATGCCGCTGTAGATGCAGGAGAGCAGCGAGTTGGCGCCCAGGCGGTTCGCGCCGTGGTAGGCGTAGTCCGCCTCGCCCGCGGCGTACAGGCCCGGGATGTTGGTGGACTGGTTGACGGGGCTGCCAACCAGCGGCGTCTGCGTCTGGGGATCCGCCTCGAAGCGCACGTACAGGCCGCCCATCGAGTAGTGCATGCCCGGGAAGATCTTCATGGGCACGTGGCGCGGGTCATCGCCCACGAACTTCTCGTAGATCTCCATCACGCCGCCCAGCTTGGCGGTGAGCACGTGCGCCGGGATGTGCGTGACGTCCAGGTACACGGCATCGCCGCCGCCCAGGCCCAGGCCCATCTCGCGGCACACCGTGAAGATTTCCCGGGTGGCCACGTCGCGCGGCACCAGGTTCTTGTACTTGGGGTACTTCTCCTCGAGGAAGTAGAAGCGCTCGCTCTCGGGGATGTCCTTGGGGTCGCGGACGTCGCCCTTCTTCTTGGGCACCCAGACGCGGCCACCCTCGCCACGCACGGACTCGCTCATCAGGCGCAGCTTGTCCTCACCCGGAATGGAGGTGGGGTGCACCTGGATGAACTCGCCGTTGGAGTAGATGGCGCCCTCCATGTAGGCGCGGCCGGCGGCGGTTCCCGTGTTGATGATGGAGTTGGTGGAGCGCCCGAAGACGATGCCCGGGCCACCCGTGGCGAGGCACACGGCCTCGGCCGGGAAGGTGCGGATCTCGTTGGTGCGCAGATCCATGGCCACGCTGCCGATGACGCGGCCCGTGCCGTCCTTCACCGTGCCCAGCCACTCCCAGGACTCGTACTTGGTGACGCGGCCCTCGGACTCCCAACGGCGCACCTGCTCGTCCAGCGCGTACAGCAGCTGCTGGCCCGTGGTGGCGCCCGCGAAGGCCGTCCGGTGGTGCAGCGTGCCGCCGAAGCGCCGGAAATCCAGCAGACCCTCGGACGTGCGGTTGAACGTCACGCCCATGCGGTCGAGCAGGTAGATGATGCCCGGCGCCGCATGGCACATGCCCTTGACGGAAATCTGCTCGGCCAGGAAGTCGCCGCCGCGCAGCGTGTCCTTCACGTGGATGTCCGGGGAGTCACCCTCCCCCTTCGTGTTCACCGCGCCGTTGATGCCTCCCTGGGCGCAGACCGAGTGGGAACGCTTCACCGGCACGAGCGACAGGATGTCGACCTGATGGCCGGCCTCGGCCAGCTTGATGGTGGTCATCAGCCCGGCGAGTCCGCCGCCCACCACCGTGAACCGCGCTGCTGCTGCCATGCTGCGTCTCCTTGGTGACCGGAGGACCAGACGCCTCTGGGGGGCAGGGCCAGCGCCGCAACTCCGCGAGTGCGACGCTCGGACCTCCGGTGCGAATGCTACCGGCTAGTTAACTGGTGAATTCAGCGAGCCGCAAAGATTACCGGAGCGGAGGGATAAGCCCACTCCATCTCCGGCATCAGCCCCGCTCAGCCCAGCCCGCGCGGCGGCATGCACCGCGCGGGACCCGGCTGGCTCGCAGCGGGAAGGGACGACTAGAGCTTCACGCTCTCGACGGTCTTCTTCACCGAGTCGAAGGACTTGGTGAGCTCGGCCTTCTCGGCCTCGTTGAGCTGCACCTCGATGATCTTCTCCACGCCGCCCGCGCCGATCTGCGTGGGGACGCCGAAGAAGTAGCCGTTGATGCCGTACTGCCCCTCGAGCAGGGCGGCGGACGGCAGCACGCGCTTGCGGTCGAGCAGGTAGCTCTCCGCCATGGCGATGGAACTGGAGGCGGGCGCGAAGTAGGCGCTGCCCGTCTTGTAGAGACCCACCAGCTCGGCGCCGCCCTTGCGGGTGCGGTCGATGATGGCGTCCAGCTTGTCCTTGGCGATCAGCTGGGTGAGGGGCACGCCGCCCACGGTGCTGTGACGCACCAGGGGCACCATGTCGTCACCGTGGCCGCCGAGCACCAGGGCCTCGACGTCGCGGATGGAGCAGCCGAGTGCCTCGGCCACGAAGCACTTGAAGCGGCTGGTGTCCAGCACGCCCGCCATGCCGACGACCATGTTCTTGGGCAGGCCGGAGATCTTCTGGAGCGCGAACACCATCGCGTCCAGCGGGTTGGCCACGTTGATGACGAAGGCGTTGGGGCAGTGCTGCTTGATGTTGGCCGCCACGTCCCGCATGATCTTCAGGTTGACGTCGAGCAGATCCTCGCGGCTCATGCCCGGCTTACGGGGCACGCCGGCCGTGATGATGACGACGTCCGAGCCGGCCACGTCCTTCCAGTCGGTGGTGCCGGTGACGCGGCAGTCGTAACCGTCGACAGCGGACAGCTGGTTGATGTCCAGCGCCTTGCCCTTGACCATGCCCTCGGCCACGGGGATGTCGTAGAGGACGACGTCGCCGAGTTGCTTCTGTACCGCGAGCAGGGCCAGGTTGCCGCCGATCTGACCGCCGCCGATGAGACCAATCTTCTTCTTGGTGTGAGCCATGTGGGTTGTCTCCCCTGACGACTACATGTTCTTGATGATGGCCTGGCCGAACTCGGAGCACTTCACCTCGGTCACCGTGCCCTGGCCCTCCTGGCGCATCAGGCGGGCGAAGTCGTAGGTGACCGTCTTGTTGGCGATGGCCTTGTCCATGCCCTGGATGATCAGGTCCGCGGCCTCGTGCCAGCCCATGTGGCGCAGCATCATCTCGCCAGAGAGGATGACCGAGCCCGGGTTCACCTTGTCCTGGTCCGCGTACTTGGGCGCGGTGCCGTGGGTGGCCTCGAAGACGGCGTGGCCGGTGACGTAGTTGATGTTGCCGCCCGGCGCGATGCCGATGCCGCCCACCTGCGCGGCCAGCGCGTCCGACAGGTAGTCACCGTTGAGGTTCAGCGTGGCGATCACGTCGAACTCGTCCGGACGCGTCAGCACCTGCTGCAGGGTGATGTCCGCGATGGAGTCCTTGATGATGATCTTCCCGGCGGAGACCGCGGCCTTCTGCTCGGCGTTGGCGGCGTCCTCGCTCTTGGCGGCCTTGGTGGCCTCCCACTGATCCCAGGTGTAGACCTTGTCACCGAACTCGCGCACCGCCAGGTCGTAGCCCCACTTGCGGAAGGCGCCCTCGGTGAACTTCATGATGTTGCCCTTGTGCACGATCGTCACGCTCTTGCGCTTGTGCGCGATGGCGTACTCGATCGCGGCGCGCACCAGGCGCTCCGTGCCTTCCTTCGACACGGGCTTGATGCCGATGCCCACGCCCTCGGGGAAGCGGATCTTCCCAGCGTCCTTCGGGAACTCCTTCTTGAGGAACTCGAGGAACTTCGCGGCCTGGGCGCTGCCAGCCTCGAACTCGATACCGGCGTAGATGTCCTCGGTGTTCTCCCGGAAGATGGTCATGTCGACCTTCTCGGGGGTCTTCACCGGGCTGGGCACGCCCTTGAAATAGCGCACGGGGCGCAGGCACACGTACAGGTCCAGCATCTGGCGCAGCGCGACGTTCAGCGAGCGGATGCCACCGCCCACCGGCGTGGTCAGCGGGCCCTTGATGCCCACCAGATACTCGCGGAACGCGGTGACCGTCTCGTCGGGCAGCCAGTTGTTGACCGTCTTGAATGCCTTCTCGCCGGCCAGCACCTCGAACCAGGAGATCTTCTTCTTGCCCTTGTAGGCCTTCTCCACCGCCGCGTCGAAGACGGCCTGCGAGGCGCGCCAGATGTCGCGGCCGGTGCCGTCACCCTCGATGTAGGGGACGATAGGGTGATCCGGCACGAACAGCTTGCCGTTCTTCAGGGTGATCTTCTCGCCGCTCGGAGGGGCCATGAACGAAGCTCCTGACACTGGGATGGGTGTGACCTTGTGGGCGGCGGATGCTTTGCAACACTGGCCCCTCGCGTCAAGGATGTTCGGCTGCCCTCCGTGCGGCCTGACTTATCGGATCCAATCCCCGACAGCGCTCCGCCTGGAGTGACGTGGTGCGCCACCCTTCCTCCGGCCCTACCTCGGAGGACAGACGGGAGACGTCCGTTCAGCGCCGCTCCACGTCCCACCAGCCGAAGTGCATCGTCCGCTGCTCCATGAGCTGCACCCAGCCCGGCGCGTGCCCGTAGGTGCGCGGCAGGAGGCTCGCGGTATCGAGCGCCCGCGCCGTCTCCGCGAAGGACCAGAAGTACAGCGTCACCTCCTGGTCCGCCGTCTGGATGTGGCGCCGGGCCTCCTCGTGTCCCTCCAGCCCTGGCCGCCGTTCGAGCACCGTGAAGAGCAGGCGCCCTCCGGGTTTCAGCGCCTCGGACACGTGCCCCAGCGTCCGCGCCAGGTCATCGCAGAAGTCGAGGCACCCCACCGCCAGCGCCACGTCGAAACGCCCGAACTCCCCGGGCACGGGGTCGCGGTAGCTGTGCACCCGGTACTCTCCCGAGGGCCGGCCCTGTCTCGCCCGCTCGATCATCTCGGGCGAGAGGTCCAGGCCCACGACCTCCACGGTCGGGTCGAGCTCGCGCGTCAGCTGCCCCGGGCCACATCCCACATCGAGCACCCGCCGGCCCGGCTCCACCGTCTCCCCGAGGAACCGCTCCACCCTCCCCCCGTACCGGTGCAGGGCCGGGAAGAACGCCTCGTAGGCTTCGGCGATCTCCCCGTACACCCGCCGGACTCCCCGCTCCTGCTCATCGGTGGTTGGCATCTCGCGGGGACGACCCACCTCTACTCGTAGAACTTCAGGCTCCAGCCCGTGTTGCTCGCCGTGCCCCGCGTATAGGTGATGTTCCCCCACCACTGGAACGTCCCCGAGTACCAGTAACGGCCATACCAGAACGGGTTCGGATACTCGTTCTTGGGCACGCCGTGGAACGCCAGCGGGAACTGCGGGCCCGCCGGAGGGCTCGTGTTCGGATCTCCGTTGAGCAGCACGAAGGAGTTATGGCCCACCCCCTTGCTGTACAGCGTGGGGTGCCAGCCGCTCATCATGATGTTGCCGTTGGAGCCGAACAGACAGCCGTTGGACTTGTACCAGTCCCAGACGTACGTCGGATCCCCTCCCGCCCGGAGGCGCAGGTCCGCGAGGCAGTAGTTCGTGTCCCAGCTCCCGTTCGCGGAGTACACGATGTGCAACTGCCCATTGGGATCGATGATCGGCTCGGGCCCCTCGTTGACGCGCGTGGGCGGGTTGGCGTCGACCTTCTCCCACCACTCGCGCGGCTGGGAGATGACGTAGCGCGCCCCCGAGACCGTCGTCGGGCTCGTCATCCTCGCGATGAACAGCGTCTGCTCCCCGTTGGTATCCCCTACCCAGCCCGACCAGACGAACCACCGCTGCCCGTTGTAGATGAACGCCGTGCCGTCGATGGCCCACTTGTTGTCCGGCAGGCTCATCAGCCCCGCCGCCGAGTAGCCCGTATTCGGCGACGTGGACCGGATGTAATACATCCGGTGGGCGCTGCCGGCCCCCGCCGTGAAGTAGATGTAGTAGGTGGTGCCGTCCCGGATGATCTGCGGCGCCCACACCTCGGCCCAGCCGCTCGGATTGCCCCAGACCTGCTGGCGCGCCGCACTCGCCAGGCCGTTCACGGAGGAGGCCATCCGCACGTAGAGCCGCCCGGCGTCCGCCTCCGCGGAGATATAGGTGCTGTCGACCCGGATGATGCTCGGATCCGCATTCTTGATGGAGAGCTGGACGTCCTGAGTGCTCGAGCCGATGACCTCATCGACTCGTACCTCCTGCGGACCACAGGCCTGCAGGGACGCGAACAGCGCCAATCCAAACAGGCGGCTCAGGACTTTCATCTCGCTCTCCTCCGAGGCCCGGAGGGGCCCACTGGAATCGTCCTCCCCACCCTAGAGTAGGAAAGAAGGAAAATCCCGTTAAAAATGGAGGAGTGCGAAGGGACTCACGAGGCGGAGGGCACGTTCGGCACGGAGATGTGGAGCTGGACGCGGCGGTTGGTGGAGCGGCCCGCCTCGGTGTCGTTCGAGGCCACTGGCGCCGACTCTCCCAGGCCCAGCACCAGCATCTGCCGCGGCGTCACGCCCCGTGAGGTCAACACGCGCGCGACGGCCTCGGCGCGGCGCAACGAGAGCGCCTCGTTGTAGGGCACCGTGCCCCGGCTGTCCGTGTGGCCCTCGATGCGGAGATGATCCTCCGGGTACTTCACGAGGATGTCGCCGATGCGCGTCAACTGGGCGATGGCGCTCTCGGTGAGCACGGCGCTGTCCGTTTCGAAGAGCAGCTCGCTGCGCAGATTCAGCAGGATGCCGTGGTCCGTCCGCTGCGTCTCCGCCACCTGCTCCAGCTCTCGCGCCTGCTTGTCGAGATAGTTGCCCACGGCTCCTCCCGCCACCGCTCCCACGCCGGCCCCGATGGCCGCGCCCTCCCAACTCCTCCCCGCTACCGCCCCCGCTCCCGCTCCCACGATGGCTCCCGCGGCCACGCCCGTGGCGGTCCGCTTGCCGGGAGTCACACAGGCCGTTCCGCCCAGGAGCAGCGCGGGGACAACGAGCACCCAACCCTTCTTCCATGCGTTCACGTGAAGCCTCCTCGTGTGTGTCACCCTTTCGAGCGGACCTCGGGCCGAGGCATTCACACGCCTCCTGAATCGCACCGGCCGTCCGCCCGCTCTCCGGGCGGGAAGGCTTCAACGGATGCTGCGGACCTCGGGGCCGTGACGGATACTCCCGGCCGCTCATGCGCCTTCTCTCCCTCGCCGGTCCGCTCGTCCTCCTCGCCCTCGGCATGGCGTGGCTCGTCCCCGCCGTCCTCCTCACCGGTGGCGGTCCCCAGGGCATCCCCTGGTGGCGGTACGTGGTGGTCCTGGTGCTCGTCCTCGCCGTGGGCCTCGCCTGGCGCCTGGGCTCTCGTGGGCTCGCGTTGGGGACGTTCGCCATGCTCTGCGCCGGCGTGTTCGCCTGGACGCGCACCGTGCAGCCCTCGCTCACCCGAGACTGGGCTCCGGATCTCGTCCGCGCCCCCCGCGCCGAGGTGCAGGGCTCTCGCGTCACCCTCCACGACCTCCGCAACTTCCGCTACCGCAGCACCACCGACTGGGACGCCGCCTGGTACTCCGCCACCTACGACACCCGGGAGCTCGTCCGCGCCTGGTTCATCGTCGAGCCCTTCTCCGGCTTCGAGGGCGCCGCCCACACCATGGTCAGCTTCGAGTTCTCCGGAGATCGGTTCCTCTCCATCTCCGTGGAGATCCGCCGCGAGCGCGGTGAGACGTATTCAGTCCTCGGGGGCCTGTTCTGCCAGTACGAGCTCATCTACGTCGCCGGCGACGAGCGCGACCTCATCCAGCTGCGCAGCAACCACCGCCGCGATGACGTCTACCTCTACCCCGTCCGCGCCTCCCAGGAGCGCACCGTCGCCTTCTTCCTCGACATGGTGCAACGCATGAACGCTCTCCAGGCGCGACCCGAGTTCTACAACTCGTTCACCAGCAACTGCACCACCAACCTCGTGCGGCACCTCGAGAAGGTCAGCGAGACCAACGTCCCCTACGATCACCGCACCCTGCTGCCCGCCTACTCCGACTCGCTCGCCCTCTCCCTGGGGTTGATCGACTCCGACGTAAGCCTCGCCGAGACACGCGAGCGCCATCGCATCAACACGCTCGCCCTCGCCGCGCAGGATCGTGACGACTTCTCGCTCCGCATCCGTGGGCGGGCCCCCGCCGTGAATCCCACCGCCGCGGCCTCGGAGCCCTGATTCAGTTCGCCGCGGGCACCGTGCTCGCCGTGATGGCCCCGGAGGCCGGAGCGACACCGCCGAGCGCTAAGTAGGTGGCCAAAAGTTCCCGACACAATCGAGTGGCCTCCGCACTACGTGCGAAACCACGCCAGGCCGGCCTCCCGGCCGCGCGCTGCACGAACTTGTCCAACAGTTGGACAAGTTTCTGAAGACCGAGCCCGGCA
>DASQMW010000070.1:0-12039 GCA_035645295.1 Archangium sp.
CCCCACCAGCCGGGCCGGATACGCCGGCTCTCCCTGGAAGGCCACGCCCATGCCCACGGCCGCGCAGCGCTCCAGCACGCGATCCGCCAGCGGACCCAGCTCGGGCACCTCCAGCAGCCGGCGGCGCACGGGGACGGGCAGAGGCGCCCCCCCTACCCACTCCCTCACCGGACAGGCGACCAGGCGAGCAAGCTCACCCCGGGCATAGGCGCGCAGACGCTCCAGCGCCCTCGGGCCGAGCCCGGGGACTGCCCAGAGTGCCAGGAGCGCACGCCGCTCCGCCATGTCCTTGTCCGTCGTGATGTCCACCATACCCGACCCCCTCCTGGGCCCACCTATATAGAAGATGGGTCCGACGGGCTGGGGGCGGGACACATAAACACCGGACTGGCGATGGTCAAGCGGCACGTCCCCTGCAAGTGGGGAAGGACGGGCGCCTCAGCGCTGGGCCGTGGGCTGCCCGTTGACGCGCATCACCGCGCGGTCCCCGGGCGCCACTTCCTGGATGGAGTACGTGAGGACGCAGTTGGAGGTGCGCTCCTTCACCTCGGTGACGAGGCACAGGGCGACGTTCTCCAGGGGCAGCGCCGGCCCCTTCTTCTTCTTCTCGCCGGGCAGCTCCAGCTCCAGCACGCGCTGCTGGGTGGTGTCACCCGGACGCATGATGGTGAAGGTGTTGCCCATCTGGACGCCATCCGCACTGCCCTTGTCGATCACCAGAAAGTGGTGCTCGGCGGTGAGGGTCAGGTGCGGCACGAGCGCGGTGACGATGTAGCCCTGGACCTCCTTCTCGTTGCGCCGCTGGACCACCGACTCCACCAGCCGCTCACCGAAGGGGCCCACCAGGTCACCGCGCATCACGGCGTCCCACGAGTCCATGACCTGCGCCTTGACGAAGTTCTCGCCCAGCGCCACCACCTTCAGGGTGCCGACGAACTCGGTGAGGTAGCCGGCCGGCTTGCCCGTCACCGGGTGCTTCACCGCCTCGAGGGTGTGGAAGATCACGTACCGGTCCCCGAGCTTCGCGTCCGCCTTGCGCTTGAAGCGCACGTAGGCGACGTCCGGGAAGGACAGCATCTCCGCCCCGGTGGCGGCGCCCTCGATGCGGCCCGCCTCGTCCAGCTCGCGCGCGGTGACGAAGCCCTGCGTCATCACCGTGCGCGCCGCCTTGGGCTCGTAGGTGAGCTTCCCGACCGCCGTCACCGACTCCTCGCCGCTGAGGGGGCCCAGCTCGGTCTCGGCGCCCTCACCGGCCTCGGCCACCATCTCCATCGGGGCCGGGCCCACGCCCGCCTCCACGCGCGAGGGGACTTCCTCGCCCGCGGGGAAGAAGCGCACGTTGTTGCCCGGGTAGATCCAATGCGGGTTGGCGATCTCCGGGTTGTAGGACCAGACCTTGGGCCAGTACCAGGGGCTGCCCAGGTACTTCTGCGACAGGTCCCAGAGCGTGTCGCCCCGCTCGACGGTGTGGACCTCGCCGGGAGCGGACTCACGGCCACCCTGGCCAGGAGGAATGGCGATCTGACCGGGCCGGGGCCGAGCGGGCTGCTCATCGACCACCTCGGAACCCTCGGTCTCTTCGCCGGCCCCGGGCTCCTGCGGGTCCTCCGCGTCCTGCGCCCACACGGCGTGCGGTGCGAGAACGGTGGCGACAAGGAGCGAGGAGAAGATCCGCGAGCGCATCGGAGGACTTCCTTTCGGACAACTAGTGCAGGGAGGCGAGCCGCTGCTCCGCCTGCGTGGCGGCGGCCGTTCCCGGGAACTGGGTGAGGATGCGGGTATAGAGCGCCCGCGCGTCGTCTTTCTGATTGAGCCGCAGCCGGCACTCGGCCAGCCGCAGCATGCCGTCCAGCACGGCATCGCCGGCCGGATAGCTCGCGATGAGGCGCTCGAAGGACTTCGCCGCGGAGGCATGGTCCTTGAGCCCCATCTGCCCAAGCCCACTGAAGTACAGCGCGTTGTCCGCGCGGGGGTGGCGGGGATGCTCCTCGGCGAAGGCCTGCAGGCGCGTCACCCCACCCTCCACGTTTCCAGTGCGCAGCGCCGCCACCGCCTGCTCGAACTCGGCGTCCAGCACGGCGGCGTCCAGTTCCTCGCGAGGCTCGGAGGCCGCGGTGGGGCCACTGTCCCCCTCGGGCGCGGAGCTGATGAACATCTCCATGTCGTCGGGCGCGGGCTCGACGACCTCCACCCGGGTGGGCAGCGGAGGCGCGGGCTCACTGCGAGGCTTGAGCTTCACCACCGCGAGCTCCGGCGTGCTGTAACTGGAACCGGACGAGGCCGGGGCGGCCGGCGCGGCGGGGGCGGAACCCTCTCGGGCCGCGGCGGAGGCGCGCGACTGGCGCACGCTGGCGTGCAGCTCCACACGCTCCAGCCGCTTCTCCAGACGCGCCTGGGTCTCGCGCATGGCGCGTACCTCGGCCTTCAGCTCCGCCAGCTCCGAAGACTGAGCGGAGCCGGTGGTGGCACAAGCGGTCAGCGCACATAGGGGCGCGATGGCGAAGAGTCGGCGAATGATGCGGTGCTCCAACACGAGCCTCGGGGGTCCGTCCGGAAGGATAAGAAGGGGTGTCGGAGACCGTCAAGAAATCGGCCCGGACGCCGATCAGAACCGGTGTACCACGAAATTGAGATGACGGCCGGTGCGGCCCGCGTCACGCCGGTGCGAGAAGAATCGGTCCGCATCACACGCGGTGCAGTGAGGGAGCACATCCACGTGGGCCGCCTTCAGCCCCGCTCCCAGCAACGTGTCACGCACGGCCCGTGCGAGATCCAAGCGCACGTCTCCTCGCTCGCGGAGCACCACCTCCGAGCCGAAGCCCGCGGTGAAGCGCTCGCCGAGGTCCTCGGAGACGACGTAGCAGCAGCGCTGGATGGAGGGACCCACCGCCGCCAGCAGCCGCTCGGGCCGCGAGCCCCGGGCCACCAGCGACTCCACCGCCCGCGCCACGATGCGCGCGTCCGTGCCCCGCCACCCCGAGTGCACCGCCGCCACGCGCCGGCCCTCGGGGTCCACCAGCAGCACCGGCACGCAGTCCGCCGTCCCCACCGCCACCCAGTGCTCCGGCCGCTCCGTCCACAGCGCGTCCGCCTCGCCCTCCGGTGGCCGCAACGCGCCTGTCCCCTCCCCCGCTCCCGCCTCCACCACCCGGTCTCCATGCACCTGCTTCACCGTGTGCAGCGACTCGAGCGCCGCGCCCGCCATCCCCGCCAACCGCCGATGGTTCTCCTCCACCCGCTCTCGGAGGTCACCTACCGCGAAGCCCAGGTTGAGCGAGGCATGGGGCCCCTCGGACACGCCTCCGGCTCGGGTGGCGAAGCCATGGGGCACGGGGAGCAGCGCGGACGTCACCAATGACGAAGGGTGTGCGGACATGAGCGGCTTCTACGGGGGCTTCCGATGCAATCGCATCGTCGAATGATTTCGGACGGTGACCGTTTGACAGTGTGTGTCAGCCGATCTGACAATCCGAGAAACCTACAGGGGCATTATGGCATTGGGTCTCGACACCGTCGGCAAGAAGCTCCTGTGGAGCGTTGCCCTGCCCGGTCTGCTCGCGGCCCTGCTCGGCGTAGGCTACTTCTGGCGTGAGGCGCAGATCGCCGCCCGGGACGCCACCCACGACGAGGCGATGGTGCTCGCGGAGTTCGTCGGCACCACCTTCCGGCTGCCCACGCCCGAGGGTCTCCCCCCCCACTTCCCCGTGTCCGAGTTGCTGCAGTCGGATGCCCGGCTGCTGCGCTCCACGGCGGAGCTCAACATCCTGGCACCCGACGGCCGCATCCTCTGGTCCGTGAGCCCGAGCAAGGTGGGCACCGTGCACCCGGACGCCGAGCGCCTCACGGTCCCCGGGCCCCAGTGGGCCCGCTCGGATGCCCATGAGACGGAGGTGCTCCGCTCGCTCGGTGAGAAGTCGTGCGAGGGCTGTCACCCGGGCGCCCAGGAGACGCGTGTGGGCATGGTGCACCTGCGCGTGGCCGAGCCCGTGGTGCACCGCGAGCTCACCCACGCCCTCGGCGCCGCGCTGGGGGCCGTGCTGGTGCTGGGCACCATGCTCATCGTCGCCACCGGCACCTCCCTGCACTTCTTCCTCACCCGGCCCCTGCGCCGGCTGGCGGCCGCCATGCGGCGCGCCGAGGAGGGCGACTTCCTGGTGCGCGCCGAGGTGCGCGGCACGGATGAGCTCTCCCGGCTCGGCGCGGCCTTCAACGCCATGCTCGCGCGCCTCACCTCCATGAAGGCCGAGGAGATCGACACCCACCGCGATCTCCAGGTGACGAAGTGGAAGCTGTCCCTCAAGGAGGAGCTGGAGGAGCGCATCGCCGAGCTGGCCCTGCTCTTCGACGTGGCGCGCTCGGTCAACTCCACCATCGAGCTGTCCGAGCTGCTCGAGCGCATCACCCAGCTGGTGCCCGAGCGGCTCCACATCCCGGACTTCTCCATCATGCTCGTCAACGGGGACGGGCTGCTGGAGGTCAAGAGCACCTTCCCGGAGCACCCGGAGCTGGAGGGGAAGACGCTGCAGTACGGCGAAGGGGCGAGCGGGCGCGCGGCGGAGCTGCGGCGCGTGGTGTACGTGCCGGACGTGACGGACCCCTCGAGCGCCTTCGCCCGGCACGGGCTGCTGCCAGGGCACGACAGCGGGGCGGTGCTGTGCATCCCCATGGTGCACATGGAGTCGGTGCTGGGCGTGCTCAACTTCCGGCGCCCCGAGGTGGCCAGCTTCGCCCCCGAGGAGCTGGAGCTGCTCACGGCCGTGGCCGATCAGGCCGCCACGGCCGTGAAGAACGCCATGCTCCACACCGAGGCGGTGAGGCTCACCATGACGGACCCGCTCACCGGGGTGCCCAACCGCCGCCACCTCTTCGCGCGGCTGGAGCTGGAGGTGGCTCGCGCCCAGCGCTTCGGCACCCCCGTGTCCATCCTCATGGTGGACATCGACCACTTCAAGAAGCTCAACGACGCCGCGGGCCACCGCGCCGGTGACGAGACGCTGCGCAAGGTGTGCGACGTGCTCGGCGCCCGCTTGCGCAAGGTGGACACGCTCGCGCGCTACGGCGGCGAGGAGTTCATGCTGGTGCTCTCCAACGTCTCCAAGGACGACGCCTTCGAGGTGGCCGAGAAGCTCCGGCGCTCCGTGGTCGACGCCCCCCAGCTCGCCGCCCCCACCCAGCCCGGCGGCCACATCACCGTCTCCATCGGCGTGGCCACCATGCCCCTCGACGCCACCTCCCAGGATGCCCTGGTGGATTGCGCCGACGCCGCCCTCTACGCGAGCAAGCGCGCCGGACGGAACAGCGTCACCTCCTACTCGCCCGGCATGGAGGTGCACCCCGGCCGCGAGCGCGGGCTCTCCCGCCCCAACGATCCCTCCGCTCCCAGCGTCGCCAAGGCGTAGACCCTCGGACGGGCCCGCGGTGAAAAGGCCCGCGCCACACGTAGGTGGCACGGGCCTGGACTCAGGAACCTCGCCACCCTCACCCCGACCCTCTCCCGGGGGGAGAGGGAGTGTTGCGCGGGTGTGGGCTCAGTGGCTTTGGGCCTGTGGTCGGGGCCTGGGTTACGGGATGTGCAGAGCGCGCAGGTAGCGTCCGCTGCCCGGCACCTCCACGCGCAACAGCAACGTGCTGCCCGCGGGCGCCTTGCGGATGATCTTCGCCACCTCCTCCGCGCTGCGCACCGGCTTGCGATCCACCTCCACCACCACCATCCCCGGCTCCAGCTGCGCGCGCTCCGCCGGAGAACCCGGCAGCACGTCCGTCACCAGCGCTCCCTGCGACGAGCGCAGCCCGGTCCGCTCGACGATGCGCGGATCCACGTTGCTCAGCGAGACTCCCACGCGCGCCTTGGAGGACTGCTCCGTCTCCTCGCCGCCACGCCGCGGGCGCACGCTGTGGCCCTCCAGGTCCGGACGCGTTCCCAGCTGCACCTTCAGCGACTGCCGCTTGCCGTCCCGGAAGACGTCCAGCGTGGAGGTGCTGCCCGGCTTCTTCAACGCCACCGTGCGCGTGAGCTGGCCTCCCGAGCCCACCTTCTGCCCGTCGATGGCCACGATGACGTCGTCCGCCTTCATGCCCGCCTTGCCCGCCGGTGAGTTCTCGTTCACCTGGGACACGATCGCGCCCTCGTTGACCGGCAATTGCATCGCCTTGGCCAGGTCCTGCGTCAGATCCTGGATGCCAATGCCCAGCCACGCGCGCGTCACCGCGCCGTCCTTCTCCAGATGCGGCACCAACGCCTTCACCAGGTTGCTCGGCACCGCGAAGCCGATGCCCGTGCCCCCGCCCACGATGGCGGTGTTGATGCCCACCACCTCGCCCTTCAGGTTGAAGAGCGGACCACCCGAGTTGCCCGGGTTGATGGCCGCGTCCGTCTGCAGGAAGTCGTCATAAGGGCCGGAGTGGATGTCTCGGGCGCGCGCCGAGAGGATGCCGCTGCTCACGCTCGAGGCCAGGCCGAACGGGTTGCCGATGGCCACCACCCAGTCCCCCACCCGCAGCGCGTCCGAGTCTCCCAGCTTCACCGTGGGCAGGTTCTCCACCTTGCCCTTGAGCTGGATGACGGCCACGTCCGTGAGCGGATCCCTCCCGACGATGTCCGCGTCGAAGGTACGCCCGTCGTCCAGGCGCACGCGGATGGCCACCGCCCCCTCGACGACATGGTTGTTGGTCAACACCAGGCCCTTGGAGTCCACGATGAAGCCCGAGCCCGACCCCTGGCGGATCTGCTCGCGCCGCTGGCCTCCGCCTCCGCCTCCGAAGAAGCGATCGAAGAAGGGATTCTCCCCCTGCCCGAGGCCCCCGGAGGCCTTGGCCTGCACGTCCACGTTGACGACCGCCCCCTTCACGGACTCGACCAGCGGGGCGAGCGAAGGCAGGGCCTGCGCTTCCCGGGTGGCGGGCTGCTGAGGAGGAACAGAGGGAGCCGCCGTCTGGGCATTCGCCAGCACTGGCAGCGCTACGATGAGGGCGCCCGTGAGGGCACGCCGCGAGGCATTCAGTTGCTTGATCATGGTCTCTCCCGAAATAAGACGGAAAGACGTCAAGGCAAGGCGGATCGGCCCTGCCCGCGCGACTGGGAAACAGTGAAGCCCCCCTTCTCTTCCCGAGAATGGGAACAAGGGATGTAGGGGCTACACCCTCAACAGCCCGGCGAGCACCCAGCCCCCTCTCACGCCGGGCGGTACACCCGGTAGTCGATCTCCGGGAAGAGGTTGTTCTTGCCCTCGATGTGGGTCAGCCAGGCCTCGTCGATGCTCCCGTTGCGGATCTGCTCGTGCAGGCGCTGGAAACGGAGGATGTGCTCCTGCGTGCGGCGCACCGCGTAGTCCACCATGGTTCCGGTCTTCATGATGAACGCCCAGTCCGAGGACTGGGCCAACAGGAGCTCGCGCGCGGCCTGGTTGAGTGCCCGCCGCTTGAGCGTCGAGGCATCGGGATGCTCCTTGGCCAGGGCCACCATCTGCTTCGAGCAGTGGTGGAGGTGCCGGTAGATCCAATCGTTGGAGCCATCCAGCCACATGTTCGCGTAGCCACCCGCGCCCCAGGAGGACAGGGGCGGAGTGGCCACCTGGTTCTCCGGGTGCTCGGCCAGGTCGTCCGAGGGCGACACCAGCCGGAACGTCTTCTGCTCCTGGGCCACCTTGCGGATGAGCGCCTCGAGGAACCACGGGCCCTCGAACCACCAGTGGCCGTAGAGCTCGGCGTCGTAGGGCGCCACCACCACCGGCTTGCGGCCCCCCATCTTCCCCGCGAGCCACTCGAACTGCTTCTCGCGGTTGAAGAGGAAGTTGCCCGCATGGGTGGCGGCCCGCTCGCGCGCGGCGTCCGGATCGTAGAGCTGCTTGTCCTGCGTCTTGCCGGTGATCCGGTAGTACTTGAAGCCCGTGTTCTTGCGATCCCCCGTGGGCTGGATGAAGGGCCGGATGTAGTCCAGGTCCAGGTCCCAGCCGATGTCCCGGTAGAACTCGCGATACACCGGGTCCCCCGGGTAGCCGTGCTGGGAGCTCCACACCTGCTGGCTGCTCTCGGGATCCCGCGCGTACGCGGCCACGCCCGCTTCCGTGTAGATGGGCGCGAAGGGGCCATGCAGCGGCCGGGGCGTGGCGTCCGTGAGGCCGTGGGTGTCCACGAAGAAATAGCGGATGCGCTCGGCCGCCAGGAACTTCTCCACCCCGGGAAAGTAGCCGCACTCGGCCAGCCAGATGCCCGGCGCGTCCCGGCCAAAGGTGAGCCGGTAGTGGTTGGCGGCCACGGTGATCTGCGCACGCACCGCCTCGGGCGTCTGCTGCATCAGCGGCAGGAACCCGTGCGTGGCGTTGCAGGTGATGATCTCCAGGTGCCCCGCGTTCTGCAGCCGGCGGAAGGCACCCACCAGATCCCGCTTGTAGCGCTCGCGGAAGGCCCCGCGCAGCGACTCGAAGTGGTCCCGGTAGAAGTGGGCCAGCCGGCTGAAGACGGGATCGTTCTGGGTGCGATGCACCTCCCGCGCGCCCAGCTCACAGAGCTGATCCAACCTGCGCGCGTAGCGGCCCATGAGCAGCTCGTCGCACAGCATGGTGACGAGCGTGGGCGTGAGCGTCATCGTCACCCGGTAGGGCACGCCCTCGTCCGCCAGCCGGTCGAAGACGAGCAGCAGCGGGAGGTACGTCTCGGAGATGGCCTCGTAGAGCCAGTCCTCCTCGAGGAAGTCCTCGTATTCGGGGTGACGGACGAACGGGAGGTGTGCGTGCAGGACGAGCGCGAGCGAACCGATACTCATGTCATTCCCCTAGCGGCCCGGTCCGGAGGACGAAGGACGCATCCACGCCCATACCCACTGCTCGGAAGACCCGGCCGGCCCTTGCGAATGCATCCACCCCTCGGAGGACCCGCCCGGACCCTGCGAGCGCATCCACTCGTCGGACGAACCGGCCGGCCCTTGCGAGCGCATCCACTCGTCGGAGGAGCCGCTCGGGCCCTGCGAGTGCATCCACCACGACTCGGCGGACCCACCCTCTGTCCGCGCCCCTCCCGACTGCTCGGAGGAGCCGCTCGGGCCCTGCGAGCGCATCCACCACGACTCGGCGGGCCCGGCCTCCACCGGCGCCCCTCCCGACTGCTCGGAGGAGCCGGCGGGACCCCAGGAACCCATCCACTGCTCGGAGGAGCCGGCGGGACCCCAGGAACCCATCCACGGCTGCTCGGAGGAGCCCTCGGCACGGCGGACCTGCAGGTAGTCCTGCCCCTCGCCCGAGGCGCCAGGGCCGGTGCGCTCGCGATGGAGCTCGGGAATGTCCTCGAAACCACCGCTGCCCGGCAGGGCCACGCGGCGCCAGATGATGTACTCGCGCTCCTCGTAAGGCGGGTTCCGGGTGGGCGCGGTGGCGGCCACCGACTCCATGTTGGCGCCCCGGATGGCGACCGGCGGCATGCGCAGGTAACGCACCGAGGTGTCCTCGGACGGGCCCCCCGGCGGCAGGAAGACGCGGTTGGAGGAGTGGCCGATGCGGCGCGAGCGGCCGCTACGGCCCACGAAGTGGACCTCCACCCGGTAGGGGTGGCCGGGCGGCAACCCGTGGATGTAGTAGCTGCGCGACTCGAGCGCGACGTCGATCATCCGCACCAGCACGTCGGAGTCGTCATAGACGCGCAGCACGGCGCGCGGCGACTCCAGCCCGTCCAGGGCGCGCTGCCGGGCCTCGGCGCTGAAGTCCCAGAGGACGAAGAGCGTCCGCGGGTCGCGCGCCAGCAGCAGGGCCGTGTCGTCCTCGTAGTCCATCGGCAGCTCGCCGAGCCGCTCATCGAAGTCCGGCGAGCCGAGCGCCTCGCGGGGCCGGCGGTTCTGCGCCTCGGTGAGGTGGTGGCGAAAAGCCTCCTGCTCCCCCGCCACGCGGGCCACGAAGAAGCCCTCCACCAGCGGCTCCGCGGCATGCTGCACCATCGGGACGGCCTCCGGCGGGGCGGCCTCCGGGGGCGCGGGCGGCTCCATCGGGTCGGGCAGGGTGGGCTCGTCGTCCATCGACATCCGGCCCGGCGTCTTGGGCTTGGGAGGGAAGTTGACCACCTCGGCGGGACGCGGCGGGAGGTGGACCGGGGTCTTCTCGTCGTCGTCGCCGGGCAGGACGGGCGATGGGGCGGCGGGCTCCTTCGGACGGTCCTCGGGCTTCTCGGTGCGCGAGGCGGCCGAAACGGCCACTGGGGCCTTGCGCGCCCCACTCACCTTCGCATTCCCCTCCGCCGGGCGCGCCGTCTCCTGCACCGCCCCCCGCTCCTCCTCCTCGACGCCCGCCAGCTTCGCGAGCCGGGGCACCCGCTGCGCGAGGGCCGCCAGCAGGTCCTTCTTGGTCTTGAGCTTGCTGTGCCCGCGTCCCAGATGCTTGCGCGCGAGCTCCCGCAGGTACTCCACCGTGACGCTCTTGAAATCGGCCATAGGCAGGTCTCGGCTTAGGTCGCCAGGGGCCAGGGGTCAACGAGCGATTTCACTTCTGTTCGTGGTCATACCTCGGGAATCGCCAGGGGCGGTGACAAGGCGGGAGTTGAGTTTGTATCCTCCGGTCCGTCTTGAGCGACCTGCCCAGACTGCTGCTGTGCGGCTTCGATGTCCTCCCCGGCCCTTCTGGCTCGTCGCGGCGGTTGACGGAGTATTTGAAGGCGTTGCCCGATCGCTTCTCGGTGGTGGTGCTCTCGGTCAAGACGCCGGACCACTCGCACATCGAGAAGTACCAGGGCGCGCGCCTGCTCCGGGTGCCCGTGGGCGCCGGAGACCTGGCCTCGCGCATCCAGTCCTTCGAGCGCGCCGTGCGGCGCCAACTGGAGAGCGAGGAGTACGCGCTCGTCCACTTCACCGACCCCTTCGGCGGCTACGCTCTCTGCGAGCTCAAGGGCGACTACGGCTACCGGCTCGTCTACGAGGCCCAGGGCTTCCCCTCGCAGGAGCTGCGCTACACGCACCCACAGCTGGAGGGGGACCGGAAGTTCCTCTCCAAGGTCCGCCGCCAGGAGTTGTTCTGCCTGATGAACGCGGACCGGGTCATCACCGGCTCGCCCACCACGCGCTCCTTCATCCACTCGCTGGGAGTGGGCCACGACGCCGTGCAGGTGGTGCGAGCCCCGGTGGACCTGGGGCCCTACTCGCCCGAGGCGCTCGGTTCGCCGGACGGCACCCCCATGCGGCTGATGTACCTGGGCAGCCAGGTCGCCTGGCAGGGACTGGCTGGGCTGCTGCGGGGACTCGCACTCGCGGTGCGGGAGGTGGATGTCCGGCTGACCCTCGTGGGCGCGCGCCACGTGGACTGGCAGCCGCACCTGGAGGATCTCGTCTCCGAGCTGGGTCTCAAGCAGCATGTCGAGTTCCAGCCACCCGTGGCCCATGACGACGTGGCCAAGGTGCTCGCGCTCGCCGACGTGGGCGTGCTGCCGCTGGACGACGTGGACCGCAACCGCGTGCAGGGCGGCGCCCTCTCCAAGGTGTCCGAGTACCTCGCCGCGGGCCGCCCGGTGCTCGCCACGGATCTCCCCGTGGCCCGGGAGCTCGTCCCCTCCTCCGCCGGCGTCTTCTATCCGCCCGGTGACGCGCAGGCGCTCGCGGACCAGCTCATCGCGCTGGCGCGGGACGTGCCACGGCGCGTCTCCCTCGGGAAACAGGCCCGGGCCCATGCCGAGCAGTGGCTCGACGCGGGCCTCATCCGCGGTCAGCTCCTGGACATCTATGACGGCCTGCTCGGGAAGTCCCCGGTGCCGATGGCGGCCGCCGACGAGTCCAAGCTCAGCCCGACGATGACGGGCACGCCCACCAACCGCCTCCTCGCGCTCGCGGGGACGGTGAGCGCGGGCAAGCCGGAAGCCGCGGCCCCACCCCCTCGCGAGAGCACCTCTGTGACCGGGCCCCTCCCGGACACCGATCCGGGCCAGGAAGACCCCGAGCGCGAGGAACTGCCGCTCGTCACGGGCCACTTCCTCTATGAGGAAGGCCTCGACACACGACTCATCAAGACGGAGCCCGAGGCCGCACGGCCCGACGGGCCTCCCGTCATCATGGGGCTGCCTCTGCGCGAGCCC